>NZ_KB906218.1:0-1203 GCF_000381205.1 Thioalkalivibrio sp. ALE11 | reverse complement strand
CCTCCGTCTTGGTCCAGGTGGGGGCAGTCAAAGGCTCAGGGCGCCCTGACTATACCCCCGGGGGAGGTGTCCAGGCCAAACGGGGTGCGGAGGACATCCCCCCAATGCTCCTGCGCATTATCCAGCATAATCTCAATGACCGCCGGAACCAGGTCCCCCATGATCCGATTGGCATCCCGGAGCTGCTCGCGGTTCACCGAGCTACCCCAGGTCGCCCCACCATGAACGAGCTGGTTTCTGAGCGTATAAAGACGCTGGAACACGATCGCGAGAACGGTGCCGGTATCCTGTTGCGCGAGTGCCGCGTGCGCGGCTCGCCGAGCTGCGGCGAACCGTTCCTGCCAATCCTCACTTCCTTCCACACGATTCTGGCAATCCCAATAGGTCTGAAACACATATTGGTTGTTCAGCAAGAGACGGATGGATTCGGAATACTGCCGCCAGACCAGGTCGTACAGCCGCCTCCCGCCATCCAGGTCACTCAAGCGATGCAGGAATTCCCGCAATAGCCGGCTCTCGCCGACGCGCTGCTCCCCGAGATCGTTTGCGTACGCGGCATTGAACGCGATCCACAGGAAGATGAAACGCCCGTCTTCGTCATCGCACATCTCCGACCGCTTGAGCCAACTCAGCGCACGGTGAATCCGCAGGGCGATTCCTTCAGCGTGCTCATGTCTCTCGGCCCTTTGCCTCGCTTTCAGTTGGTCGTGCGACATGGTTCCTCCTTGCACTGTACCTCGCGGTTTTCCAGCCCCTCGTGAGCACGACTCATCGCGACCGCACTGAATCCGTTGGCAGCCGCACACATCGGCTGGTCATCGCCGACACCGAACGGACTTTCCCCCGCCCCGTGACTTCGACGCCTGGCATGTCGCGCAATCCGTCAGGCGCGACCGGGCAGAGAGATCTGCACCATCACTCCACCAAATCGAGTACGCGCTCGTTGTACTCTTCTTCGGTGATCACGCCGCGGTCTCGAAGCCGCCGAAGGGCCTCGATATCCGCTTCCAGCTCGCCCGATGTCTGACTTTCCGAAGGGCCGGCAGCGATGGCCTGATGCAGTCGCTCATCGTCCAGGGCCTCGTCGATGGTCTCCCACAGGGTCCGCGTCAGGATCTCTTCCAGCTTCTCGATGGACGCAAAGACGCCGCCACCCGCACCGCCCTCGACATTGCTCGCACGAACCGAATTCTCGTGGGCGAT
>NZ_KB906217.1:0-1307 GCF_000381205.1 Thioalkalivibrio sp. ALE11 | reverse complement strand
GATGACAGGCGCTCCAGCGACTGCGAAAGCGCATTCTGCGAAGCATTCAGGTTCCGCTGCGCATTCAGCGACAGGATGTTGGTGTTGATGACTTGAGACATGGTCTTTTCCTCTTGCCATGACAGCCCCATGACGGGGGCCAACCGTGCGGAAACACTTCCGCTCCTGCAGCCGATAACGGCCGACCGGCAAGGAACTTTAGCCCCGGCGGCAAATTTTTTCCGCCCCGCTGCGCCGCACCCTGTCGCGCCGCAAACCCCTTTACCCGGATTCTGGCCGATCCCCGCGGCAACTTCCTGCCACCGCCGAGAAATCCCCGCAATCCATCACGTACCCCGACCCCATATCCCCGACCCCGCCTCTCCGTAGGAGCGCGCTCGCGCGCGAAAACGCACCCGCCCGGACCACCGGCCCCCGAGATCACCCCACAACGCAAAAAAGCCCGCCCCGATCACTCGGGACGGGCCCCGGGATGGCCCGCCGCACGGGCCCGGAGGAAGCCGAAGCCTTACTGCAGCAGACCCAGCACGTTCTGCGGCACCGCGTTCGCCTGCGACAGCACCGAGGTCCCCGCCTGCTGCAGCACCTGCGCCCGGGTCAGGTCCGCCGTCTCCGCGGCAAAGTCCGCATCCCGGATCCGCGAACGCGCATCCGACAGGTTCTCCGAACCGATCTCCAGGTTCGAGATCGTGCTCTCGAAACGCGTCTGCACCGCACCCAGCTCCGCACGCAGCGAGTTCACCTCAGTCAGCGCTCCATCCAGCGCACCCATGGCCTGGGTCGCCGTCTCGCGCGTGGTCACATCGATGTCGTTCAACGTCACATCATCGGACTCGATCGCCGTACCAGTTCCAGCATCTTGCGTAAAGAGGTCAACCGTGCTTCCATCCTCCAGGGTCACTTGTCCCCCGGTCACCTCCAGGCCCTCCGTGCCCAGCTGCGAAGTGATAGCCACCGTCGTGTTGCCCGCGTTATCGACCCGCAACGCGGCCTGCAGGTTGGCATCCGCGACCGCTGCCGCATTGGTATCACCTTCCGCCGCTTCGCTGGCAATCTCGGCGTTCACCAGCCGCACCACATCCTCAAGGTTGTCCGCCTCACTCAGATCCACAACGATATCAGAGAACTCATCCCCTTCGATCTGAATGTTACTGAATGCCACATCCGTGTCGATCTGCCCAATCTCTTCCTGTGAAAGCCCGTTGGCTCCTTCCACCTCGGTGGTCCCCAGCTCCGAGGTCCGGGCATCCACGCCGTCCACGGCAATGGTCTGCCCCTGGTTCGCACCCACCTGGAAGAACAGGTCC
>NZ_KB906216.1:0-1340 GCF_000381205.1 Thioalkalivibrio sp. ALE11 | reverse complement strand
CGTGGCAGGCGCACGCGATTCCAGCTGGAATCGCCCGCGAAAAACGCCCACATATGATCTCGGTCAAGTCCCCCTAGGGGAGGTTAACTGGTTATTCAATGCACTGGATATAGCTGTAATAACCAACCGGACCAACACTTTTGGCGAACACTGCTACCCACAGAAACTTCACGAAATGCTCGCGTGCAAAACACCCGTCATTGCCGCCCGCACTAGTGCATTTTCACGACACCCACTTCCGGATGGAGTAATCGCGACCTACAGCCCGCAGTCACCATCCGAGCTCGCGCAGGCAATTTGGGCTGCCGCTATTCATAAAGAGCGCACCAACACAATAGAATTCAAGGCTGACACTTGGCACGAACGCGCTAACCAGCTTCAATTTATCCTTGAAAACGAACACCAACACCATCTATAAATCAACCCGAAAACGCGAACGACTAATGAGCGATCACAAGCACCCCAAACTTCCTGACGCCATCGAACTCATCGGAGCCCCTGGCTCTGGAAAAACCACTCTCGCTCGAAAGCTACCCCGCAAGCTAAAGACCCCGGCTCTCACCGCATGGGCACCGAAAGCCAAGGCAAACCGAATTGCCAATTCAATTCACTCCAAGTCCGCCTTTGCAGCATTTTCCTACAAGGTGCTTTGTTCCATACCGACACTCCGATACCCCTTGGCTGACAACCTGTTCCCAGCTACTGCCTGGTCCGCGCTATCTGAACGTCAGGAAGACCTGCATCCTATTCTCGAACATGCCCACAGGGAGCTCTCAAATCTATCGGGCAACACATCTTGTATCACCCGACGTGTACACCTTCTTTACCGGTCATGCCTAGATATCGCCTTGATCCAATCCTCCTCTCCACGCCACTTGCCACGTTATGTATTATTCGATGAATCGATTACCCAAGCTATTGTCGGACTCGCGCTCCATCATTCACGACCCGAGCACTTTCTAGACCAATATCTCACCATAAGACTCGCCAGCCCATCGCTTCCGTTAAAGATCATCTACTGCCAGGCGAATGCGGAGACCCTAAAACAAAGAATAGCTTATCGGGGTCAGCCTCAGCACGACCATTTGAGTCAGATTCCTTCTTTCCAGAACCTATCCCGACACATTGCTCAAAAAACCAATCATCTTGCCTACTGCGAAGATACTACCCTCGATGAGTTTTATTCGTTCTTCAGTTCCTGAATTCAGAGTTCAGTTCAGGGCCGACAATTTTCTGGACAGACGCCGTACTCGCCATGCGGTCAGCCTCCCGTTCGCTCATCGGGCACAATACTCATCCACTCCCGGGCATGAAACAGGGGTGCCTTCTCTCGCGGTATG
>NZ_KB906215.1:0-1344 GCF_000381205.1 Thioalkalivibrio sp. ALE11 | reverse complement strand
CACCCCGTCAGCGCAACGAGCAGGAAGGCACAAACGACTTTCAGAATATCCATGACAACCCCGGCGAATGGATTGGACCTTCAGGGTGGCCCATCCGCGCGTCCGTTTCTGTCGCCCGGCCGCGGGAACATAGCGTCCGACGCACGTGCGGAATGTGTATACCCATCCGAATCGACTTCGGAAGCGAGAGCCCCCATGTCCAACGAAATCGCCTTCAAAGAACTGGTCCTGCACCCCGAGTTCGTTCGCATCAAGGACGGCTCGCGCGTGGTCCTGCTGCACGAAAGCGAGTTCGTGAAGCTGCTTGCGGCGCTGCGCCAGTACGAGGCCCTGCGGGACCACTTGGGCGGCGATCCGCTGGTGGACGCGGGCCAGGAACGGGACGAGGAACGCGAATAAAGGCTCTGGGGCCCATCAGGCAATCGCTTCGATCAGCGACGGGTCGTCTTCGGCAGGCCGGTTCACGCGGGTGGACACCGGGTGGTACCTAAGCGCCTCGGGGTTCAGGCGCTGCGTCCGCGCCCGGATGGCTGCCCGTTCGGTGAGTGCCGGGTCCAGCCAGTCCCAGCGGCAGGCCGCATCCAGCACCAGGGGCTTGCGCTCGTGGATGTGCGCCAGACGGTCCGATGCGGGTTCGGTGATGATGGCGCAGCAGGCGCCGCCGTCGGCGGTGGGTTCCCAGATCCCCGCCATCATCAGCACGTCCTGCGGCGCATCTTCAGCCAAAGTGATGTAATACGGCTGCTTCCCCTGCTCCGTCCGCCGCCACTCGTACCAGCCATCGGCCAGCACGATGCAGCGGCGATGGGCGAACGCCGAGCGGAAATACGGACTGGTGGCCACTTTCTCGGCCCGCGCGTTGATGGGCCGCGGTCCCTCCTCCACCCGTTGCGGACGAAAGCCCCAGAACATCGCCAGGAAGGCGGCCCGTCCATCGTCGCCCGCCCGGAACCCTTCCAGCTCCGTCCCCGGCGCGACGTTGTACCGCGGTGCGTCGAAACCCGCATCGACCGGCACCTGGAAATAGCGCATGGCCAGCTCGCTGGTCGCGCTGTAACGCGTCATTCGTCCGCACATGGAGCCAGCATGCCACGAGAAACCGGGCGAGCCGTAGGCATCGCCCTCGCATCGCCCTCCGCCGAGACGCTCGTTCGAAGCCGCATCTCCGAAGTTTTCGATTACCCAAAAGAAAAGGCGGGGACTCGCCCCGCCGTTTCCTACAGCCCATTAAGCACTCCCCAGCCAGCCGGCCGGGCGTTCCGGATCCCTCGGGGGCATCCACACCGCGCGCCCGCCGCAGAACCGATGCCAGTAGCCCTTACGGCCCGCCTGAAGTGCCCGCTG
>NZ_KB906214.1:0-1414 GCF_000381205.1 Thioalkalivibrio sp. ALE11 | reverse complement strand
AAGGTCTCCGACATCATCGCCGAGATCGCCGCCGCCTCCGAGCAGCAGTCCACCGGGCTCGACGAGATCAACAAGGCCGTCTCCCAGCTCGACGAAGTTACCCAGCAGAACGCCGCCCTGGTCGAGGAGGCCGCTTCCGCCTCCGAGTCCCTCGACGATCAGGCTCGCGAACTGCTCGAGCTGATGGCCTTCTTCAAGGGCTCGCGCAGCGAGGCCCCGGCCGCTCCGGCCGCAGCCGCCCGCCCCGCCGGGCGCACCGAGGAAAACCGGGCACAGCGCCCGGCCGCCGCCGGCAGCACTCGTCCCGCCGCGAAGAAGGAAGAGGAGAAGAAGAAGCCGGCCCCGCGCGCCCGGACGCAGCAGAAGTCCGCCACCGCGGACAGCAGCGAAGAATGGGAAGAGTTCTGACCTCCGGGGACGCTGACCAGAGGCGCAGACGGAGCCGACAGCAGGCCCGGTGGCCATGACCCGGCGACGTACATCCGTCGCCTCGACCGAACCTTTCGCTCCGCCGGACCGGCGGAGCCCACCCGATTCCGGACCAGGAGAGCAACATGGCGGCTGAAGACAACGCGGACGGGATCACCATTTCCGCAGACGAATACAACGAACTGATCCGCATGCGCTGGGCGGTGGATACGGCCACCCAGCCGTTCATGATGATCCGGTCGGACTGGACCATCAATTACCTTAACGAACCGATGAAGCGGCTGCTGCAGGAACGCGCCGGGGATATCCGCGCCGCCGGCGGCACACCCACCGCGTCGACCGGCGAAAAGCTGGACCGGGTCTTCCCCCAGCTGCTGCCCGAACGCTCGGTGATGGACCGTTGCCGCCACGAGGGGATCGACCGTGAATACACAATGGGCGAGGCAATCCTCAAGGTCCACGTGACCGGCGAGGACTCCGAGGAAGGCGAATTCCTCGGTAACACCCTGGAGTGGTTCGACCTGACCGCCCAGCGCGATGCCGAAAGCCAGATCGAGAAACTGATCCGCGAGGTCCTCGAAGGCCGCCTGGACGAGCGCATCGATACCGAGGAGCTGGACGGTTTCGTCCGCCAGCTGGGCGACGAGCTCAACCGCCTGATCGATTCGGTCAAGGAACCTGTGGACGAAGCCATCGAAGCGGTCCAGGCCCTGGCGCAGGGCGATCTCACCGTACGCATGGAGGGTGATTACAAGGGCGAGTTCGGTCGCATGCAGGAGGCGATCAACGGTTCCATGGATCACCTCGACGACCTGGTGAGGCAAATCCTGGAGGGCGCCAATAACGTACGTTCGGCCTCCTCCGAGATCGCACAGGGCAACACCGATCTGTCCCAGCGCACCGAGGAACAGGCCTCCTCGCTGGAGGAAACCGCCTCTTCCATGGAAGAGATGACCTCCACGGTCAAATCCAACGCCGACAACTC
>NZ_KB906213.1:0-1459 GCF_000381205.1 Thioalkalivibrio sp. ALE11 | reverse complement strand
ATGGAGGAGGTCAGTCGTGTGGCCAACTCGGCGGAATTCAACGGCGGCCGGATCCTGGATGGCACGGTGGAGGACCTGTTCTTCCAGGTGGGGGCAAACCAGGGGCAGACCATCGCAGTGAGTGGCGTGGATTCGCGCACCACCCAGCTGGGTATATCCGAAGTTGTGGGAGCCCAAGGGCCGTCTCAGGAGCAGATCGCGGAGGAATTGACTGGGTTTGATGGCAACCTCGATATTGAAACGGCTGAGTTTGCCATCAGTGATTTTGCGGGCAGCAGTGAGCTGATCGATGGGGATGATGGCATCGACATCAGTGGTGCCGACACGCTAGATGACGTGGTGCGGATCATGAATACCGCGATCAACGATGCCGTGACCAGCGGCGAAAACGGTGCGGAAGCCGTTTCTGATGCAGCTCTGGAGGTCTCTGTTCGCGTGAACAATCAGGGCGAAAGCACGATTGCCGTGACGGGGGCGTTGGATGCGGACTTTTCGGTTTCCGGGGACGGGACTGCCCTGGATGGTGACGGCGATGCGATGGCCCCGTTCCTTGACGGAAGCCTCCTGATAGCTTCCCGGAACGTGGATCTGACCCAGATTGACGTGATGACGCGCGAGACGGCGACCCAGGCGATGGGCGCGCTGGATGGTGCGCTGACCGAGATCAACTCGCTGCGTGCGGAGCTGGGTGCGGTGCAGACGCGTTTCGAGAGCACGATTTCGAACCTGGAGATCGGATCGGAGAACCTGTCGGATGCGCGTTCGCGGATCCGGGACGCGGACTTCGCCGCGGAGACGGCGGACCTGACCCGGGCGCAGGTGCTGCAGCAGGCGGGGACTTCGGTGCTGTCGCAGGCGAATGCGGTGCCGCAGAACGTGCTGGGTCTGCTGCAGTAAGGCTTCGGCTTCCTCCGGGCCCGTGCTGCGGGCCATCCCGGGGCCCGTCCCGAGTGATCGGGGCGGGCCTTTTTGCGTTTTGGGGGGTGTGATCTCGAGGCGGATGGTCCGGGCGGGTGGGGTTTCGCGCGCGAGTTCGCGCGCGAGCGCGCTCCTACAGTGCCCGGGGACAACGGCATGGGTTCGCGCGCTAGCGCGATCCGACGGGGGGCGGGTTAAGAGGTCGGGGCGTGTGATGGATTGCGGGCATTTTTCCGCGGCGGCCGGAAATTGCCGCCGGGATGGGCCAGAATCCGGGTAAGGGGGTTTGCGGCGCGACATGGTGCGGCGAAGTGGGGCGGAAAAAATTTGCCGCCGGGGCTAAAGTTCCTTGCCGGTCGGCCGTTACCGCCAGCAGGAGCGGAAGTGTTTCCGCACGGTTGGCCCCCGTAATGGGGCTGTCATGGCAAGAGGAAAAGACCATGTCGCAAGTCATCAACACCAACATCCTGTCGCTGAATGCGCAGCGGAACCTGAATGCTTCGCAGAATGCGCTTTCGCAGTCGCTGGAGCGCCTGTCATC
>NZ_KB906212.1:0-1483 GCF_000381205.1 Thioalkalivibrio sp. ALE11 | reverse complement strand
TCGGCTACCGGGCCCCGATCGAAGTGCTGGAGCAATCTTTACAGCGGCGACGCGCCGCATGACGTGGCGTTGCACTTGTTGGTTGAATTCAGGCTATGAAAAAAATCTTTATTAAAAAATTGAAGCATAGTGAGGTGCTTTTTGAAAAAGCTCTTTTCTGACATTAAAGGAAGTCTAGAGGTCGATAATGCAATCAGGGCTTCACGTTCTCTCGTGAAACAGGGGTATCGCGACGAAGCTGTTGTTCTTATTTCTACTGTCTTTGATTTTAAGTTGCCGAGTTTAGGTCTTGAAAACATAGAGGCGGTGGCCAGAGAGTTTAGGCGGCTAGGCTGCTATAATTTGGCTGGCGATTGCTTTTTCATTATTTTCAATAAGTGCTACACTGAGGGTGGGTTTGATTTTTTGGGCAGTAAGGTGTCTATAGATAATGTCGATTTTTTTGCTGGTGGAGACGAAAATTTAGGGTTCTATTTAAACTCTAAAAAAGGTGTTATTAGAAAGTTTGGAAGCTCCAAGTCAACTATTAGAAAAGAGATTGGTTTTTACGAGAAAGTGAAAGATTTAGGCTTATCACTTCCATATATTCCTGCTTTCTTCGGCACTGGCTCTGCTGGAGACTATATTAGCTATTTGGATTTGGAGTTTTTGAGTAATGCTTCTGAAACTAGTGTCTTTGAAGAGGGAGTAGCTGGCAAGATAAGTTCGTTTTATTCTAGGGTTGAAGAGGAGAGGATTAGAATAAATTTGACGTCTTCACCGCCTGAGAAAATTGATATTTTTGGTTTCAGGGGAATGTTTTATAGTTTTAGAGTCGGCAGCATAGGTTTGATAAAGTCTTTTGTTGAAATGGCGTGTGAGTTTTACGGTTATGATGCAAATAGTATCTTGAGCAAGCCTTTTCTTGTTGATTTTTTTGCGATGGATTCTGTAGATAAGTTTTTAGCTCATGGCGACTTGCATAATGGTAATTTAATAAAGTCTGATGAGTCTTTTAAGATTATTGATTGGGGGCGTGCGCAAGATGCCCCCATTGGGCTCGATTTCGCTTTTTACATTTCAGTTCATGCTAAAAATCCAAGTGATCTGGAGTGTTGTGTAAGGCTTTTTTTGGGTTTTGATGTTTTTAGGGATGATCCTGCTTCATTAAAAAAGTCTTTTTTTTATCTTGCTTGCATAGGCGCTGTTTCTCGGTTGGCGAGAAAAAACAAGGACTCTTTTGCGAAAATGGTAGGAGTAGTTGATCAGGTTTTTTATGCAGTTGACAAGGGTAAGGTATGAGGGCGAAGATATATAAGGAGATGGCTCCTTGTGCGAGAGCTCTAGTTGGTAAAGGGAGTTATTTTCAAGCATCAGAAGCCTTCCTCTTTCCTGTTTATGCTGCCTATCCCTGTCTGTCAACCTGAAGCCATACAGCCCTTTCATGGGTTAATGTAGATTTCAGGGCCACGACAGCAGGAGCAGACCGATGCCCAAGGCACCG
>NZ_KB906211.1:0-1764 GCF_000381205.1 Thioalkalivibrio sp. ALE11 | reverse complement strand
ATCCGCTTCTCGTGCCCTGCCTCGAAGGCATGGAAAACTGGAGGTCTCGATCGAACACTACAGCCAACCGTTGACAGGTCAATCCATATCAGGAGTCGGGGCCGCGCGAATCGATGATCAGCAGGTCGTCGCGCTCGCCGAGCTGGCCGAGATACTCGAGGAACTCCGCCTCGCCGAGGGTTTCCACGCCACGGCCCAGGTCCATGGGCTGGACGCAGAACGGCGGGCAGGGGCGCGAGGTCTTCGCGAATTCGTTGTCCAGCCGGTTCTCGGTGTCCTGGATGCGCTGGATGGTGACGGTCTCGTCACCGTGCGGGACCTCCAGCGACTGCAGGTCCGGGGTGATGCCGACTTCCAGCGCCGAAGCAGGCCCGGCCAGGCCCAGGGTGAACAGGCCGGCCAGGGCCAGTCCGGGGGCAAAACGTTTCTGCATCTTCTCCTCCAGCATGTTTTTGTTCGCAAGCCGGGATTGTGAGTCAAACGGGGTCGGCTTGCACCCTGCCGGCGGGGGATCCCTTCAGCACGGCTTGCACGGGCCGTTACCCTCCTCGAGGCCACGCTTCGTGGCCAGCGGATTTCGACAGAGGGTTCAGGTTTGGATCGACGGGTGGAACACAGCCGCAATGGCTCCGGACTGGCGGGCACCGTGCGCGGCCTGACCCTGGCGCTCGGCCTGGCCGCCGCGGGCGTGACGCCGGTGCTGGCCGAATCGCCCGACCGGCCGACGCACGAGGTTCAGCGCGGCGACACCCTGTACAGCATCGTGCAGACCTTTGATCTGCCCCCGGGCGTGTCGGTCAACGAAGCCATGCTTGCCTTCCTCGAGGCCAATCCCGAGGCCTTCGCCGAACAGAACGTGAATACGCTGCGGGCCGGGACGGTACTGGAGCTGCCGCCGGAGTCGGCATTCGCCCGGCGTGATTGGGACAGTGCCCGTGCCGAGGTCCTGCGCCACATCGAGAACTGGGACCCCGGCGCCGTGCGCGTGGAGGACCGCTTCGAAGCGGTGGACGAGGGCCGCGAAGGCATGTCGCGTGCCGCGATCGAAGAACGTCTGGCGTCGCGCGATGCCGAGATCGACGAACTGCGCGAGGCCGTGGAAGAGCTGCGGTTCCTGCTGGAGTCGGAGCGTCTGGATGCGGGGACCGACGCCGCGGCCGAAGAACTGCGCCAGCAGATGGAACAGGACCTGGACACCCTGCGCACCGAGCGTGATCAGCTGCGCGACCGCCTGGTCGAAGTCGAGGAACGCCTGGTCGAGGTGGAAAGCCGGCCGGGCCCGGACGAGGTGCCGCTGAGCGAACAGCTGACCCGACCGCCGGTGCTGGTTGCACTGGGCTCCATGGCGCTGGGTCTGGGTCTTTTCCTGGTGGCCGGCATCATGCTGGGGCGCCGTCAGACCGGGGGCGGGGGCAAGTCCGCCTCCGCAGGCAAAAAGGGAAGCGCGCAGGCGAAGTCGGGCGAGGGCCGTTCGGCCCGCGGGGACGAAGCCGAACCGCAAATCCCGGCGGAAGAAGGTGCCGGCGCCGCGGCCGCCGGAGCCGTCAGCGGCGCCGCCGCAGCTGCAGCCGGCTCGGCGGCGGGCGCCGAACCCGAACCCGAACCCGAGCCTGAGCCCGAGCCCGAGCCCGAGCCCGAGCCTGAGCCCGAGCCTGAGCCTGAGCCCGAGCCTGAGCCCGAGCCTGAGTCCGAGCCTGAGCCCGAGCCTGAGCCCGAACCCCAGCCGGAACCCGAGCCGGAACCCGAGCCGGAACCCGAGCCGGA
>NZ_KB906210.1:0-1783 GCF_000381205.1 Thioalkalivibrio sp. ALE11 | reverse complement strand
CTGAATGGGTTTGGGGTGAGAGCCACCCATTCTACGGCGGCAGCTGGCCCACCCCTTCCGGGTTCAGGCGTTGCAGTTATTCTGTGAATTCAGGAGGTTATAAAAAGCCGGATCGCCTGCCCGCGGCATCCTCTTTCGAAGCGCTCTCGCGTTCCAGAGCCTCAACGATCGTCTCGGGTTCGAAACGATGGCCGAGGTTGTGGGCGCGCCGAAGCAGCAATGCGAAATCGCCCGGGACCAGATTGTCCAGATGTTCGATCCGTTTCCGGAGGTAGTCGGCCTGCGCAGAGTCTGGTGCCTCCAGGTGAAGCGCGTCCAGGAGTTGCAAGAAAAGCTCCCAGCGACGTACGGAATCGGGGTATTGGAGCTCGATCTTCTCGTCAAAGCGTCTCATCACGGCCGAATCCAGACGCTCGAACGCATTCGTGGCGCACACGAAAACACCCCGGAACTCGTCCATGCGGGTCAGGAGCTCATTGGTCTGCGTCACTTCCCAGCGATGGTTGGCGCCCGCACGGGGGCCGAGAAAGCTGTCGGCCTCGTCGAGGAAAAGGACGGCGCTGGAGTCGGCCGCTTCTTCGAACATCGCGGCAATGTTGCTCTCGGTTTGACCGAGAAACGAGCCCAGCAGGTCGGAGGCGCGCTTCAGGATGAGGGGCACACCCAGCTCCATCGCCAGCGCCCGAACCATCTCGGTCTTTCCAGTACCCGGCGGGCCATGGAGGAGCAGACGGCCGCGCTGACTCCGTTGAAGCCCCGCGAACAACGCTTCCAGATCGACGGTGACCTGGAGAACGTCGCGCCGCCATGGCAGGGTCGATGGGACGGATTTCGGCAAGGGAGGGAAGCCCTGGACAGTGAGGTGCTGGTCGAGCTGCTCCCGAAGGAAGGGTTCCTGATCCGTGGCGTCGCTGCCCGACGCCACCAGGCCGCCCAGGGTCGCCACCTGCCGCATCATGGCCGGAGTGACCGGCCGGTGTTCCGCCAAGGCCTCTTCGAAGGCCGGTGACACGGGGATTCCCTCAAAGCACCGGCGAACCATCCGGCGCCGGGCATCTGGGCTCGGGGATCGAAATTCCCTGACGTACGTGAATCGCCGCAGGTAGGCGGGATCCATCTGTAGAGTCCGGTTGGCGATCCAGATGCTCGGTAATTCGCCCCCTTCCAGGCGGGCATTGATCCACGCCTTTCCCGCCTTGACCCCGCTGCGAGACCACGCCGGAAGTCCCTGGTCCGCGGCACTCGTGAAGACATCATCCATGTCGTCGAAGAGCAGCAAGGTGTTGCCGTTCTGCCCATAGAAATTCTGCGCCATTGACCACCGCCGGAGGCGCTGCAAAGGGGCGATCGGCTCACCATTCGGTTCGCAGTGGGCCACCTCGACGAGCGTGGCCCCCAACTCGTGCGCAAGCAGCCGCACGAACTCGGTTTTGCCCGTACCGGGACCTCCATGGAGCAGGATATTCACCGCTTTCCGGTCACTGTCCCGGCTTTCCCGAATGATTCGGACCAGACGGCCGAACTCGTCTTCCAGACGCGGGATGTCTTCCAACGAGATCACCGGAGCGGGCGAACGGGTATAGAACCAGCGGAGGAGCTCCTCCGGCGCCTTCTCCTCCGTCGCCAGGTCCTGGGCCATCCGCCCGCGGAGTTCAAAGGCCAGTTCATTCGATCGGCCCAGACCCGGGCCGAAGCGTGACAGCAGGCCGGTTTCAAAGAGCCGGCCGGTTTCATCCAGTGCGCTGCGAACATCCTGAGTGGTCGCGCCGAGCAACTGCCCCAC
>NZ_KB906209.1:0-2169 GCF_000381205.1 Thioalkalivibrio sp. ALE11 | reverse complement strand
GGGGCACCGAACGCCGGTTGAGACACTCAAGGCCTGGCAACAGGAACGCCCCGATTTATTTCGTAAACGTGTATACAATCAGCCGGGACCCGACATTTACCTGATGGACCAGGATCAGCATCATTTATCCACCGAATGGCCGGCTCTTTGTACCGAAGAAGCAGCGCTGCTCTATTCAGCACTTCCTACCTCCTAATCGAAACATAACGTTGGCGATGAGCCGCGCTTGACGGCGCCCGAATGGAGTGGCAGCGAAACGAGGTGGCGGTCAAGCGTCGGACTCCATCGCCCTTGTTGCACGTTCGCTCGATTCTCATTCATCCCAGCTCATCTCTCAAAGTGCAGAAGAAGCGATGTAACCTCTTCACTTCCTCGTTCTCGCTCATGAGTAGGATGATTCCACGATTCAATACCGTTACCGCGATTTCACCATTGTTCGTTTTCACTTCCAATCGATCCACCTCTACGGGAGTCGCCCCGGTCTCGGCTCCGTAGGTACCGTAGAGTTCCGTAATCTTTTCTTCTTCGAACGAATCCCTTATCCGTTTCGTCAACTGCGAGCCTTCAAGACTTACAGTCACCGATAGATCTTCCGGATATTTGGATTCAGGCCGCAGCCCCATTCCGACGTAATACTTCAAACTCTTAATCATTCACCACGTCTCGTCTGATACGCCCAACAGTGGCCGTAAAAACGGACCCACTTACGACTGTCTTGAGGATGCCCTTCAACGCTTCGGCGCACCGGCGATCTTCAACAGCGACCAGGGGGTGCAGTTCACCAGCGAGGCCTTCACCGGCGCACTCAAGCGAGAGGGGGTCAAACTCAGCATAGATGGTCGGGGCCGGGCCCTGGACAACATCTTCGTGGAACGGCTCTGGCGGAGCGTCAAGCACGAGGATATCTACCTCAAGGGCTATGCCAGCATGGTTGATCTGTCCGTTGGACTCACAGAATAATTCGCCTTCTACAATCGCGAACGTTGCCATCAATCCCTAGCCTACCAGGCCCCCGATCAGGTATACCAGTCAGGGCAGGGAGGCGGAGCCAGGATTGTGGACAAATTCAACAAGAAGGACTCCGGAGCAGACAGCAAAGCAGAACCGGGGCAGCGCCGTGCAGCTGCATGTAACGTGGAATGTAGAGATTAAACTCGGGTGGATTTTGTCTTGACTACAGGGTCCACTTTACCACACCGACCGAGTGCGCCATAACCTCGGGATCGCCGAGGATTTCACCCAGCGCCGGGACGTCTTCAAGGGACAACGCCCTAATCAACGGCCGCGGCGTCTCAGCGATCAGCATCATCATGAGTCATTCATCTAAGGGTCGTCACACCGATTCGTTGTTCGGACTCCATCGACGGACAACTGTCATCGGAATCTGCCCTTAGCACGGAACGAGTCACTTCCATCGCACCGACCTCGATAAGGGTCGGACGCAATCTGCGACCGAAGGGGCAGGCCTTAACCCCCCGTGGGGGGATGACGACACCTGATGAGTGCGCCGCGTGTGACCACCGATGCCAGCCCTGACTCGTCATGCTATATCCTGTGCATTCGCTATGCACCCGACCAAATTCAGTGCGGACAGGAGCACATGCTTGGTATTCTCGTCACTGGCCGAAAGTAGGCCATTATCGTGCAGCAGAAAAACGACGTAGGCAAGAAACCACGGTTCGTTCTGGAAACCAACATATTGCGTAATAGATTCCTCCACCAATTCAGGCGCCATGTCTTCTGAGAATTTGATGGAGGCAACGAGCCGGTGCAGTTCGCGCTCTTGCTCGTCTTCCGTTATTGTTTTGATTCTTTCGCCGGACGCCTTGAGCGCGACGTGCGCCACCATAAGCGCCTGAAGTACGGGCTGAATGTACTCCGGTGCAACGCGCATCTTCGTCAGCACCAACACAGATGCAAGCAGGTTGGGTTGCTCCCGGAATATCTCGTCGCAAATTTCCTCTTGGCCCTTGATGTCCGTCTCCAGGACCAGACGAACGGCATTGGTCAAGTGTGTTTCGGTGATTCTTGTCATTGCATGGCCATTGCGCTAGATGTCACTGGAATTTCGATCCCTGAATTCAACCAACAAGTGCAACGCCACGTCATGCGGCGCGTCGCCGCTGTAAAGATTGCTCCAGCACTTCGATCGGGGCCCGGTAGCCGAGC
>NZ_KB906208.1:0-2194 GCF_000381205.1 Thioalkalivibrio sp. ALE11 | reverse complement strand
CCGAAAGCCGCCGAGACGCTGCGCAAGGACCGGGAAGACCTGCTGGCGTTCTACGACTTCCCGGCCGCGCACTGGCAGTCGATCCGGACCACCAATCCGATCGAATCGACCTTCGCCACCGTGCGGCTGCGCACCCACAAGACCCGGGGCTGCGTGACCCGCAATACCGTCCTGAGCCTGACGTTCAAGCTCGGTCAGAGCGCGCAGAAGCGCTGGCGCCGACTCCGGGGTTACGAATGGCTGGACAAGCTCGAGCGCGGGGTGACGTTCATCGACGGCGTCGAACAGACCGAACCGACCCACGACGAGGCATCATCCATCACCGACCGGAGCGCCGCCTGAACCAGCAACTGCTCATACACCAGACTTGACCATAACTCCAGCGTACCACGGCCTCCCCCCCCAATCCCGACTAACGAGGCCGGTCGCGCGCAGTCCGCGACCGAGGTGAACGCATTGTCATGATGGAGCCCCTGTTGGTGGGGGAGGGCTTGTCACGGCCGATTGGAGCACCCCCGCGGCCGGATCGCGCAGGGGGCTGAGCACCCCACAGGGGGCGCGCCCCCGGCGCGTAGGAGGCGAGCCCTCTCGCCGATCGCGGCGTTCGTCGACGGGTTTCAGGCGAAATAGGCGGGTTCGTTGCCGGGCTTCCACTTGATGTTGCAGCCGAGGCTGGGGTGCTGGGGCTCGGGCGCGGGCTGGCCGGCGAGCAGGGCCTCGGTGGCGTTGCGCAGGTCTTCGCCGGTCACGGGGCGGTCGCTGCCGGGGCGGGTGCTGTCGAACTGGCCGCGGTAGTAGAGCTTGCGGTCGGCGTCGAACAGGTACAGATCCGGGGTGCAGGCGGCCTGGTAGGCCCTGGCCACGGACTGGTCTTCGTCGAGGCAGTAGGGGAACTTGTAGCCGAAACGGCGGGCGTCGTCGCGCATCGCGTCGGGGGCGTCTTCGGGGACGGCCTCGATGTCGTTGGAGTTGATGGCGATCACTGCGATGCCCTTTTCGGTGTATTCACGCCCGTAGCGCGCGAACTCGTGGCGGATGAGCTGCACGAAGGGGCAGTGGTTGCAGATGAACGCGATCATGTAGCCCTTGGCGTCGGGGAAGCTGTCCAGGCTGATGGTCTCGCCGGAGACGACATCGGGCAGCTGGAAGTTGGGGGCTTCGGTGCCTAGCTCGATCATCTGCGAGGGGGTGCGTGCCATCGGTTGTGCTCCTGTCTGTGGTTTTCAGTGATGGACGATATTATAGGGGCCGCCCCGGGGATGCTTGAAATGCCCGGGCGCCGCCCGCATGCTTGCCTTTAACCAACCACAGGAGTCAGGAATATGGGCTGGGTGACCGGCACCGTGCAGGAACGCAAGCAGTGGACCGACCGCCTGTTCTCGCTACGCATCGATGCGGACGTGGAACCGTTCGTGGCCGGGCAGTTCAACCGCCTGCGCATGGAGATCGACGGCGAACTGGTGGGGCGGCCGTACTCGTACGTGAACGCCCCGGGCGAGACTCCGCTGGATTTCTACCTGATCACCGTGCCGGGCGGGCCGCTGTCCAACCGTCTGGTACAGCTCGAACCCGGCGACACTGTGGAGCTGATGCCGCGCGCCACGGGGTTTTTCACCCTGAACGAGATCCCCGACGGGCGCGATCTGTGGCTGCTGTCGACCGGGACCGGGATCGGCCCGTTCCTGTCCATCCTGAAGACCGACGAGCCCTGGGAGCGCTTCGAGAACATCCGTCTGGTGCATGCGGTGCGCCACGCCGAGGAGCTTACCTACCAGGACACCATTGCGGGCTTTTCGGAGCGCGATGCGCAGCGGTTCCAGTACATCCCCTTCGTCAGCCGTGAGGCACACCCCGGTGCCATCCAGGGGCGCATCACCACGGCGCTGTCGGAGGGCGAGCTGGAGGCGCAGGCGGGAATCGATTTTTCGCCGGAGCACTCCCAGGTGATGCTCTGCGGCAATCCCGACATGGTTTCCGATACCCAGGCCCTGCTGCGCGAACGGGGTTTGGAGAAGAACCGCCGGCGCAAACCGGGGCATCTCACCACCGAGAGCTACTGGTAGCCCCCGATCGGCCAGAGGCTGGCCTCCTACAGGCCGAACCCTGCCCCCCGTAGACATGATGGATTGACCTGCCCGACCTCGAGAGCGTGGGTTATGTTCTCGGGGTTGGGACAACCACCTTCAACACAGAG
>NZ_KB906207.1:0-2299 GCF_000381205.1 Thioalkalivibrio sp. ALE11 | reverse complement strand
CCGCTTCTCGTGCCCTGCCTCGAAGGCATGGAAAACTGGAGGTCTCGATCGAACACTACAGCCAACCGTTGACAGGTCAATCCATATCAGGAGCGGCCTCGGCCGCGAACGGACGGGCATTCGCCCCGGGCTCGGGGCGTTCGCGTGCAAGCACGCTTGTGCGGGGTGGGGCGCTTGTGGTGGCGCCAGACCCATGATGCAATCCTGATTCCGACCGGCCCAACAGGTGGCGCCGGTGAGATAACAGGGAAACGTTCATGAAGATCCTCATCACCGGCACGGCCGGGTTCATCGGCAATGCCCTGGCCCTGCGCCTGCTGGAGCGCGGCGACGAGGTCGTCGGTGTCGACAACCTGAACGACTACTACGACGTCTCGCTCAAGAAGGCGCGCCTGGCCCGCATCCAGGACCACGAGCGCTTCACCGAGGAGCGCGTGGACATCGCCGACCGCGAGGCGATGCAGCGGGTGTTCCGCGAGCACCAGCCGCAGCGCGTGGTCAACCTGGCCGCCCAGGCCGGCGTGCGCTACTCGCTGGAGAACCCGGCTGCCTACATCGACACCAACCTCGTCGGCTTCGGCAACATCCTGGAGGGCTGCCGCCACAACGGCGTGGAGCACCTGGTCTACGCCAGCTCCAGTTCGGTCTACGGCGCCAACGAGGAGATGCCGTTCTCCGTGCATCACAACGTGGACCACCCGCTCAGCCTCTACGCCGCGAGCAAGAAGGCCAACGAGCTGATGGCGCACACCTACAGCCACCTGTACCAGCTGCCCACCACCGGCCTGCGCTTCTTCACCGTGTACGGCCCCTGGGGCCGGCCGGACATGGCGCTGTTCATGTTCACGCAGAAGATCCTCGCCGGCGAGCCGATCGACGTCTTCAACTACGGCAACCACCGGCGCGATTTCACCTATATCGACGACATCGTCAAAGGCGTGATCCGCACCCTGGACCGCCCGGCCCAGCCCAACCCCGAGTGGAGCGGGGCGCAGCCCGACTCCGCCACCAGCGCCGCCCCCTACCGGCTGTACAATATCGGCGCACACCGCCCGGTGGAGCTGATGCACTACATCGAAGTGCTGGAAGAGAACCTCGGCAAGAAGGCCGAAAAGAACCTCCTGCCCCTGCAGCCCGGCGACGTCCCCGACACCTACGCCGACGTCGAAGACCTGCGCGCCGACACCGGCTACGAACCCACCACCAGCGTGGAAGAAGGCGTCGCCAGCTTCGTCGCCTGGTACCGCGACTACTACCAGGTCTGACCCGCCGCCGTTCGCGTGCAAGCACGCTCCCACGGGCGGGTGGGGAGCCGCGTAGGAGCGGCCTCGGCCGCGAAGCCCCTGCTACAATCGGCCTCATGCGCCTGAGTCCGCAACATATACGAGCGATCCGCGACGTCGTGCGCCACGAATGCGGGCCCGACGCGCGCGTTCGCCTGTTTGGATCGCGGCTGGACGATACCCGACGTGGCGGGGACGTGGACGTGCTCGTCGAGCTCGAACAGCCGGTCGAGCGTCCCGCGGTGCTTTCCGCGCGTCTCTCGGCCCGGCTCAGCCGCCGGCTGGACGGGCGCTCGGTCGATGTCGTCCTGTCCGCCCCGAATCTGCCCCGCAGCGCCGTTCACCGCATGGCCGAACAGCAGGGACAGCTCCTGTGAACATCGACCCCGAACAGCTCGAGCGTCTCCGGTTTCTCGGTCGCGTGGTTCAGCGCGAACGCCAGCATCTGGAGACGACCGATCAACGCGTCTTCAGCGAGCCTTTCACTCCGGCCCGCGCGGGTGTACTGGCCGACAACGTCGACGAAGCCGAACGTGTCGAAGCCTTCGTGAGCCGCTTCGGGCGCCTGCAGGATACGCTGGGCGACAAGCTGCTGCCCCTGTACCTCGAGGCGCTCGGCGAACGCCTCGGCGCGGCGATCGACAACCTCGACCGGGCGGAAAAACTCGGGTTGATCCCTTCCAGCGATGAGTGGCTCGCGATGCGCAAGCTACGCAATCAAATGGTGCACGAATACATCGAGGCCGCCACCACCCTGGCGGATGCGCTCCAGGCGGGCCACGAGTTTGTGCCGACCCTGAGTGCCGTGGTGGAAAACATCCTGGCCGACATGCGCGCCCGCGGCTGGGCGGCCGCGTAGGAGCGGCCTCGGCCGCGAACCGGCCTGTTCGCGTGCAAGCACGCTCCCACAGGCGGGTAGGAGCACCGTAGACATGATGGATTGACCTGCCCGACCTCGAGAGCGTGGGTTATGTTCTCGGGGTTGGGACAACCACCTTCAACACAGAGCCAATATC
>NZ_KB906206.1:0-3632 GCF_000381205.1 Thioalkalivibrio sp. ALE11 | reverse complement strand
CCGTTCGCTCATCGGGCACAATACTCATCCACTCCCGGGCATGAAACAGGGGTGCCTTCTCTCGCGGTATGCAATCAGGCGAGACCTGACACCTATTCGCAAAACTAATTCCACACAAACCCACACCTCTCAACATGAAACAAGCCCACCGAAGTAGCACAACTCCGGCGGGCTTCCTCGTTCATTTACGTCTGTAGAGTTATGCACCCATCCCGTTAATGCGCCGACGCATCAGCAGCAAACCGATCAAAGTCAGCAGACCACTCATGATAAGCACGCCCCAGCTTGAAAGAGTCGGAATGCTCCTCGGCTCCGCCTCGGGGCCCATCTCACGCAAACCGGGGCCACTCGGGTCAGCAATTGCGCCCTCCGTCGGATCCGCGTCGAAAGGACCACCATCCACGATCGTGAATGTTGCGGTGTTTCCGGACAGGAGGGCGTCGTCCATCACCAGCCACTCACCATCCAGATACTTCCAGTACACCATATCTTCAACACTCCCGGAGAAGGTCACCTCAAGCGTCACGCGGTCACTTTCACAGTTAACCATGCTGAAGTCGACCATACCGAAGGGCATGCTGTAACCTTCCGGGCCACCGTCGGGTGCGGCTACCGGGCGTGCTTCATTCACGTCACATTGGCCCTCGGCGATATTCATCGTCACACCACTGCCCTCCTCCGGGACGCCATTGCCGTTGGGGTCTTCCGGCATCTCCGCCGCCGCCCCTGGGGCAGAGCAGGATGCCGTTTCGCCTCCGCCAGAACCCTCGCAGATCCAGCTATGACCACCACTCTCACTGAGCACCGAGCTGACGTCTCCAGAGGCACACAGATTCGTTGACGGCGCAAACAGCGATTCCTGGCCATCAGCACTTCCGCAGGCACCTTCAACAAACGTGGCACAACTAACGGAAAGGCTGGTCACATCCTCAGAGCCAATCGTACCACTGCCATCGCTGATCGAGCAGTTCCGGTCTGCAGCACTGGGTTGGTTCGCCACCGTGGCCGAGTAGCTCTCCCCCGAAAGGAAAAGGCTGGAGAAACCAAACTCACCATCACTGCTGACGGTAAGCTCCTCACCATCAAGCGTCAATGTTACGGATTCCCCAGCATCGAGACCCGCTACCGAACCTCCAACGGTGTAAGCAACCCCGCACTCCACCTCTACGCCACTGGCATCGCTGCCATTGATAAAGCCGGCACCGTTACTAACATCGCAACGCTGCTGCGGCTCAGTGGGCTGCTGCGCCACGGTTATGTCGTAGTTGAACAGGTCCGGCGAAATAAACTCGAAGGGCCCGTCTTCATTGATCTCCAGAAGGTCATCCCCAGCTTCAGTTCGCTGCAGCTCGAGGCCGGTACCACTGAGCCCAGACACGTTGCCGCTGATAGTGTACTGCGGGTCTGCGGCCACATCCTCCGTATCCGCGATATTGAATTCCGCAGTGCAGGCCTCGGTGATCTCGCCCGTCGTGTAAGTATTGTCCTCCCATGTGCCTTCCGGGCAGTCACCGCCGACAGCAAGCTGACGAAAGAATCCTGGCTCGGGCACGACGGTGAAAACGCCAGTGTCGCCCTCCTCGACGCCCCGAATGGCAGGGACAACCACACCTTCGTCATCTGTCGTCCCGGTGACTGCATTCAGGAAATTGTCAGATGCCTGTTCGAAGCTTTGAATGCTGCCTTCCGAACGACCGCCCTCATTCACGGCGATGGCCCGGTAATAGTAGGTCTCACCGGCGTCCAAATCGGTCTGTTCACCCGCGAAGGACAGGTTCTCCAGTTCCCCGGTGACGTTGGCCGGAGTGGAGGGCACCAACTCCCCATCGGAGAGGTCCGGTTGCTGCCCGATTTCGAAGTACAGTGTTGTGACGTCTTCGGGGCCTGCGGCACCGGTGGACGTCAGTTGCCCTTCAACGATCGAAGTCGTTGGATCGATGGAAAACGCATCGCCGGTACCAACATCCGGATCGAATTCTGCCGGCACGACGTCGGTCTCGTAACGCAAACCGACCAAGATTCTGACAGGGTCCGTGTCGGCGCTCCCGCCAGATGTGCCGTGAGTGGTGTTCTCCAGTTGGGACCCATCGCCTTGCGTGCCGTCGTGATAATACTGGAGCTGGCCTCTAGGAAACCATTCATCGATGATGGCACTGCCGATTTCCAGATTCTCGAAATCCAGGAAGTCGGTGTTGAAGTGGCAACCGCTCCCACTGTTACCCTCATCCTGGCCCTGACCGATAAAGTAATACTGGTCGGGTTGCAGGGTGATGGGGGCGTCGAAATCCAGATACTCGGGCGTATCGGCTTCAAATAGCGTCCAGTTGACGTTCGCAAGCAGGTCGCCGATCTCATATGCCGGACTGTTGCTGTCCTCCGGGTCAGTGATGAGATCGGCCTCGAGAATAGCCCCGGAGAATGCATTGCAGTTGGGCCCGGATCCCCCCCACATGCCCACTACATCGACTTCGCGGCTTGGCTTGAAGACATAACCGCGCCACCAGAAGTTGTCGTTACCCGTACCGGTCGCGTAGTTTTGAACACGGAAATCACCCAGTCCGTCCGGTGGGGTATCGGCTTGCGCCGGTACAGCCATCGTGCACAACCCGGCCAGCAGCACCGCCGCCGAAAAGATGCCCCCTCGTCCTGCCCCGGGTCCCGTTACAGAAATCCGCCCGCCATGTTCCCTGAATGCCTGAAACATCCGCAGGCGCATGCCCAGGGTCATAAAGGTGATCGGATTTCGGTATTGCCCGGGCGCATTTGATGCGGGCGGAGTGAATGACGAACGCATAACTTTCCCCTGGTTACAAATGAAATATCCGCTATCGGACCAGACACGGCCAGGGTGCGATCTGCGTTAGAACCGTGGTTCGCCACCAGAAGACAAGCCCCGTGAGTTGTCTGTTCGACAATAACGGACCGCAGGGGACCGCTCGGCTCCGTCGCCTCAAAACGATCGGCACTACCTCGTCGCTTTCGGCGGGACGGGAGGCGACCATGGCTTGACACTGGGGCGACTACTCTCCCCGGAGCCCTGCCATTTTCCCCGGCGTACGTCGCCCCCGGATGCCCCCTACAATTGGTATCCATTATTGTCTTTACGGCTTTTACTCGATCGACGGGCTGGTTGTCAAATGCAGCACACACTACGACGATAGCAGTCCCAATGACTGCGCACCCCTGGGGCACGGCCGACATTGCCCGCAGGCCCGGTCGTAAAGCTCACTCCGCACATCGTCACTCACGCGCCGTTCCCCACTTCTTGCACAAACCCTTGATGAGATGGGCCACAAGGCCCAGCGATGCTCTTACGCGGCCCAGCCCCGCCTCGGTCCGCAGCAGCCGCCAGCTATACCGGGTCGCTCGCAGCTTGTTCTGCGTCATCGAACCCGGATGCAGCCGCAACGCCGCCAACGGTTCCTGCACCCCCACGCCGCGGCCTCCCCCACGCAAAACCCGGAGCCACAGCCCCCAGTCCTGGCGTTGCCGGATATCGGGCATCAATAGGCGTCCCACCCGTTCGGTGTCGTACACGGGTAAGCGTCCGGGCAACCCCGGGACTGCGGCTTACAGGTTCGGAGTCGGGATTTTGAGATCGTCCGGGGTGAGGCGGTGCGGCAGGAGGGCCT
>NZ_KB906205.1:0-3630 GCF_000381205.1 Thioalkalivibrio sp. ALE11 | reverse complement strand
CCCGACGACAGACGCTCCAGCGACTGCGACAGCGCCCCCTGCGATTCGTTGAGATTGCGCTGCGCGTTCAGCGACAGCACGTTGGTGTTGATGACCTGGGACATGACGCCCTCCTTGTTTCGCTCGCTTTGCTTGCCGGCCTGTCATTGCCGTTCCGGCGGCAACGATGGGTTCGGGATTGCCTCTCACACCCCTTAACGACCACCCTCCGGCAACCTTTAACCCCCAACGGCAAAAAATTTCCGCCCCATTGCCACCGCGGCAAAAACCGCCACGCCCGGACCAAGCCATACCCTGTGGGGCCGCGCTCTCGCGCGAACCACCGGCCTCGACGTAAGCCCCCCCCAAAAAACGCAAAAAGGCCCGCCCCGATCACTCGGGGCGGGCCCTGGGATGGCCCGCAGCACGGGCCCGGAGGAAACCGAAGCCTTACTGCAGCAGACCCAGCACGTTCTGCGGCACCGCATTCGCCTGCGAAAGCACCGTGGTCCCGGCCTGCTGCAGCACCTGCGCCCGGGACAGTTCGGCGGTCTCTGCCGCGAAGTCCGCGTCCCGGATCCGCGAACGCGCATCCGACAGGTTCTCCGAACCGATCTCCAGGTTCGCGATCGTGCTCTCGAAACGTGTCTGCACCGCACCCAGCTCCGCACGCAGCGAGTTGACCTTGGTCAAGGCGCCGTCGAAAGCACCGATGGACTGGGTCGCCGTCTCACGAGTCACCACGTCGACATCGTTCAGGGTGACGTCTGCGCCACCATCATCATCGAAAAGTGCTACCGGAGCTCCGTCAACGTCCACATTGCCATCCGTCACATCCAGATTCTCGGTGCCCAGACGCGAGGTGATCGCGATCGTGGTGGTACCGTCGTTCTTGACCCTCAGCGCGGCTTCCAGATCGGCATCCGCGACGTCTTTGGCATTTTCGTCTCCGGCGGACGCGGCTTCCGTGATGGCTGCATTGATCATGCGGACCGCATCCTCAAGAGTTGCGGCAGGCTCGACCTCCCCGCCCGGAGTATCATCACCCGATAGCTGGACCTGAATGTCGTCGAAATCGTCACTGCTGATGGTAATGTCTTCGAATGGCCCGCTGAATCCATCCACCTCATCGATCTGGGCGATCTGTTCCTGCGTAAGGCCACCGGAACCAACCACCTCGGTTGCTCCCAGCTCGGAGGTCCGGGCATCCACCCCGTCCACGGCAATAGTCTGACCCTGGTTCGCGCCCACCTGGAAGAACAGGTCCTCCACCGTGCCATCCAGGATCCGACCACCGTTGAACTCCGCGGAGTTGGCCACTCGGCTCACTTCCTCCATCAGCTGCTGGACCTCGTCGTTGATCGCCTGACGGTCCGACGCCGAGTTGGTGTCGTTCGCCGACTGCACGGCCAGCTGCCGCGCCCGCTGCAGTGCATCACCAATGGTGTCCAGCGCACCCTCGGCCGTCTGTGCGAACGAGATGCCGTCATTCGAGTTGCGCACCGCCTGATTGAGGCCGTTGATCTGCGTGGTGAACCGCTCCGAGATCGCGAGACCGGCCGCGTCGTCCTTGGCGCTGTTGATGCGCAGGCCGGACGACAGGCGCTCCAGCGACTGGGCGAGATCACCCTGGGTCTGGTTCAGATTGCGCTGGGCATTCAGCGAAAGAACGTTGGTGTTGATGACCTGAGACATGTTTGCTTCCTCCGGAACTTGAGTGCCGGCCGGGCCGGCTGAGGCAATCCCTGGGCGGCCTCATGCCGCCTTCGATTCCCTTAACGACCGTCACCCCGGGGTCTTTAGGGCATGGAGCCGTTTTCCTTCGGTTCGCGGGCTCGACACCGCCGGATGTCCGCTCGATACTCAGGTCTTGCGCCCGTCACTGTTCCCCGCGGGGGCTCGCCCCACCAACGGTCACACGAACGTTTGTGGTTCGTGGGAACTCGTACTCGGACACGCGTTCGCGTGCTTCTTCAACCGCGCGCTCGAAGGCAGGCCGGTAGGCCGCAAATTCGTCTCCAATACGTGCGAACTCCGGGTTCACGCGGCTGCGGCGCTCCGAGCTTCCTGCCATGCCCACGCGCGCCGGATCCACCGATTCGCCGGCGGAATCCGCGCATTCCGACTCCCAGTCAAACCCATGGAAGCGCAGAATTCTGGAAGCATGGGTATCCGGTGCCTGCAGATAGTCTTCGTAGCGCACGCGTTCCACACGGTCCGGGAAAAGTGCCTCCCAGTGATCTACAAGCCGACGGTAAGCCAGAATGTATTCCGCGATTGTATCGATGGCCCAGGCATACGGCATGGCTCGCGCGAACCAACGCATGTAGATGGCCATCGCGTTGTCCACCGGGTCCCGCTCACAGAAAACGACGCGCGTATCGGGGTTCAACGCCATCAGGGTGCCCACGTGCCAGACGTTGCTCGGGTTGGTCAGCACGTAGGCACCCACCTGGTCGTCCACGGCCTCGCCCCAGATCGAATCCATGCGGGCGCGGAGCCTTCCCAGGGCCTCGCTGCCGAGTTCCCGAATGAACAGGGGGTATCTGTTGCGTACCTCTCTGGGCAACTCCGCGAGGAGTTCCTGCACCCCTCCGAGTTCGCCATAGTGGCGGGTCCGCGAATGCGCGGACAGCGCCCCCTCCAGCAGCGATTTGCCGGAACGGGGCGCGCCCAGGATCACGCTCAACGGCCGCGGGGATACTTCCGGGCCATCGAGGCCGCGTTTCCATTCTTCCGTGAAGACCGCTTCCCGGGTCCCGACCGTCTGGAGAATCCGACCCTCCCGAATGCCGTCGACCTGCTTCTGGATCGACCTGGCCCGCAGGTCGTTGCCCTTTTCGAAGGCCGCGAACGCCTGTTCCACATCCCCTGCATCCTTGTGAAGCTTTGCCAGAGAGAAGTGTAGATGCCCCTGATCGTGGAGGCTGAACTTTCCCTTGCGAATCACCTTTTCGAGGTCCCGGCGCGGGGAAGAATCGGCGGGAAAATGCCGGGAATGGGCATAGGAAAACCAGATGTTCGGCCTGTAGGGAGCCACGCCGACCAGTGACTCGAGGATCTCTGCCGCCTCGTCCCAGCGGCCATATGCCTGCAAAACGCGGGCATAGTTGTACAGCGCCAGCTGGTCTGGATCGAGCCTCAGGGCCTCGCGCAATGCGGCTCCCGCCGCTTCATAACGCCCCCTTATGAGAAGCACGCTGGCGAGCCGGTTGTAACTCGCGGGGTCCTCGGGACACATCTGTACAAGCTTGGAGGCATACAGCGTGGCGGTGTTGTAGCGTGTCTGTTCAAACGTGCTCCGGATCAGCATCCGCAACGCATCGGCGCTGTTCGGGTCCCGCTTGAGCAGTTCCCCGCAGAAGGCTTCGACCTCATCGTAGTCCCCTTCATCGAAGGCAGCGGAGGCTTTCTTCAACAGTTTTTCCGATTCCGACTGGCCTTTCCGGCTCTTTCTGTTCTTCCCGACCTTCTTCGTCTTCCCGATTCTCTTTCCCGCCGCCATGCTGTCGCGCTCCTTCTGGAAGTCTTTCCGCAGGTTAAGTTATCGCCGGGCGTGTACCGCACCCGGATGCCTGGACACTCCGTAAGCATGATCATGCCGCCACCGGCATAGTTTCAAGGTAGTCGGCACGGACCTGCGCCGGCGAC
>NZ_KB906204.1:0-3907 GCF_000381205.1 Thioalkalivibrio sp. ALE11 | reverse complement strand
GTATCTCCTCTGGCTGGCTGGTTGGTCGCACTTCCATTCCAGCCGGATACGCCGCCTTCCTCAATCCCCCCGTACACCACTTTCGACAGTAACTCACCGCAGCCTCCTCCGAATCTCAAGCACCGTCGGCCGCCGCGGAAGATGACGCACGACTGTGTTGCTACCGGAGGCGAATCCGACCGAGCGCTTGAACGAAACCCCGAGGGTTCCGGATTTCGAGTGAGATCATCAAAGGCCGTCAGGCAATGTCGCCCCCTCCAAACGGAGGTGTCTCGGCCGGGCTGACATCCGGTTTCATTGTTCGGTCGATGGTGCGGTTCACGCCACGCCCCGACGCACATGCTCAGGCCAGCCACAAGGAGAAGCGAAACCGTGGATAACCAACTGGTATTCAAGAATTGGAGCACTCCGCTCATGGGGCTCTTCGTGCTCGTGATGAGCGTGATCTTCCTGACCACGTTCGGCCGCAGCACGCATCTCGCCTGCGGGGCGGAGGAGCGCTACTGCGAACTCACCCGATCGGCCCCGTTCGGCATCCATGAATCCACCGAGGGCCGCTACCCCCTGGACGAGATCCAGCAGGCCACACTGGGCGAGAGTCGGAACAGCGACGGCGACCGCACCTACTCCGCCAACCTGCAGCTGGACGACGGCTCGGTGGATATCCTGGGCTACAGCCGGAGCGGCCGATCCGGCGTTCAATCCATCGTGGACGAGGTCAACACCGGCCTCGACGATGTCCGTCAGGGCGGAGACTTCCACATGAGCCACCAGGTCACGTTCGGCCTGTGGATGCCCCTGGCGATGAGCGTGCTGGGTCTCTACCTGCTGCTGTTCCAGCGCAATGTAGTGGCCCTGTGGCTGCCGCCCGGAGTTAACCAGCTACAGGTCGCCGAACGGCGCTGGTGGCAGCCGGGGAGCCCCGGCAAGATCCGCGACATCCCCTTGCAGGACATCAGCCGGGTGGCCGTAGAGACGACCTGGTCGAGGTCACAGCGTTCCGGCCATAGCAAACCCGCCCACAGGCCAGTCATCTATCTGAAATCCGGGGAATCCATCCCCCTCACGCGAACGCGCAGATCGGGCCAGGGCGCCTTCCGCCGGCAAGAGCAAGTACGCCGCTTCCTCGAACAGGCCGGCGCATCGCTGGACGACGAGGAAAACTCGTAAGGTCGCTGCAGGTTGAAAGACAGGGGGACTGCTTCGACTCGATCAGCCGCCGCTGCTCCTCGATCATCGCTAGGTGCTCGTGGTAACCGGGCCTCGTAGCCGAAGCACGGTCAGTTCTGTCGTGCCAAGCCCGACCCCATTGGTGAGACCGCGCATGATGGCGGCTTTGCCGTTCTCGAAGCACGGAGTAATCTTCGCCACCGCGACGTCGCCTTCTCGGACGCAGGTGTAACCGTCAATCACATTCTGCAGCGCTCGGGTCTGGTCGAGAACCAGCGAGCCATCGTCTCCCACGGCCATCCGGATCGGCGGCTGGTCCGGTCCTCCGTGGTATTTGTTGCGGTAGTGCGCCAGAAATGCTTCTGCATCACGTCCACGGGTCAGGGCGTTCAGCCTTTCGAGCAACCAGGTGTGGAAGTGCCAAGCCCTGCGGGATGCGCTCAGCGGCGATGCGCCGCCGGATGTGGCATGATCGATCTCACCGTATTTCCGCCAAACCCGGGGGGCGCGACAGTTGCCCGGGTGTCCCGGAACCGCGTCATTCAAAGGAGAGAAGGATGTCCCGTACCCAACGCCCCCTGCTGCCGACCATCACCCTGGGCGCCCTCCTGGCCCTGTCCCTGCAAACCGCCTTTGCTGCCGACCCAACGGACCGGCTTTTCGAGGCCGCGACGCAAGGCACTCCCGAAGAGGCCACGGCTGCGCTCGAGGCGGGTGCCGACGTCAATGCAAGGGACGATAACGGCGTCACGCCCCTGATGTTCGCACTCGCAGACAACGAACCGGCCATGGCCGAGTTTCTGATCGACCAGGGCGCCGACGTCGAAGGGCGGGACGACTTTGGCTGGACGGTGCTCATGGACGCCGCGAAGCACCAGACACCGGCGATGGCCGAGACCCTCATCGAACTGGGTGCCGACGTCAACGCGCAGGACGATTTTGCGAGCACCGCCCTCATGGTCGCCGCCGGGAACAACGAACCGGCCATGATCGAGACCCTGATCGAACACGGCGCCGAAGTCGATGCGCGGGACGAAGAAGGCTGGACTGCCCTGATGGTCGCCGCCGCACAACACGAGCCGGCAGTGGCCACCATTCTCATCGACCACGGCGCGGACATCGAGGTGCGCAACGTACACGGCTGGACGTCCCTGGTGCAGGCCGCGCTGCGCGACGACCCGGCCATGGTCGAGACCCTGGTCGAGCACGGCGCAGACATCAATACGCGGGACAAAAACGGCTCCACTCCCCTCATGGACGCCGCGGCCCACAACATTCCGTCCATGGTCGAGGCCCTGCTGGCGCTCGGCGCCGACCCCGGCCTGACCAACAAGGAAGGGCAGACTGCCTACGACTTTCTGGACGACAACTTCCACATCAGCGAATCGGACGAGGTCTACCAGCAGCTCCGTGCCGCCGGGGCCGACTGATTTCCTGAATACAAGGACCCGGGCGGTATCCGAGACTGCATGAGGGATTGCGAGTTACCCCCTCCGCTCCGCCTAGACTGCGTGCGGGTCACACAATCGGAGTCCCCAATGGAAAACCTTCATCTGCCAATCCGCGTCGACAAACGCGAAAAGGGCAAGATCATCCAGCGCATCGAAGAGCTGGAGGGCGTGGAACTGGAATTCACCGATCTGGACGTGGGCGATTACGTCTTGCCCAACGGAGTCGTGATCGAACGCAAATCCGCGGCCGACATGGTCCTGAGCGTGGTCGACAAGAGCCTCTGGGAGAACGCCGCGAAACTGAAGGCCAACTACCGGCAGGTGATCTACATCGTCGAAGGGGACCTGTACGAGCCCCGCTTCTACCAGCAGGCGCTGGACATCCACCGCGCCCTGGCCCACCTGACCATCGCCCTCGGCATCAGCGTGCTGCCCAGCCCCGATGCCGACAACAGCGGCATGCTCATCTATCTGACCGGCCTGAATGCCCAGATCGAGCCGGATCCCGTCGACCGTGAGGCCGAGTCGGACAATCGGCGCAAGGTCGCCGAATTCATCCTCAGCGGCCTGCCCGGCGTCGCCGCGGACGAAGCCCGCGACCTGCTGCGCCACGTTGGCAGCGTGCGCGACGTCATCAACGCCGACGCCACCACCCTCGCCCGGACCGATGTCCTCGACCCCGAACGCGCCGAACGCATCGAGTCCGTCGTCACCTACGGCAGCCGCAAAAGCTGAGTCGGACAAGAAACCAGGGTCAGTACTGTCTCGCACCAAGGGTGACCGCTTCACGCGGTTCCGGACAGGACCACCTCACACCACCGGTCTGCTGCTCTCCGAGAAAACCGTGCTGAACCTGCAACTAGTCAAGTACGATGGCCGGGCTGTGCGTGCCATCCGGCCCCATCGGGTCGTAGGGCGGCATCAACGTGATCTCGGCTTCCGGATCCACCTCCCAGAATCCCGGGGCCTGATCGGCCGGCGACTCCATCGACAGGCAGGAGATGCCCTTGCAGCTCATTGCAGCCGCCGTCTCGTCATCGATCTCGGCACGCGAGATCTGCAAAATCCGGGCCGTGGGTGCCTGAATGGTCGAACGCGTCAACGGACGCATCGCCGGCCTGCTGCGCACCCGGCGCTTCGACTCGGAAGCGCATCTGAACGACACCCTCCGGGATTACCAGTGCCTGTACGACCATCAGATCGGGCAGAAGGCGCTGGGGCACCGAACGCCGGTTGAGACACTCAAGGCCTGGCAACAGGAACGCCCCGATTTATTTCGTAAACGT
>NZ_KB906203.1:0-4247 GCF_000381205.1 Thioalkalivibrio sp. ALE11 | reverse complement strand
CTCGTGCCCTGCCTCGAAGGCATGGAAAACAGGAGGTCTCGATCGAACACTACAGCCAACCGTTGACAGGTCAATCCATATCAGGAGCGCAGCCCTCTGCGCGATCCGGCTACGGCGAAAGATTCCGGACCGGGAACTCGTTCGCCTGCAAGCAGGCTCCTGCATGCTGACGGCTGTCCTATAATGTGACCATCAAGATAGTCAGGAAGCACGAAATGTCGGATTCCACCATCAACCTCGCCGACGCCAAGGCTCGCCTCAGCGAGCTGGCCGAGCGCGCGGCCTCGGGCGAAAACATCATCATCACCAGGCGGGGCAAGGCGGTGGTGAGACTGAGCCGTGCAACTCCGGCCAGGCAACCGATCGATGCCGATGCCTTGCGCGCGTTGACCGACGCCCAGAGCAGCTGCTCGGAACAGGACCTTGTACGCTCCCTGCGCGACGACGCGCGCTATTGATGCGCTATCTGGATACGAGCCTGCTGGTGGCCGCACTGACCCGCGAGCCGCGCACGGGCGACATGCAGACCTGGCTCGCGGCGCAGCCGGTCGAAACGCTGCATATCAGTGACTGGACGGTCACCGAGTTCTCGGCGGCCCTGTCCATGAAGGTTCGCCGGCAGATCCTGACGACCGGGGAGCGGGCAACGGTGCTCGCGGCCTTTGCCGGCCTGCGCGAAGCCTCGCTGAGCAGCCTGTCCGTCGCGGCGGCCGACTATGCCATCGCAGCACATTTCGCCGACCAACACGACTCCGGGCTACGCGCAGGTGATGCACTGCATCTCGCCATCGCATACAACCATGGCCTCGAACTCTGCTCCCTCGACAAGGTTCTGGTAGCCGCCGCCGAGCCTCTCGGCGTCAACGCCCGGTTGCTCTGAAAACACACCCTCTTGCGTAATCCAGCCAGGCGTCGATGCGGCTTTTTTGTGCGCGCTTTCCCCCGGCGCCGCTGCCCCGTGTGCCCCGCAGGAGCGCAGCCCTCTGCGCGATCCGGCGCCGGGGCTGGCCCGATCGGCCAGAGGGCTGGCCTCCTACGGCCGGGGGAGGTCTCGCAGGAGCGCAGCCCTCTGCGCGATCCGGCGTTTCTATTCAGGGCCCGGCTGGCCGGTGAGGCGGCGGTAGAGGGCGAAGCCGGCGTCGCGATCGGCGGTGCGCAGGATGGCGGATCGGCCCGGGGTCGAGGGATCGGGCTTCAGGTCGACGCCGGTATCTTCGGCGGCGCGGAAATCGGCGTCGGTCAGTTCGACCTCGCCGAAGACCGAGATGATGTAGCCGCCGGGGATCGGCGGGGGTGGCGTGAACGGTTCGCCGTCCGCCAGCGCGACCCAGGCGGGGATGAATGCCGGGCCATAGAAATCGAAGAAGCCGTTGGAGCCGCGCAGATGGGCCTCGATCGGTCGCCCGCCGATCAGCTCGATGTTGCAGATGCCGCTGTAGCCGGCCAGGTTGCGCCGCACCCAGTCGGCGATCCACGGCTCCACCTCGGGCACGGCGGCACCGACCTCCCAGTAGATCGGGCGCGCGGCGTCCTTTTCGTCCGAGCCGCGGGTGTGGGCGAACCAGCGCACCTCGCCGTCCTCCACCAGGCAGTCGGTGCTGGTGTGGGCACCCTCCAGGCGCTGGCACCAGAAGCTGCCGGGCTCGGCCGGCACCTCGCCGGCGGGCAGGGCACGCGCATCCAGCCCCATGCCGGCGAGGTTGGTGATCGGCTTCACGAACACCGTGTCCGCCGCGTCCAGCCCCAGGTCCGTGGGCGCGACCCCGCAGGGCGCGGCGGTCAGCCCCGCATCCAGGGCCAGGCGCAGCTTGTCGTACACGTGACGATGCCCGGGGTTCAGGCGCCAGGCGGCAGCATCCGACACCGCCACCTCGCGGCGCGGCTCGGGCCGGAAGATGTGCCGGCGCTCGGGCAGGACACCAACGAACGGCACGTCAGCCCGCCTCCGGCAGGCGTTCTTCGTGCCCGGCGCGCAGGCGTTCCACCTCGCACAGCAGCGACTTGAACGCGGGGAAGCCGCTGATCGGGTCGAGGTTGCGGTCGTCGGTCAGTTCGTTGATGTTGGCATGGTTCCAGCCGTGCTGGCAGTGCGCCACACCGGGCTTGATGCGGTCGGTGACCTTCGCCACGAAGGCGACCCGCCCGCGCGGCGAGCGCACCTCCACGGTGTCGCCATCGGCGATGCCGCGCGCCGCGGCGTCCTGCGGGTGCAGCTCCACCAGCGGCTCCGGCATCGCCCGACGCATGCGCTCCAGATACTGGTGCTGCGAGTGGGTGGCGTGCTTGTGGCGCGCGCCGCTGGTCAGCACCAGCGGATAGTCGCGCGCCAGCTCCGGCGTGGACAGCGGGCTCTCGGCCGGCTCGCGCCAGACCGGCAGGCCGTCGTGCCCGGCCTCGCGCAGCTCGGCGGCGTCGAATTCCACCTTGCCGCTGACCGTGCGGAAGCCGTGCAGCCGGTACTGGCGGTCACCCTCCTCGAAGCCGTGCTCGACCAGATCATCCAGCGCCTTCGCGAACACGGTCACGCCGTCCGGGTCGTTGTACACCTGCTCTCGGATGGTCTCGGGGATGCCGTCGGCGGCCTCGGCCCAACTGGCCTCCAGGTCGCCGTTCCAGAACTGCTCCGCCATCCCGAGGCGCACGCCCAGCTCGAGGAACACCTCGGCGTCGGCGCGTGCCTCGCCGCGCGGGGCCACCGCCTGATGCCGGTAACGCAGCTCGCCACGGAAGTTGCAGCCGGGATAGGCGATCAGCGCCGGGCGTTCGAGGCTGGTGGCGGCCGGCAGCACAATGTCCGCCATGCGCGTGGCCGGGTTGTGGAAAAAGTCCGACACGGCGAAGAAATCCAGCGCGCCCAGCGCCTGTTCCATGCGCTTCGAGTTCGGCCACATGGCGGTGTTGATGCCCATCGCCAGCAGCGAGCGAACCTGCTGCGGCCGGCCGTCGAGGATCGCGTCCGGCAGCAGCATGCTCTGCGCCGCCGGCCAGTGGGCCGTCCACACCGGGAAGGTCTCGTCGCCGATGCGCGGCGGCAGGTTTTCCTTGCAGTGGTCGAACAGGTCGATCGGCTTCGGCGTGACCTTGTCGTTGAAGAAGCGGTTGCCGCCCTCGCGGTCGATGTTGCCCGTGACCGCCGCCAGCAGGGTCACCGCGCGATGATTCTGGAAGCCGTTGGAATGCTGCACGGTGGCAGTGGGCGAGAGCATGATCTGCGCCGGGCTACGGGTCGCATAGAGCTCGGCGGCGCGCTGCAGATCGGCCTCTTCGATGCCGCAGATCGCCGCCACCCGCTCCGGCGGGAATCCGGCCACGTATTCGCGAAAGGCCTCCACCCCGTTGCCCCATTCGTCGAGGAAGGCCTGGTCCTGCCAGCCGTTCTCGAAGATCAGGTGATGCATGCCCAGCGCCAGCGCCCCGTCGGTGCCCGGACGGATCTGCAGGTGCACCTCGGCCTGCTCCGCCAGCGGGGTCACCCGCGGGTCCACCACCACGGTGGCGCAGCCGGGGCGTGCCGCGGCCAGCGCATGCTGATGGAATGGCGGGATGGACCCGCGCGGGTTGGTGGACCACACCAGCAGGCAGCGGGTCGCATCCGAGGCCACGGTGGAGGAGGTCTTGATCTTGGTGCCGAAGGTCACCTCCTCCGCCACCTTGGTCGAGGAGAAGCAGCAGCCGCTCTCGGTCAGGTAGTTGGGCGAGCCGAAGGCATGCGCCAGGCGCTGCAGCTGCGGCCGCGCCTCCTTGGTGTAGCCGGCGAAGAACGCCGCCGCCGGGGCGCCGTGCGCGTCGCGGGTCGCGCGCAGGCGCTCGGCGATGGTGTCCAGCGCCTCGTCCCAGGAGATGCGCTCGAACTCGCCGCTGCCGCGCGGTCCGGTGCGCCGCAGCGGGTACAGCAGGCGTTCCGGGTGGTTGCGGCGATCCAGCTGGACGTAACAGCGCGGACAGTCGGGGCCGTCGATCTTCACCGGCTCGCCGGCGTTGTCCAGGGTCACGTCGATCGCGCAGTTGGCGTCGCATTCGTAGCAGGTGCTTTTCACGGTCGCCATGGGGTCGGCTTACCTCGCGCGGGCATTCGGTCGATACATCCGCCGATTATGCGCACGGCGCCCGCCGCCCTCGAACAACGTCATGCGCCCCGGGGCATTGCCCCCGCGTAGACATGATGGATTGACCTGCCCGACCTCGAGAGCGTGGGTTATGTTCTCGGGGTTGGGACAACCACCTTCAACACAGAGCCAATATCGAGG
>NZ_KB906202.1:0-6447 GCF_000381205.1 Thioalkalivibrio sp. ALE11 | reverse complement strand
CCGGCCCTGCATCCTTCATCCCTTCCGCGCTAAACTGGTTCATGACCTGCCCCCTCGATATTGGCTCTGTGTTGAAGGTGGTTGTCCCAACCCCGAGAACATAACCCACGCTCTCGAGGTCGGGCAGGTCAATCCATCATGTCTACGGGGGGCAGGGTTTGATCCGTGGGAGGCCAGCCCCCTGGCCGATCAGGCGCGGTAGAGGTCGAAGCGTACTGCGCGGCCCTGGATGGCGGAGACCGGCGTGGTGCCGGGCAGAGGGGCGGCCCCGGCGGGGCGCTTGACCACCACGCGCCCTCGGGTGGCGGGGATCAGCGCGGCGAGCGTGGCGGCCGCGTCGCTTTCCGTATCGCTTGCGGCAGCGTGTTCTTCAGTGTCTTCCGCCCGGGATGCCTGGCCCGGACGCTGGTCCGGGGCCTCCATCAGCGCCTGCAGGACCTGCATGTCTTTCTTGACCGCGGCGTTCTTGCGCCGCTGCGGGAACATCGGGTCGAACACCGCCGCATCGGCGGGCGCGGGCAGGGCATCGGCGGCGAATGCCTGCGGGAACAGGTGCACGCGGGCGGCGCTGGCGGCCAGGGCCGGGTCGCCGGCGTGCGCGGCGCGCTGCAGGGCATCTTCCAGCAACAGGGCGACGACCGGATGCCGCTCGAAGGCGCTGACCTGCCAGCCCCGCGCGGCCAGCAGCAGGGCATCGCGACCGAGTCCGGCGGAAGCATCGACGATGTGCGCGTCGTCGCCGACGCGCCCCACGGCGCGCACCAGGGTCTCGTGGGCTGCGCGGGGGTGGCGGTATCCCTGCCGGCCGCGCACGAAGTCCGGGGTCAGGCGCAGCGGCGTCTTTCCGCCCTGCAGAACCAGGCTCAGGCGGTCCGCTTCCACTTCCAGGGTCAGCGCCGCGTCGCCGCGATGGACGTAGCCGGCGGCTTCCATGCGGCGCTGCAGGGCCCGGGTGCGCTCCCGGGCGCGCGGATCGTCTTCCGGGACCGGGCGCAGTTCGAGGGTCATCGACGGGGGCCGCGGTCAGTAATGCGGCGGCGGGGGCTCGGGGGTGTCCTGCCCGCCCGCGCTGCCATCACCGGCGGCGGCCTCCAGCGCCCGCAGGCGGCCGTGGAGCCATTCGAGCTGCCGGGTCAGGGCCTGGTTCTCCTGCTGCAGTTCGGCCTGTACCCGGGCCTGTTCCTCCTGGCTGAATTCCAGATAGGCCAGGCGTTCTTCCAGGGTCGCGATGCGCTGTTCGGGGGTGGGGTCGCTGACGGCCATGCGGGCTCCCGGTGCGCGTTCAGTCAACGCGGTTGCGCGTCTCGCCGGCGGCGAAGGCGCGGATGTTGGCGGCGATCTCCTCCAGCACCGCCTGCCGCGCCGAACGCGCGGCCCAGGCGGTGTGCGGGGTCAGCACCAGACGCGGCAGGTCGGCGGCGAGCAGGGGATGATCGGGCGGCGGCGGTTCCGGCTCGAGCACGTCGATGCCGGCGCCGGCGATGCGTTTCTCGCGCAGGGCTTCGGCCAGGGCCCGCGGCTCCACCAGGCCGCCGCGGGCGGTGTTGATCAGCAGGCCATCAGGGCCCAGGCGGTCCAGGGCGTCTTCGTCGATCAGGTTGCGGGTGGCGTCGGTCAGCGGGCAGTGCAGCGAGATCACGTCGCTGGTCTCCAGCAGCTCCGGCAGGGGGACGCGCACGGTGTCCGCGGCAGGATCCGCGGCGGGTTCCGCGTCGCGCAGGCTGCGGGCGTAGCGCACCTGCACGCCAAAGGCCTCGGCCAGGCGCGCGGTGGCCTGCCCGAGGACGCCGCGCCCGACGATGCCCATGCGCATGCCCGACAGGGTGCGGATGGGGTGGTCGAGCAGGCAGAACTGGTCGGACTCGCTCCAGCGCCCGGCGCGGATGTCGGCGCGGTAGTCGTCCAGCCAGGTGACCAGGGTCAGCAGCAGGGCCATCACGTGCTGGGCCACCGAGTCGGTGGCGTAGTCGCGGGCGTTGGTCACGGCGATGCCGAGCTCGCGCGCCGTCGCCACGTCGATGTTGTTGAAGCCGGTGGCGGCTGCGCAGATCAGCTTGAGCTGCGGGCTGCGTTCGAGCACGCCGCGGTCGAGGACCACCTTGTTGGTGATGGCGACGTCGGCCCCGTCCAGGCATTCGCTGATGGCGACGGGGTCGGCGGGCGTGCGTTCCCGGCGCACCCAGTCCGGGGCAGCGCGGTCCAGCGGGGCGAAGTCCAGGTCGTCGCGATCGACGGTGGCCGTGTCCAGGAAGACGGCGCGGGGGGCGGAGGGCAGGTTCGGTTGGGCCATGAGGTTCAGCGTTGAGATCGGGCGGAGGGCAGGGGCCAACAAAAAGGGCCCCGCCGGAGCGGGGCCCGCGTGCTGGCGAGTCCGGGAGGGTCCGGGCTCGGCCGGCGCGTCAGTTCTCGCCCATAAAGGCGTGGAACAGGTTCAGCATGTGCAGGAACATCACGTACAGGTTGGCGTACAGCGACACCGTCATCACCACGTAGTTGGTCTCCTGGTCGTGGATCATGCGGCTGGTGTCGAACAGGATGGCCGCCGACAGCAGCAGCACCACGGCCGCGGAGATGGCCAGCGACAGCGCCGGGATCGCCAGGAAGATGTTGGCGACGATCGCCAGCAGCGCCACGATCAGGCCGACCACGATGAAGCCGCCGAGGAAGCTGAAGTCCTTCTTGGTGGCCAGCGCATAGCCGGACAGGGCCACGAAGGCCACGGCGGTGGCGGTGAATGCGTTGCCGACGATCTGCGGGCCGTTAGGCAGCCCCAGGTACATCGACAGGATCGGGCCGAGGAAGAACCCGAGCGTCCCGGTGAAGGCAAAGGTCAGCACCAGGCCCCAGACCGAGTTGCGCGTGAAGTGGATGGCGAACGGGCCGCCAATCAGCACGCCAAGCATCACGATCCAGTGGACCGGCGGGGCACCGATGGCCATGGCGACGAAGGCGGTGACCGCGCTGAAGGCCAGGGTCAGGGCCAGCAGGGTGTAGGTCTGGCGGATGACCTTGTTGGTGGAAATGGTCTCGCTGATGGAACCGGTGCTGGACGGGTTCCGTTTCGAGCGGACGATCTGGTCTCTGGACACGGTCGTTTCCTCCTTGGGTTCAATATGCGGTCAGTGTACAGCCGAGGGCCGCGCCGTGCAGCCACCCGCGCCGGACTCCGGGCCGGGCCCGGGTCAGCTCCGGCCCTCCTGGCCGGTCTGTTCTTCGACTCGCGTTTCGCCCACGCGTTCACGGCAGACTTCGACGGCCCGGTCGGTGCTGCGGAAGATGTTGTCCTTGCCGATCAGCTCGTCCAGGCCGGTGCGTTCCATCACCTCCAGCACCTGGGCCTTCACGCCGGCGAACACCAGGGTGACGCCGCGTGCCTTCAGCCGATGCACGAGCTGGTGCACGGTCTCCTCGCCGGAGGCGTCGATCTCGTTGATCCCCTTGCCGACGATGATGATGTATTTCGCCTGAGGGTGGCTGGCGGCCAGATCCAGCACCGCGTCTTCGAAGTAGGGCACGTTGGCGAAGTACAGCGAACCGTCGAAGCGCATCAGCGCGATCTTTTCGTCGGTCTGCAGGCCGTAGCGGCGCGCCTCGCGCAGGGTGCCGTCCTCGTAGCGGGCCAGTTCGCTCACGCGCGGCTGCATGGACCGGTAGAGGTACAGGATGATCGCGAGGCCCGCCCCGGTGAGGATGCCATAGTCCAGGTTGGGTGCCATGGCCAGGGTGGCGAGGAAGGTGACGATGGCGGCGATGCCGTCGTGCTTGTTGGCCACCCAGGCGTGCTTGATCGCCTTGAAGTTCACCAGCCCGGCCACGGCCATCATGATGATGGCGGCGAGGACGGCCTCCGGCAGGTGGTAGATCAGCGGGGTCAGGAACAGCAGGGCGATGCCGATGATCACCGCCGTAAAGACCGACGACAGGCCGGTTTTGGCCCCGGAATTGAGGTTGACCGCCGAGCGCGAGAACGACCCCGACACCGGATAGCCCTGGGTGAAGCCCCCGGAGATGTTCGCCAGGCCCTGCCCGATCAGTTCCTTGCTGGGGTCCAGCCGCTGGCCGGTGCGCGCGGCCATGGCCTTGGCGATGGCGATGGCCTCGGTAAAGCCGACCAGGGCGATGACGAAGGCGGTGGTGAGCAGCGTCATGATGTTGCCGAGACTCAGGTCCGGGATGGTCGGGGCGGGGAGACCCTGTGGCACGTTCCCGACTACCGAGCCGCCGCCGTCCAGGTGCATGGTGTCGTTGTCGACCCGTTCGATGCGCCAGTCGGTACTGTCGGCCTGTTCGCGTTCCGCGTCGGTCAGGTGGTCTTCGCGGATGAAGCGGGCCGGGGCGTCGTCTTCGCCGGGGACACGGCGCAGGCTGATCGCGCCGAGCTGGTCGCGCAGATCGCGCAGTTCGCTGCGCTGTTCGTCGCGCTCCAGGCCGAGGGTGTCGATCTCGTGGCGGATGCGTACCGCCTCGGCGCGTTCGACCTCGTCGACCTCGGCCTCCAGCTCGCGGATGCGCTGTTCGATGTCGGCCAGCGCGCCGGAACGGGAGTCGACCTCTTCGGCCAGGGCGACCACGTCGGCCGGTGCGACCCGGTCGGCCGCCACTTCGGCCTTCTGCTCGTAACCGATGGCCCAGCTGATGAGGATGGTGATGACCACCGCGGCCAGGACGCCGGGGATCTTCGGTACCAGGCGCTTCATGGCGACCATCAGCGCGATCGCGCCGAGCCCGAAGGCCAGCGTCGGCAGGTGCACGTCGCCGATCTGCTGCAGCACGCCCCACAGGCCGACCATGAAGTGCCCGCTGGTGTCCACGGACACGCCCAGGATCTTGTTGAGCTGCGACAGGGCGATGATGATGGCCGCGGCGTTGGTAAAGCCGACGATGACCGGGTGCGAGATGAAGCTGACGATCGAGCCCAGCCGGAACAGTCCGAGTACCAGCTGGACCACCCCGACCAGGAACGCCAGTACGATCGCCAGGGCAATGAATTCGGATGAGCCCTCGGCGGCGAGCGGGATCAGGGCCGAGGCCGTGAGCAGCGAGACCACCGCCACCGGCCCCGTTGCCAGCTGGTTCGAGGAGCCCCACAGGGCGGCGATCATCACCGGCAGCAGGGAGGCGTACAGCCCGTAAACCGGCGGCAGCCCGGCCAGCTGGGCGTAGGCCATGGACTGCGGGATGAGGACGAGGGCGACGGAGATGCCGGCAATCAGATCCGCGTTGATGGTGTCCTTGGTGGGACGCCAGCGCAGGAAGGGAAACAGATTGAGCAGCATCGAATTCATGATGGTCGGCCTCGGGTTGCGCCCCGTCGCCGGTCTCCGGGGCGGTCACTGAATTTCGTGCCGGTGCCGTGTCCGGAGGAGAGGCACCGGCGCCGGACCGCGGGAGGCGTATCCGGCGGGGAAGGACAGGGCCGCGATTTTACGGAAGATCGTTATTTTCTTCTATCAAACTCTTTCTATGCGACACATAGTTCTGGAGCGATGTATGTGTGGCTGACCGGCAGAGTTGCCAGCCACGGGACGCTCGCGGAGAATGTGCGCCTCCGGAGAGGTGGCAGAGTGGTTGATTGCACCGGTCTTGAAAACCGGCAGGGGTGCAAGCCCCTCGAGGGTTCGAATCCCTCCCTCTCCGCCAGAATTCCGTAGGAGGCCAGCCCTCTGGCCGATGTGGTGTATCCCGAGCCCGATCGGCCAGAGGGCTGGCCTCCTGCAATCGGCCAGGGGGCTGGCCTCCCACAATCGGCCAGGGGCTGGCCTCCTACAATCGGCCAGGGGGCTGGCCTCCTACAATCGGCCAGGGGACTGGCCTCCTACAATCGGCCAGAGGGCTGGCCTCCTGCAATCGGCCAGGGGCTGGCCTCCTGCAATCGGCCAGGGGGCTGGCCTCCCACAGGGCCGACGCCTCACCGGGCATTACCCCACACGAAAAAGCGGCCCGAGCAATGCCACGGGCCGCTTCTCCGGGAAATCTGGTGGGCGGTGCTGGGTTCGAACCAGCGACCCCTGCCGTGTGAAGGCAGTGCTCTACCGCTGAGCTAACCGCCCCGGAAGAGGCGTAATGTAAGGCTCCGGCGGCGTCCGGTCAAGGGGGCGGAACGCCCGCAGGTAGGAGGCCAGCCTCTGGCCGATCAGGCGCAGGGATTGGCCGGACGGGGAATCGGCCGGAGGGCCGGCCTCCTGATATGGATTGACCTGTCAACGGTTGGCTGTAGTGTTCGATCGAGACCTCCTGTTTTCCATGCCTTCGAGGCAGGGCACGAGAAGCGGATTGCGACGGTGGATCACTCTGATATACGCGGGTTGGTTACCGACCGGACTTCACTTCGTCGCGGAGCTGCCCTTCTCTACGGGCGAGGGTCAGCCCTTCCGGGGAAGGGGTGCCTCATAGGAGCGCCAGGGGTTCTCCTCACCGGCCTCTCATGCCCTGTCCCGAAGACACGGA
>NZ_KB906201.1:0-7059 GCF_000381205.1 Thioalkalivibrio sp. ALE11 | reverse complement strand
CTGATCCGGGAGTACTTCCCGAAGGGCACCGACTTCGCTCAGGTCAGCGAAGAACGAATCCAGGAGATCGAAGACAAGCTCAACCTTCGACCGCGCAAGCGACTCGGCTACCGGGCCCCGATCGAAGTGCTGGAGCAATCTTTACAGCGGCGACGCGCCGCATGACGTGGCGTTGCACTTGTTGGTTGAATTCAGGCTCTATTAGCCTGACTGTTAAAACTGGAACCTTGGTCCCTGATCGGACTCGACCCAGCCGGGCATCATGTCTCGCGTTTTGCGATGTGGCGCTGCACCGTGTCCAGAAACTGCCCGACATTGAGGGGCTTGGTGAGATAATCCGTAAAACCCGCCGCCATACCGCGTTCGATGTCACGCGGCATGGCGTTGGCGGTGACCGCGACCACCGGGGTCTGCTCCAGTTCGGCCTCGGCCTGGAGCATCTCCAGTACCTGGTAGCCATCCATGCCCGGCAGGTTGATGTCCAGCAGGATCAGATCCGGTCGATAATTCCGAGCCAGATCAATACCCAGCCATGGGGTATGGGCGGTGAGCAGGCGGGCCTCCGGCAACTGCTCAACCAGCTGCTCCACCAGCCTCAGGTTCGCGGGGTTATCCTCGATGTACAGCACGGTACTGCTCTGTTCATCGGAGAGCCCGCAGTCCTCGGGAGACGCGTTTCGGGACGATGCAGACTCCTCGTCGCGGGGCTGGCCCGCGCCCTGCATCAGCGGCAGCTCGATCCAGAAGGTACTGCCTACTTCCGGCACGCTCCTCACCTCGACTTTCCCTCCCATCATTTCCACCATGCGCCGGGTGAGTGTCAGGCCGATGCCGGTGCCCTCGATCCCGCTGCTCTCGGCATCCAGGCGGTTAAAGGGGTCGAACAGCTGGTCCAGCTTGTCTTCCGAGATGCCTTTGCCGGTATCGTTAACCCGGATCCGGAGCCGGTCGTTGCCCTCACGGTGCGCGTCGACCTTCACGTGGCCGCCGTCGCGGTTGTACTTGACCGCATTGGAGACTAGGTTAAGAAGTGCCTGTTTCAATCGGGTCAGGTCCGCCCGTACCACGACACCCTCGGTCCCCTCGTCGTGAAGATCGATATGGCGCTGGGCGGCCATCGTACTCACAAGTGAAAGACATTCCTGAACGACCGGACCGACTTCCACCGGCTCCAGCGACATCTGGATCCTGCCGGATTCGATCTTGGCCAGATCCAGTACTTCATTAATGAGCTCAAGCAGATGCCTGCCAGCCCGCAGGATCTCGCCGACATGCTCCAGCGGCTCCTCACCAAGGCTGTCATCGTATTCCAGTAGCTGGCCGAACCCGAGGATCGCATTCATCGGCGTCCGAAGCTCGTGACTCATGCTCGACAGGAACTCGGACTTGGCCTGATTGGCGCGATCGGCTTCCTCCCGCGCGGCGATCAACGCATCTTCGGCCTGCTTGCGCTCGCTGATGTCGCGGAGCAACGCAACGAAGTACTGCTGACCGGCAATCGCAATTTCGCTGACCGAGACCTCCAGTGGAAAGCTGGAACCGTCGGCCCTTTGCCCCGTCAGCTCGACGGTTCGATTGATCATTGGCGCTTCACGGCTGGCCAGATGCCGCTGCAGGTCGCCTTCGTGTTCCGAAAGCAGCGATCTGGGGATGAGCATGGAAACGTTGTGCCCCACCAGGCCCTGCTGGTCGTACCCAAAGATGGTCCGGACTGCGGGGTTGACCAGTTGAATAAACCCTGCCGTGTCGATCACCAGCACGCCATCCAGAACGGAATTGACCACATGCTTGAAGATCTGCAGGGTCTCCTCGGCGGATTTCCGCGCATCAATGTCGCTGTGGATGCCGATCAGACGCAGCGGGGCACCGCGGACATCGCGTTCCACCACTGTGCCCCGGCACATCACCCATTTGTAACTACCGTCCTTGCAGCGCAGCCGCAACTCCACGCTGTATCGATCGCTGCGACCCTCGAGATAGTCATTGAGCCGCTCTAGCACCCGTTCCAAGTCGTGGGGATGAACCGAGGTTTCCCATGCTTCGATACGGGGCTCCATCTCGCCAAACGCGTAGCCCAGCATGGGCTCGTAGTAGCCCGAAAGCAGCATACGGCCAGTTTCGACATCCCACTCCCACACGCCATCGCCGGCCCCTTCAACAGCGAAGGCAAACCGCTGTTCGCTCTCTCGCATGCGCCGTTCGGCCTCGACCCGCTCGGTCACGTCCTGCACGGTGCCCGTCAGGCGTATCAGGTTGCCATCGGCGTCCGTTTCCGCCTGCGCAAGTTCGTGGACGTGGCGAACGCCGCCGTCGGGCCGGACGATGCGGTGCACGACATCGTGGCGGCCGGTTTTTGCGGCTTCCCGCACATCGTCGCGAACCAGTTGGCGGTCATCCGGATGAACGGCTGACTCAAACACTTGAGTACTCGGGGTGATGCTGCCGGGTTCATAGCCGAAGATGCGGTAGATCTCGTCGGACCAGACCAGCTCACCGCTGACCAGATCGGCCCGCCAGTGCCCGAGCGATGCGAGGGTCTGTGCCTCCAGGAGTTGCCGCTCCCGCTCGGCCAGAGCCGTCTCGGCACGCTTGCGGTCATCGATGTCCTGGACCACCCCGAGCATGCGCAAAGCTTTGCCTTCAGCATCGCGCTCCGTGGCTCCGCGCTCCAGGAGCCAGCGCACGGTGCCGTCGGGCCACACCACGCGATGCTCGATGTCGTACGGCACGTCTTCCGCCACACAGGCGTTTACCGCGGCACTCACCGCATCGCGGTCTTCCGGATGGATGGCGGCAAGAAAGTTTTCGTAGGAGGTTTCCACTTCTCCTTCCGAGTAACCAAACAACGGCGGGATGCGCTCGGACCAGTACAACTCGCCCGTGATGATGTTCCATTCCCAGGTACCCATGTTGGCGAACCTCTGCCCCCGGCGCAGGCGCTCCTTGGCGGCTTCCGCCGCTTGCTCGGCTAGTGTCCTCTCCGTGATGTTGGCGTGACTCACCACGACGCCACCACCATCGTGCGTCAATGGCAGCACCGTCATTTCATACCACCGAGCCTGGTTCGGCGAATGGCAGGGATACTCGAGCCGGAAACGCGGCGAGTGGCCTGCGATGACTGCCTCAATCCCTCTTGCCACGTCACTGGGTCTCGGCTCCACGGTGTCCTCGGCCTGCCTACAGACCTCCAGATAATTGGTACCAACATCGTCACCCCAATCCGCCTCCTTGGACTCGGGGGCGTTCTCCGCCGCATAGCGCCGCCAGGGTTCGTTGACCGCCAAGATCACGCCATCGCGATCGAGTACCGCGATATGCGCGGAAACCGAATCCAGTACATCCTGGGTGAAACGCTGCTGTTCCCGGATCGCCCGGTCAACCGCGGTACGAGGCAGTGCGCTGCCCACCAGTCCGGCGAGCAGGCTCAGCAAATCCAGGCCCATCGATTCGAGATGGGTGCCAAACCGATGATGGAAACAGATGGCTCCCAGGCTCTTCCCGCCGCGCCGGATCGGAAAGCCCGAAAAGGACCGGATACCCATGGACTCGCACAAGGCCTTCTCCGCCGCCGCCTCGGGCGGCAGTGCGGCCACGTCGGAAACTATTACCGGCTGGTCGCCCAGGAGATGGTCCCGCCACCAGGGAACCGCCGTCAGCGGGATGTCCTGCAGATCCTCCTGCTTGCGACCGACCCCGGGCGCGCACCATTCGTGGCTGCTGCCGATGCGCGTACCATCTTCCGAGAACTGGAACAGGTAGGCGCAGTCGGCGCCCAGGTGCATACCGACCCGACGCAAGATCCGATCAAGAGCCGCATCCAGCGAATCGGCGCTGGCCGCCAGCAAGTCGGCCGCCGCATCGCTAACCACCGCGCGCATGGCATTCTGTGCGCGCTGTGCGGCCTCGGCCGCCTTGATACGCGTGACGTCGGTGCGGATCGAGACGTACTGGTAGGGCAGTCCGTGCTCGTCCAGAAACGGCGTAATGGTGGACTGCACCCAGTACAGCGAACCGTCCTTCGCCCGGTTGCAGATCTCGCCATGCCAGTCCTGTCCGGACGAGATGGTCTCCCACATGGCCTCGTAGAACGCCGGTGAGTGCTCCTGCGTCTTGAGCATGCGGTGGTTCTGACCGATCAGTTCTGCGCGCTGGTAGCCACTGATCTCGCAGAACTTGTCATTGACATAGATAATGTTGCCCGCGACATCGGCGATACTCACGATCGCGTGTTGATCCAGTGCCATATGCTCGCGTTCCCGTTCGTACAGCGTGTCCTGCAGGCGCTGCTGCATCGCGGCATGCTGGCGCGAGCGGCGCGCACGGGCGCTGACCGCAGCCGCCAGGTGTTCGGCCTCCACCGGTTTGATCAGGAAGTCGTCCCCCCCCTGGCTGAGCGCTTCCAATTGCAGGTTTGTGTCGGTCTCGGCAGACAGGAACAGGATGGGCAGGGCCAGATACTCATCGCGCTCTCGCACCAGCGCCGCGAGTTCGGGCCCGCGAAGCTCGGGCATGTGGACGTCCAGCACCACAACATCGGGACGGAAGGCGTCCAGTGCTTCCAGGGCCTCGAGCGGCCGGCTTAGTGCCTGCACCGTCATGCCGGCGCCGCGCAGCACGCTGGACTGGGCCTCCAGCAACAGGGGATCGTCATCCACCAATAACACCCGGAAGGGATTCGACGGTGTCCGCCCTGTAAGGGCATCAAGCCGTTCGATCAGCGCCTGCGGGTTGATCGGTTTCAACAGGTACTGGCGGGCACCGGCCCGAAGGGCGGCTAGACGTGGCTCTACATCGTCGCGTACCGAAGTAACCACCACGGGCAGGCTCCCCTTGCTGCCCGTCTTGAGTTCGGCCAGAAGTTCTGTGTTAGCGGTATCGCCGTCGGGCAAGTCTCTGCTCAGGATAATGGCATCGGGTGCTCTATCCGCACGGAACGCGGCTCGGAGGTTATCCGGCGTGGAGAACAACCGCACGCGGTATTCTGCGTCCTGCAAAATACGGGTGAGGTCTTCACCCTGATCGGCATCGTCCTCGACGACCCAAACTAGTGATGAACTGTCGAGGCGTGACGGCCTATCGGGCGTTGAGCGATCAGGTGCCTCAAGCTCAAGCAGGCTCGAAGCCAGCGCTTCGATGTGCGCCAATCCCGCATCGATGGGAGACCAGGCCTCAGCCTTTGGGGGCACGCCGTCTTCTACGATCGCCTTAAGGCGGATTTCCAACTGGTGTGACGCAGAAGATACCGATTCCAGACCCAAAGTATCCGTGCTGCCGGTCAGGCTGTGGATCTGATGGTATAGACACTCTGCCCGGGTAGGATCCCAATGGGTGGGGTCGAGCTCTCGGTACTGCTTGCGAAGCCCGGACACTTGATCGGGGAGGACTTGGACAAACTGCCGCTGGAATTTGGTCAAAACATCGTTTGTTTCGGACATTGGCTGCCAGCCCTTCGGATATCACCAGACGAGCGGGCCGAGTTCACAACGCCACTGTGCCACGCCTTTCATCGCCAATTTCGAGGATAGCAGCCCTGAACCATGTTTGTATGCGCCCAACCCGTACTGGCATCGACGCCGGACCCAGCAGCGCCGGGACTTCTTCGTCTTCGCGACCTGCGCAAGGAGCTGATCGCTGCAGAATCCGAGCTTGGGCCCGAGGTGCTGGAAACCTTTGCCACCCTTCCGCTGCACAGCTCCGCGGAAGAGCGAGTGGTGGCGGCCATTCTCGGCATGTCTGACCGTTGACCCGGCTTGGAGGTAGGCCCGGCTTGTTCGGAGGGCCTCTGCATCCACCAGCGCATGGCCCGCCCGGATCACGCAACAGTTTTCTTCTGAGAATGGGTTGATTGCACAGCTACGGTGTGCCCTTGACGGAGTCGCCTTTGCGACTCGCGGCATCGACAGGAGGCCTGCACGTCAAGAACTGTCGCCTACCGACCGTAGATTCGATATCGGTCTCCCCGCACAAGCCACTACCTGCGGGATCGGGACATCCCATGTGATGAAGGAGGTCGGTATGCGTTTTTCGGGCTGTGCAAAAAGTTTGGTGTTATTTTCGGTCGTTGGTCTTTCCCTCGTCGGCGGGCAAGCTCATGCCTGGGACGTGAACTGCGAGGTGGATAGCTTTACTGACGAGGAGTCCTGCGTTATCCGCAACCACGATGTGGACAGCGGTCTTCTCACCATTCTGTCCATGACAGACGACGACATCTTCGGGCTGGTGACGGGGAAGGAGGGTGTGCTCTTTCGTGACACGTTCCTTGTGCGCATCGACGACAACGACGCCATGGATCTGGAGGAAGCCGCGAGACTCGTCTCATCCGGCAGTGGGCGTGTTGCCGCTCTCCTTTACGAGGAGACCGTGGAAGACCTGGTGACCCAGATGCGGGAAGGGCGCGAGATCAATGTTCGGCTCAGTGAGTTTCGTGGGGGGTATGTTGAGGCAAGCATTGGGCTGGAGGGCTTTGCCAGCGCATGGCGTGAGTTCAACGAGTCGGATCCCGAAGCGGCTTTCGATTTCTGATTGAGGAAGCGTGTGGTCGGCGGCCATTCCGGCTGCCGATGCTGGCATTAAAGCCAGCGTCTTGCGGCAACTTGCCATGGTGGCCTGAGAGGTGGCTGTCACGGCAGACCGCGCTCATGCACTTGGCCGGCCTGATTAGGCTGGAAGCGAGGGCGCACCTCCCAGGGGGGCGCCCCGAACCCTGTCGAGGCCGGTTACAGGATGCGGTCAGAAGATGTGAGGGCCTGGGTCGATCATTCGGATTCGGTATCCAGTAAGGGGTCCCCGCCGAGATGATCCACTAGCGCCTCGTATTCGTGCAGTGCTGCGAGCATCTGCACGAACTCGCTTTCGTGCAGCAGGACCACGCGTGAGCCGTCCTTGATGCGAACGAACTCGGGGTGCAGGACCAGTTCCTTGAATGCGATTTCGTTCGACATGGGCTCACTCGCTTCCGGGGTCGATGCGGACGGGTGTGCACGTTCGGCCCGTGCGTAGCAGGCTATGTTCCCGCGGCCGGGCGACAGAAACGGACGTCCCGATGGGCCACCCTGAAGG
>NZ_KB906200.1:0-8171 GCF_000381205.1 Thioalkalivibrio sp. ALE11 | reverse complement strand
CGAACTCGGTCGCGGCGCTCCCTTCCGCCCGCGGCCTCGCCGCTTCCGCATCCAACAGCCGCCGCCAGCGCTGCAGACTGCCAACCGAGATCCCGTGCCGGGCACAGTACACTTCCTGGGTCAGACCGCTACGCTCCCAGCCCGACACCAACTCCTGCCACTCGCTCCGACTGCGCTGGCGCCATCCCATGATGCCGCTCCTCTCCCACTGGGTTCGGCACCATCATCCGGCCAGCGCCGCCAGGGAGGAAGAATGTATTTCGCTGGACGCTTACGAATCGGCTGGAGGGCCGCTCCGGTACGTTGGTAAGCGTCCGGGCAACCCGCGCTTCGTGGACGAGGTGGAGGAGATCATCGGTGTACGCGTCGAGCGCCGCCGTCCCGGCCGCCCGTCATCACGCCGGGGGGGTGAGAAAATAAATGTGTCCCCGGTTTCTGCTGTATCCAGTGCTATTCTAGGTACTGAAATCCGTACTGGAGCGGCTGATGGAAACTGTTATCTCGGCGCAGGAAATCAAGCGACGTGGCATCAGTGCAGTCGATCAGGCGTTGAAGAAAGGGCCGGTGCACGTCATCCAGCGTAATCGACCACGCTACGTGATCTTGAGCGAGGAATCTTTCCAGCAGTTGACGGCCGGTGTGGAGGCCCGCACGCGGCTATGGAACCGGCTGCTGGAAGAAGATTCGGCTCCCTCTACGCCGCGAAGTCGCTCGGAACTGGACCGTGAACTCCAAGGGGAGCGCGAAGGCTGGAATGATTGATGCTGGCGTTTCTCGACGCCAGTGCCGTCATCTACCTTCTGGAAGGCGACGCGCCCACGCGGGAGGCCGTTCGGCAGGTCCTTCGGGATGTGGAACGTAAGGCGGGCGAACCGCCTGTTCTGGTGGTCTCCGCCTTGAGTCGCCTGGAATGCCGGGTGCGGCCGCTACGGGACTCGAATGCTCGAGCGCTGGAACGGCTGGATGCGTTTTTCGAGGATCCAGGTCTGTCGGTCGTCGCGCTGGAGACGGCCGTTCTGGACAGGGCGACGGAACTGCGCGCCCATCACGGGCTGCGCACGCCCGATGCCATCCAGGCGGCGAGCCTGCTCACGGTCCATCCGAAAGGGGCCTTCGTGACGGGGGATGGCGACTTCGAGAAGATCCCTGGCCTTCGTGTTGAGCGGATTCCACCCTGATGTAGCTGAACGGGAAAATAAATCTGTCCCCAATTTGCCCACCTCCAGTTTGTCTCCTGTTCCCCGCGCGTATATGCTTATGGCATATCCTTTTCGAGGTGGGCCAAGCCATGAAACGACGCATCGCGAGCCTGTTCCGGAATGGTCGCAGCCAGGCCGTTCGGCTGCCGAAGGGTTTTACCTTTGATGCCGACGAGGTGGTGATCGAAAAGAGTGGCGATGCCTTGATCCTGCGCGCCAAGCCCCGGTCCTGGGATGATTATTTTCGGGGTCCCGGCGAGACCCTTCCCGAAGACTTCCCCGATTCGATCGAGGATCACGTGGCGCAGGACCGCGAGGCATTGTGAGCCGTGCGCTACATGCTGGACACGAACATCTGCATCTACATCATGAAGCGCCGCCCACCCGAGGTGCATGAGCGGCTGCGTCATGTTCCGGTGGGCGATGTGGGGCTGTCCGCCGTGGTGGTGGCCGAACTGCGGTACGGGGTGCGGCGCTCGCATTACCGCGAACGCAGCGAGGCCGCACTGGAACGCTTTCTGGTGTTCACGAAGGTCTGCGACTGGCCGGAAGAAGCCACCGAGCATTATGCCGACATCCGCGCGGAACTCGAACGCGCTGGCACGCCAATCGGCTCCAACGATCTCCTTATTGCGGCGCATGCCCGCGCCACCAACGCCGTCCTCGTCACCAACAATGGGCGGGAGTTCGATCGCGTGCCGGGATTGCAGGCGGAAAACTGGGTGGCGGCACACTGAGGGGGAAGGAGCCGCTTATTCCGAAACATGCATCTGTCCCCGTTCGCGGTCGTTTTTCTATGTAAAGTGGTATCTAGATTTACAATATGCATAAATGGCGGTAGGGTGCGCGCATGATACTGCGCACTGCCGAAACACTGGTCCGGGAGCTGTTGAGCGGCTTTCCTATCGTCACGGTCACGGGACCGCGCCAGTCCGGCAAGACAACGCTGGCACGCACGGTGATGGCGGATCGCCCGTATCGTTCCCTGGAAGATCCGGATGTGCGGGCGCTGGCGCTGGATGATCCGCGCGGGTTTCTGTCGCAATGCCCCGATGGGGCGGTTTTGGACGAGGTGCAGAGGGCACCGGAGTTGTTCTCCTATCTGCAGACCCATGTGGACGGCGATGGTCGCATGGGTCGGTTTCTGCTCACGGGGTCGCAGCAGTTCGGGTTGATGTCGGGGATTTCGCAGTCGCTGGCCGGGCGTTCAGCGTTTGTGGAGTTGTTGCCGTTGAGCCATGCGGAGTTGATGGAGGTCGGGCAGGCACCAACGGCTCTGGATGCGATGATGTTTACCGGTGGTTACCCGGCATTGTATGACCGGCCGGTGTCTCCACGGCACTGGTTTCCGGCGTATGTGACGGCGTACGTGGAGCGGGATGTGCGGCAATTGCTCCAGGTGCAGGATCTGGACGCCTTTCAGCGCTTTGTGCGGCTATGTGCCGGGCGCAGTGGTCAGGTGTTGAATCTGTCATCGCTTGCGGCCGATTGCGGTATTACCCACAACACGGCCAAGGCGTGGATCTCGGTGCTGGAGGCCAGCTATGTGCTGTTTCTCCTGCGACCGCACCATGCAAATTTCAACAAGCGGCTGATCAAGTCGCCGAAGCTGTATTTCCACGACACCGGGCTAATGTGCTGGCTGCTGGGGGTGCAGACGCCGGAACAGCTGGTGGTGCATCCGCTACGCGGGCAGCTGTTCGAGACGTACGTGATTTCGGAGCTGCGCAAGGCCTTTCTGAATCGCGGCGAGCCGCCGCTCTGCCACTTCTGGCGAGACAGTAATGGCAATGAGGTCGACCTGCTGATCGAGTGGTCGGGTGGCCTGATGCCGGTGGAGATCAAGTCCGGCCAGACGTTGAACCGGGATTTCTTCACCGGGCTGGATCGCTGGACTGCGCTGGCCGGTGACATGGCCCGTTCGCCGACGCTGATTTACGGGGGCGAGGGCGAGCACCAGCGGAAGGATGTGCGGGTGCTGGGCTGGGAAAAGGTTGCCGATTTTTGCGCGACCGAAGGCTCGCAGCGGGCGCTACTCCATTAATTAGACCAGCTCAGGTGCGGTCGGCGTACCTGCTGGGGCATCAGACGGGGCGGGCCCTGGTTCGGAACCGGTTTCCCCGTGTTGCCCGGCGGTTGGGGTGGTTGCAGCCGGTAGAGGGAGGCGGGGGTCGAGATTGCCACGGGCCCTTCGGGCCCTCGCAATGACGGGTGCTGAGGCATGACGGGTGGTGAGGGATGACGGGGCGAGTGCTTCGCGGGCGAGCCCGCTCCCACAGGGGGTAGCATGGGGTGTGGGCGTCCAGGCCTATGGCCGAGGGGGCTTGGCTGGCGTGGGTGATCGGCCAGGGGGCTGGTCTCCCACGGAGGTCTGGATGCGGCGCGTGCTGGTGACGGGGGCTTCGGGGTTTGTGGGGCGGGCCGTGATGGCGCGGCTGGCGGTTAATAGGTAGCACTGCTCAGGATGGGGATCTCCGTGACCCTGGTAAAGTCCCGGTCATGGGTGATGAGCGCTGATGAATTGCTGTGGATGGCGGTGGCGATCTGAATGGCGTCCGGTAGCTTGAACTCGTACCGGGTGCGGATGCGGGCGGCCGTGAAGGATAAAGGGGCGTCAAGTTCCTGAATGTGCCAGTTGTTGCTGTTTGCCAGGGTCTGGTAGTAGCGGTCTGCAAGGATTTCGTCGTTGTTGCGCAGGGGGCCGGCCAGAAACTCCGCCAGTGTTACGGTTGATACGACCCCATGGAGGGTTCCTGCCTCGATTCGCTCGAAAACCGGGAGGTAAGGCTCAAGGAGAGTGGGGTGATCCTCCATCAGGTAAATGATGGGGGCGGTATCGACGGTGATCCAGGAGCCCTCGGGAAGCCTGGAGACCTCCACCATCAGTCCCACTCTTCCCGCAGGGCGGCCACGGTCTTCGCGGGTTCTGTTCCCCAGAGCCCTGCGCCGGATCCGCGCAAAGCGAGGAGGCCGGCCTGACTTGACGGGATTTTGCACTGGTCCGGGCCTGCGAGGATGGCGTAGGGCTTGCCACGCTTCATGATAATGGCGGGCTCGCCACTGTGTGCCCGGTCCAGCAGATTCGGCAATTGGCGCCGGGCGGCTTCGGATCCGATCTTTTGCATGTGAGGCCTCCTGATCATGTACCTGTACGTACTGTACAGGGGGGGGTTGATGGCCACGTAAACTGCTACTCATCTGGCCATCGGAATGGCTCCATCCTCGGTTGGCCCTGGCCACGAGTGTCCGTACCTCGACCGCCCGATCCATTCGCGGTGTGGTGGTCAAGTAATTTCGGACACCGCGTTGGGTGGGTTGACTGCCGTTGATTGCTCGTAGCCGCTGGGAGGCAGATAGCCCAGGGTCGAGTGGATGCGGACGGAGTTATAGAACCGAACGATGTAGTCGGCAATATCCCGTCGCGCTTCGCTATGGTTCGCGTAACGCTGCTGCCAGGCGGCGCTGGTGTATTGGCACCCCTGGTCGGAGTGCAGCAGGTCCCGGCGCCGGCTGGCGTTGCTCCAGCGCCATGCGCAGGGCCTCGCAGGTCAGGCTCGCCGGCATTTGCCGGTCAAGGGCCCAGCCGATGACCTTGCGCGAGTACAGGTCGAGGATGACCGCCAGGTAGCTCCAGCCGGTGGCGGTTGGGATATAGGTGATGTCGGACGCCCACGCCTGGTTCGGTCCGGCCGGGGTGAACTCGCGGTTGAGATGGTTTTCGGCGACCGGGGCCCGGTCGTCGCGTTGCGTGGTATTCACGAAGCGCCGCCGCCAGACGGGCCGCAGGCCGCGCTCGCGCATCAGCGTGCGCACCCGGTGCCGACCCACGGCGGTCCCAGTTGATCCACCCAGCGGGGCACGGCCGTCTCGCCAAGATCCTGATCCTGGCAGACGGCCGGCACCGTCAGACCGTCATCGACCACCATGCGGGCGATGCGCTCCTTGTATTCGCCTGAAAAGCTCCGGCGTTTGCGTGCCATGGCTGTTCTCCTCGTAACAGGGGGTTATCGTCCCACCTAACGAGGTGTCCACGGAAATTAGACCAGCTCAGTCGGCACACTGAGGGGGGAAGGGGGCTACTCACTCCTGGACCTGCCCCCGTTTGTCGTGCTGGCTTCACATGGCGAGCTACCCGGTGGTAACCGCCAGGTTCGCCCGCATTTGTATCCATAATTCGAGTTAGGTTAGGGTTCGGGAAAGCCGGCGGTGCCGGTGATGCCAATGTGTGGTGGATTGATCTGTACGGGAGGGAGGGGTATGCGCAGTCGCAACTTGTTTGGGGTGTCGTTGGTGGTCTGGGGCCTGGTGTTGCCGACTCAGGCGCTGGCTGGTGGCAGTGTAGGGACTATCACCTTCACGGAGATGCCGGGGAGCGGGGCTCAGGCCGTTCCCTCGCTGGGTGGCGCGATGCTGGTGATCCTGTCGGTCCTGCTGGCCTTCGTGGCGCTGCGTGTTCTGCACCGTCGCTCTGGCGGGCATGCCAGCCCGATGCTGGTCGCGGGATTGCTCGGAGGTGCGCTGGTTACCGGCGGGGGTGGCGGGAAGCTGATCTCCGACGCCCATTCCCTCACGAATCCGGAGCCGAAGCCGAGCTTTAAGATCGATGAGAACCGGGTATCCGAGGCGGTTCTGGACTCCCCGGAGGGCAGTTACAGCTTTTTGCTTGGTGCGATAGTCGATGGCGATGGCAGTCTGTTCCAGTACGAAAACGACTTGCAGGTTCCAGTAAGGGCCGAACTGGATCTTGACGAAATGTCGTGTGACCTGGTAGATTTGCAGCCGGACCATCCTGCGCCTTGTGAAGACGGGAAGATTCTGGAATCCGGGGAAAAATGTCTGGCCAGCCTGTTCTGCGGTGATGGGGGCGTTGACGATTCCCCTCGGCCTTCTCGGCTTTAAAAGCGGTCAAGGTGGACGATGCTCGTTGAGGTCCCGGGGGAGGTCTTTCCCGGGACTTTTTTGGTCTCGGCGTTCCCGGGCCGCAGTTGGGCGTGATGTGAGCTGTGTGGCTTCGGTGGGTACCGAGGCGCCGGAATTTTTGAGTGACGCCGGTCAGGCGTTGCAGGACCTGAGTATGGCCAGGCAACGGTCGGGGGGTGTGACGTGAGCAACGAGCCTCAGGCAGGTGCCGATACGGTGGCGCTGCTGCTGCAGCAGCGCGTGTTGGTGGAGCTGGTGCTGACCTTCGGCGGGATGGTCCTGCTGATGATGGCGGAGTCGGTTGTCCCGCGCGTGCGGACGCTTGCCGAGACCGTGCCGGTCGCCCGATGGCTGAATAACTGGGCGCTGGCGGTCTTCAATTTCTTCCTGGTCCTGTGGCTGGTCTATCTGCTGACGTCGTCGGAGTTGGTGACGCACTGGGTGTCCACGGGCCCGGCACCGCTGTCGGGCATGCCGCCGTTGGTGGCATTCGTGGTGGTGTTCCTGGTGGTGGAGTTTCTGGTGTACGCCCTGCACCGGGCCTTCCATCAGGTTCCCTGGTTGTGGCGGCTGCATGCGGTCCATCATCTGGATACGCAGGTGGACGTGACGACCTCGCATCGGCATCACAGCCTGGAGTTGCTGCTGGTGATGGCGGTGCTGATCCCGGTCGTGACGCTGCTGGGGCCAGAGCCGCTGGTGCTGCTGGGCTATTTTGTCGTTCGCGTCACGGTGATACTGGTCAGCCACAGCAACCTGCGCCTGCCGCGGGGCCTGGACCGGGTCCTGCGGTGGCTGGTGGTGACGCCGGATTTTCATCGGCTGCACCATGCCGCGGACCGACGCCACACGGATTCAAACTACGGCACGGTCACACCCTGGTTCGATTACCTGTTCGGTTCGGCGACCGATCTGCCTTATGGCGAGCACGACCGGCTGGTGACGGGCCTCGAATATCTGCGCGACACGCGGGATTCGCGTGTGGACCGCCTTATGCTCCTGCCGTTTCGCTGGCACCGGTTGCGGTCGCGCCGCAAGTAGGGCCAACCGGCTCCCGTTCCAGGAGTGTCAGCTGCGAGGACCCCAGGTTTTGCGTGCGCCGCTTCGCGACAACCTGGATCCGGCAAGCCCGCGACTTTGACGCCGGGGTGGAGGCGATTCAGTACGACGGCTGGCGGTTCTTCACCGGCGGTTTCCAGTAGCGGAGTCTGTCATGACCTCCCGGGGTGAACCCAGGGGGCGGGAGTTGGCATGTTGAACCATAAGCTGAGTCCTGCTGGGGGTTGGAGCGAGGATGTTGACAGGGAGGTGGAGACTACAGTGCGCGCGCCTGTGTTCAGCGTGGTCATGCCGGCGCATAACGCGGAGGCCCATCTGCGGGATGCGGTGGAATCCGTTCGCGCACAAACATTCCCGGACTGGGAGCTTCTCGTAGCCGATGACGCGTCGAGCGATGGTACGGGCGCGCTTGTGGAGGCACTGGCAAGCGAGGATTCCCGCATCCGTGTACTGCGCAGGAACGTGAATGGGGGGCCGGCGAAGGCGCGCAATGATGCGATCGCTGCTTCGCGTGGCCGGTTTGTGGCCTTTCTGGATAGCGACGATATCTGGTATCCGGCCAAGCTTGAGCGCCAGAAGGCGGTATTCGAAGACGAGGCACCGGCGCTGGTTTTTTCTTCCTACGAGCGGTGGGATGTGCAAACCGGCCGCAGGCAGGCGGTGCCCTGCCCGCGCGAGATTGCCTACGATGATCTGCTCTTTGGCAATGTGGTGGGGTGTCTCACCGCCGTGTACGTAAGCGTCCAGCGAAATACATTCTTCCTCCCTGGCGGCGCTGGCCGGATGATGGTGCCGAACCCAGTGGGAGAGGAGCGGCATCATGGGATGGCGCCAGCGCAGTCGGAGCGAGTGGCAGGAGTTGGTGTCGGGCTGGGAGCGTAGCGGTCTGACCCAGGAAGTGTACTGTGCCCGGCACGGGATCTCGGTGGGCAGTCTGCAGCGCTGGCGGCGGCTGTTGGATGCGGAAGCGGCGAGGCCGCGGGCGGAAGGGAG
>NZ_KB906199.1:0-8196 GCF_000381205.1 Thioalkalivibrio sp. ALE11 | reverse complement strand
TCGTGGCGCTCCAGCAACCGACGGAACTGCAGCAGAGTGGTGGCATCCGGGGCGTCTTCGCGGCTCAGGTCAATCCCGACAAAGCGCCGGATCGCCTGGCTGTCGTACACCGCGTCCTCGATCCCTTCATCCGACAGGTTGAAGCACTGCTGCGCCACGTACATCCGCAGCATCCGCTCCAGACCGATCGGCGGGCGGCCGCGCTTCCCCTTCGGGTAGTGCGGCTCGATCGCCTCCACCAGCGCCGCCCAGGGCGTGATCGCGCCGATCTCGCCCAGAAACCGGTCGCGCCGCGTCTGCTTGCGCATGGCGGAGTGCTCGAGATCGGAAAAACTGCCCTGCGACATCGACCACCCTCTCGGCCAGGAACTCGGCCCGCATTATCCTAGAGCCCTCAGCTGGCGGGGCCCATACGCGAACTGAATCAGCGTGCCCCTGGATTTTGTCAAGGGCTGATTGACAGGAGAACACGTTGAAGGATCCAATCGAAGGAAAACTCAAAGACCTTATCCGGCAAACCGGTTGGTCACTAGCGAAGGAGCCGCGACGAGTCAGGGCTCTTCTCCGCGATTTGTGCCCCAATGAAAGACGCGACGCCAACCTCTTGATCGCGGTAGCGGAAGAAGGGATCGCTGAACATCTCGTACGAGATCGCGGAAATACTCCAGCTGCCGTCTTGGTGCCTCGTTTGGCCAAGACGTTGCATGACGAGCGTGGCATTGACCAAGAACTCGCCTTGTGGGCCGTCGCGACATGGGCAGAAGCCCTAAAGCGAGATGCTAGTGCCAACAATAACAAAACAACGATTGGGGAATCGGATGGTCAATCCGCGTCGGCACGCTCACCAACATATGCTTGCACGAATGAACCAACAACAACGGCCAGAAAAGAAAATCGATCGTCACAACATAAAAATACACAACGTGAAACCACGCTAAATCAAATCGGCGCAACCGGTCGTTACATAGATAATTGTGATGGCACAGTTACCGACCTAGTAACCGGCCTTCAATGGATGCGTTGTGCGCTTGGTCAACAATGGACGGGCGAAACATGTGCTGGACAGCCGAGCAGCTACAACTGGCAACAAGCGCTCGATGCCGCGAAGAAGATCAACCGTGGAGGGGGCTATGCCGGCACTCGGGACTGGCGTTTGCCCACTATCGAAGAACTCAACACTTTAATCTACTGCTCCAGTCGAAATCCCGGCCCGTTTCCATTCTCAGGGAAAAAAGAACATGGGCCTTGCAAAGGGGAGTTTCAGCGCCCGACGATCGACTTTGAAGCGTTTCCGTCGACCCCACCTATGCCATTCTGGACAGCATCATTCGATTCCACTCGTAAGAACAAGGCGTGGCGCGTGCCATTTCGCTATGGAAATGCAAACCGATGGTACATAAATAACTCATATTTTGTTCGATTGGTGCGACATGCAGTATAAAGCCCACTAATGATAGGATCTGCAATCTCTGTAGTCTTTAGCTATTTGAGGTCTAGAGACATCCCGCCACATCTGTTGCCCGTAGGAGATGCAAAATAATGTCAAACACGATTGAGACGACCCCGGATGGCATAGAGGGAGAGGCCAGCCATCGAACCTTGCATTTCATTTGGTTGGTTGACTGGTCGTACTCAATGTCTGGAACGAAAATACAGAAAGTGAACTGGGCCATTCGGGAGGTTCTTCCTGAACTCCAGCGTATTGAAGATACTGAGCGGGTACGGGTGAAGATGCGTGCCATCAAATTTGGAGATAAAGCCGAATGGCACATCGGACCTGAGCCTGTCGCTGTTGAAGACTTCGAGTGGCATGATATGGATGCGAGTGGTGGAATAACGGCAACAGCGCAAGCTATCGACGTACTCGCTGAAGCGTTGCGCGTCGAAAATCTAGGTAAACGAAATGTCCCGCCTGTATGTGTGTTGCTGTCAGACGGTTATTGCACGGACTCGGAGGATCATTATCAAAGTGCTATTGACGCACTCAATAAGTCCCCGTGGGGCGCCAAGGCGGTTCGGTTGTCGATTGGAATTGCAAAAAATGCAAACGATTACAATAAAGAGGAGCTGGACGCCTTTATTTCCCCCTATCTCCGGAAAGAGGGAGGTGTTGAGACGCTACATGCCGACACGCCAAAGAAACTGGTCGAATTCATTCGTATGGCGAGCACGGTTGCAACTGTCGCGGCGTCACGTAGCAAAGAATCTACTGATAGTAATGCGGGACAAATGCCCGTTCAGATATCCAACGAGGATTTGAATCCGAACTCTGATCTGCCCGATCTAGATCAAATTGATGCGTCGGAGGAGTTTTGATGGATACTTGTCTTCCGGCATGTCTGACGCTTAGCTTCGGTAAAAGCCAAGTGCTTCTCACATGCCCAACTGGGGCATCACACGTTGAGAAAGGGCAGCCATGCCAGGATGCATGCGGCGCCTCACAGCATTTCTTCCAAGGACAACCGTATTTGGTCCTGGCCATTGCCGACGGGCATGGTGGTGAAAAATACAATCAAAGCGAGATTGGCGCACATCTCGCGGTAGAAGCGGCAAGAGACGCGGCTACGGATTTGGTGGTCACACTCGTTTCAGCTCAATCTAATCATCCTACCGATTGGGCCAGGTTGGTCAAACATGAGGCAAATCGACTTGGACGCAATCTGGTTCAACACTGGCGGCGACGGATTGAGGGGCATGCGGGAATAAAATCTGAAGAAGGGGTGTCGGATCAGGATCTGGAATGCATCGGTAGATACGGAACAACCGTTGCAATGGTTGTGATGTACGAATCTACGCTTATAGCCGGTTCGATCGGAGATAGTTCAATATTTACCGTAGAACACAGTGAGCCATCGGGTGAAGTTCGTGTAAATGATGTCACTCCGCAGCGCGACCGTGGTGTGGGTCTCGCTACGGAGAGTTTGGTAAGCCCGAATGCGCATCACTCGTGGCAAGCGAAAGCGATGGTAATAGACGAACTAATAGACGAAACGGAGTTGGCAATGGTTCTCCTGACTACCGACGGCATGACGGATTCACTTGAGGACCCCAAGCAAAGCATCCGTAACCTTTATGAGCGCGCGGTCAATGACGGCCTCGATTGGCTGAAAAACGTTCTGCCGAAGCAGCTCAGTCGTTGGAGTGATAAAGGGGTCGGTGACGATATGGGCTGTGTCGTGATGTTTCCAATATGGCCGGTACGGGTACGGGGTCAATCGAACGAGGACATTAGTCAGGAGGCTGAAGGTGGCGAGCAGTCTTGAATTTAAGGGTGATAGCGGAGAATGTTATGTCGCCGAAAAAAAGCTTGCTCAGGGGGGGCAAGGTTCGGTTTATGAGGTAAGGGCGCAGAGCGACAGCCAGTCGTATGCCGTAAAGTGGTACCACACGGCACGCGCGAGTGATGACCAGCGTAGTCAACTCGAGGAGCTTGTTCGTCATGGTGCTCCTTTGAGCGATATTGAAGGTGTCGAATTCATCTGGCCCATTGAGATGGTGACGCATAAAGACAGTCCAAGCTTCGGCTATGTCATGCCATTGTATGATTCCGCTCATTATGTGCATTTCAATAGGGTTATTAACAGAAGGGCGAGGCAACCGAGGCATGATACGCTTTGTCGTCTAAGCTATCTTGTCGTCTCGGCGCTTGAAGCGGTTCACCGGCAGGGGTTGGCTTACTGTGATATAAATTTGGGAAATGTTCAATTCGATCTGGTCAATGGTAATATTATTGTATGTGATAATGATAATGTGATTGTAAATAACAGCGACGCAAATGTGGCAGGTGTAGCGGAATTTATGGCGCCAGAGGTTGCACTAGGAGAGGCTAAGCCGAATGCGCAGTCGGATTTATACTCAATGGCCGTCCTCCTTTATCAGATCTGGATGTATGAACATCCAATGGAAGGAAAGCAGACGGCTGAGGTGCGGTGTTGGGACCAGCCTGCGAAGATGAAGCGGTACGCAAAAGAACCGTTGTTTGTGCATCATCCGAACGACAGAGGAAATTCGGCGGAAGGGGACCCAATGCTGGCTTATAGCCTGAGGCGATGGAATGAGTTGTGTCCTGCGAATTTGAAGGAGCTATTCACGCGGACGTTTACTGATGGGGTTCATCGACCTAGCAAGCGGCCTAGGTTATCCGAGTGGAAGGATACGTTGATGGAACTTGAAGCGGATGCGACCGAGTGCGGGGATTGCGCGGCGATAAATCTGTTCGATAGGTCCATTCAGGGACAGTCTTGCTTTCATTGTGGTTCGGTCTTACCGGTCCGGTTGTTTCTCAGTATTAAGCACCCCGGCGGGAGTTCGGGGTTGGCCGTGCATACCGGCGGCGCTCTTCGTCAGCATCACCTGGAGGTTCACGCCCGGGGTAAGGATGCGTTATCAATTGTTGGGACAATTGAAGATCACCCGAGGCAGCCGGGCGCGCACATACTTAGGAACCAGAGTGATGAGGGTTGGCTGTACGAAGTTGCGGACGAACGGTATCGGATTGAACCTGGGAAGGCGAGGCCGCTAACACCGGGTGGGAAGGTGTACATTGGCGACGTGACGGTCACCGTCGAGAACATTTGATTTGATACGTTGCGATATCTAGCTGTCAGGTATAGCCTGATCGCATATCGTGAGTGATGGTGGCCGTGCCCCAGGGTGGGGAGTACTTGAGTGTAGGTTCCCGATTAGGGAGGCGTGCCGCCGGCGAGTAGTTGCCTTTGAACGTACACACCGAGCAGCGGACGCGCTTCGGCAGGAATAGCAGGGGCTTCCGGTTGGTTTCCGCGATCGGTAAGTAAGCTGAGGCACGGCATGAGTCGGAGGACGTTACGCATACCGGGCGGCCAATCGTGGGAGCTGAATTTGTCGGGGGTGCTTAAGATGAGGGCGCTATGCTGATTTCAGGGCTCCGACGCCCAGAGGGCGCGAGAACGGTGGTCCAAGATAATTGGCGGCGCCGTGGCTTCCAGAGATAGATTAATCATTGGCTTTCATGTCGGACCTGATCGGGCTTGAGCACGGGGTTGTTCACCGACTGCTAGACGCGACGCGAGGAACAAACCGTCATCGTACGTATACGTCTAGGAGAGGTCTATGCCGCAGCATAAGGTCGCCCAGCAGCTCAACCAACTTATCGCGCAATACGGTCCGCAGCTGGCAGAAGATCCACGCCGTACTGGCGCCTTGCTGCGCGATCTCTGTGCTCCGTACAAGCGCGAAGTACGCGTCCTTAGCGCCGTCGCCGAAGAGGGGTTGGCCAAGGAATTGATGCGGGATGGCGGGAAGACGTCCGCCGCCATTTTGCTGTTGCGCTTGGCGGGGCAGTTGCACGATGAGTTGGGTATTGACGAGGGGTTGGCCCTGTGGGCCATCGTCGCTTGGGCCGAGGCTTTAGGGTGGACGGTGCCGCAGCTGAACGTGGGTACCACCGAGCCCGTTTCCGGTCAACCGCAATTCTCACCATCCCGCGAACCACCCGCGCAACATGAAGGCGAGACACGGCCACGGATCGGGCAGAGCGGTCGTTATCTGGACAATGGCGACGGCACTGTCACCGACCCTGAGACCGGGTTGCAATGGATGCGTTGTAGCCTGGGGCAGGAGTGGGACGGCCAGACTTGTGTGGGAGAGGGAAGGGAGGAAATGACGTGGCAAGAGGCGTTGGATGCGGCGAAGGAGCTCAACCGTCGAGGAGGCTATGCGGGTTATCGGGACTGGCGGGTGCCGACCATCGAAGAACTCAACAGCCTAGTCTATTGCTCCAGCGGGATACCCGGATACCATGGCCCTTGTGAGGGGCTCATTGATCAGATTCCCACGTTAGATTGGGGGGCATTTCCTAAGGCATCTCGGTGGGTCGTCGGTTTCTGGTCGGCCTCGCCCTATGTTGGCTCTTCGGGCTACGCCTGGCACGTCGACTTCGGCTGTGGCTACGGCTACCGGGCCAGCAAGAGCCGGAGCAACAGGGTCCGGTTGGTGCGCGGCGGACAGTAATTTGTAAGCAGTCACTCCGGGCCGTCATTCCCGGCGCCGGCTGATCGGTTCTCTTGTCTCGGTCGCATTCACCGACACGGGAGCGACACACGATGGGACAGCACCCACCGGCACGCACGCGGCGCAGTGCAACCGAGTGACAACCGCTGGTTTCGGCCCAGCGTGACAGCGGGATCAGCCAGGTGGCCTTCTGCCGCTGCGAGGGCCTGGCGGTCAGCACTTTCCAGTACTGGAAGCGGCGGCTGGCGGGCGCTGAGGCCCCGCCGACCAGATGAAATGCACTGGACCTGTAGACCGGACATATGAAACCCGACCAAGAGGCCCCGGTTTTCACTTCTCAGAGGCCGTCTGTAGTGGAACGATCGGGGTCCACCTCATCCGGCGAGGGGCGGCGAGAAGAGTTCGGCAAGCGAATCCTCTTTGCTAGAATAAAGCTCGAAAATTCATTGTTTTCATTTTCACTGGCCGGGCTGTTTTGGCCTCAAGGATATGACCATGGCCGTTTTTTGCACGCAATGCGGGACGAAGGCGGAGGAGGACTCCCGTTACTGTGGGGCCTGCGGTGCGAAGCTTCCGGTGGCGGAAACAGTTGCCCCCGGATCGACTGCTGTTTCTCGCGGAACGCCAAAACCCGATGCCCATCGCCCCCAAGAGGATGACGATGCCGATCGGTTTCAGCATGCTGGATTCTGGTATCGATTTCTCGCATGGATTATTGACTACTTAATCCTTTTTGTCGGTGCTTTATTTATCGTGTTTCCAATCGGGTTCATCTATGGATGGACCATGTCGGGGAGCGCCCCACCCGCTCAGATTGAGTCTGAGGCTGAAGTGATTGGCAACATTATTGGCATCATGATCTGGTGGCTGTACTGGACACTTTTCGAGTCCTCCGATTGGCAGGGCACTCCTGGCAAACGCATGCTGGGGCTTCGAGTGACGGATGAAGAAGGTCGGCCGATCGGTTTTGGACGGGCCAACGCCCGATACTGGTCCAAGATCCTTTCGACGATTATGCTGTTCATCGGATTTCTGATGATTGCCTTCACGCGTCGCAAGCAGGGTCTACATGACATAATTGCCGCGACACTTGTGCTGCGCCGCTAGTGTCCCTTAACAAAAGTCACTCGACTATATGTCAGGTCCCGGCCGGTTATATACACGTTTGCAAAATAGGTCGGGGCAACCCTGTTGCCAGGCCTTGAGTGTCTCCACCGGCGTTCGGTGCCCCAGCGCCTTCTGCCCGATCTGATGGTTGTACAGGCGCTGGTAGTCCCGGAGGGTGTCTTTCAGATGTCTCCTCCGCACCCCGTTTCGCCTGGAAACCTCCCCCGGGGGTATAGTCAGGGCGCCCTGAGCCTTTGACTGCCCCCGCCTGGACCAAGACGGAGGTGTCAGATGAGCAGCAAGAAGGCCAAGAGCAACCAGAACAACGGCAAGCGGGATAAGGGCCGGTTCTCCTCCAAGCGCAAGACGGAGGTGGTCCTGCGCCTGCTGCGCGGGGCGGACCTCGAGGCCCTGAGCCGGGAGTACGGGGTCACGGCGGCTCGGATCAGCCAGTGGCGGGAGGACTTCCTCGCCGCCGGCGAGGCCGGGCTCAAGGGCGGCAGCACGCACGATCCGCGCGATGAGCAGATCCGGGAGCTCCAGGCCAAGGTCGGGGAGCTGACCATGGACCTGGAGGCCTCCCGCGAGGCGGTCAGTCGCCTCAAGGAGGGGCGCCCTTTGGCCCCGGGGAGATCGAGCTCATGAGCCGGGCGTGCTCGGTCTCTCAGCGCCGGCCCTTCGGTGTCGCCCGGCTCTGTCAGGAATGGGGCATCCCCCGCTCGACGTTCTATGCCCGCCGTCACAGCGGCGCATAGCGCGCTGCACCGGCTCATCGCGAGGGGAGGCCGGATCCCCGGCGGAGGCTGAGCGACGAGCAGCTGCACCAGGAGATCCGGGCGGTCATCGAGGGCAGCGAGTTCACCGGCGAGGGCCACCGCAAGGTCTGGGCCAGGCTGCGCCAGCTGCAAGGGATCTACACCTCCCGCAAGCGGGTTCTGCGGGTGATGCGCGAGCACGGGCTGCTCGCCCCGTACCGGGCCCGGCGCAACCTCGGCCCCGATGTGCACGACGGCACCATCATCACGGAGGCGCCGAACCGGATGTGGGCGACCGATGCCACCGCGACGTTCCTGCCGGAGTGCGGGCAGGTGACGGTCT
>NZ_KB906198.1:0-8513 GCF_000381205.1 Thioalkalivibrio sp. ALE11 | reverse complement strand
CTCGGCCTCGAGTCCTCGCCGGCGTTCGTCTACGCCCCGGAGGGCAACGGCGTCATCGAGAGGTTCTTCCGCACCCTCAAGGAGCAGCTGCTCTGGTGCCATGGGGCCCGCAACGTGGCGGAGCTCAACGAGGCCCTGCAGCGCTGGAAAGAGCAATATAACCAAGGTTGGCTGCTGGAGCGCCATGGGTTCCGGTCGCCGGCGCAGGTCCGTGCCGACTACCTTGAAACTATGCCGGTGGCGGCATGATCATGCTTACGGAGTGTCCAGGCATCCGGGTGCGGTACAGATGCCTGTTATCCCGTTCATTGAACCTGGGGTCCATCGTCGCCCTTGCCCGAGGATAGGTTCGCGTCTGACCAGTACTGGACTGGCCTCAAACTGATCGCTCGACCGAACATGTTGTCGGGGCAGCGCATGTTTCGTGATAACGCTCTCGCCAGTGGCCGAACGCCCGCATTCGGTGGGATCGGATCTATGCAGTGTTCCCGCGGTGGGCAAGCGACACCGCCACGGACATCGGGGAGATGGATGAGGGTGCTGACAATCGAAGAGCGTTATCGGGGCGCGATGCTGGGTCTGGCCTGCGGCGATGCGCTGGGCACCACACTGGAGTTTCGCGAGCCGGGAAGCTTTGAACCCATCACCGACATGGTGGGAGGCGGGCCGTTCGGGCTGCAACCGGGGCAGTGGACCGACGACACCTCGATGGCCATCGCGCTGGCGGAGAGCCTGGTCGAGTGCCGAGGCTTCGATGCGCACGATCAGATGGACCGTTACGTCCGCTGGTGGCGCGAAGGCTATGCCAGCAGTACGGGGCGGTGCTTCGACATCGGGAACACGGTGAGCGCAGCGCTTGCGCGGTACGAAGACTCCGGCAATCCGTTGAGTGGTTCGGAGGATCCCGGAGCGGCGGGTAACGGCTCGCTCATGCGCCTGGTTCCGGTCCCGCTGGCCTACCGCCGTACCCCGGCCCGGGCCCATGAAACCGCCCGTGTGAGTTCCCGGACCACGCACGCGGCTGCGGAATGTCTCGATGCCTGTCGTCTGTGGACGGCTTATATCCTTGCCGTTCTGGAAGGGGCGGAACGAGCCGAGGTGCTGGAGCGGCCCTGGCAGGCGCTCCCCGGCTTCGGTCCGGGCGATGAGCTGGAACCGGCCGTCCAGGCCATCGCCGAGGGCTCCTTTCGCCATCGGGATCCACCGCAGATCCGGGGGACGGGTTATGTGGTCGAGAGTCTGGAGGCGGCCCTGTGGGCCTTTGACCGCAGTGGGGGTTTCCGCGAGGGGGCGCTGCTGGCGGCCAATCTGGGCCACGACGCCGACACCACCGCCGCGATCTACGGGCAATTGGCGGGGGCGTACTACGGGGAGGCAGGGATCCCGGCGCAGTGGCGTGCCCGGCTCAGCCAGTACGACCGGCTGGCCGGTCTGGGCGATGCTTTGTTGCGCCTTTCTGGTGGAACTCCCTCGGGGCCTTGCGAGACGGGTGATCCGTCGGCAGTGGATAGTCCGGGGCTGTCGGAAGACGGTTGGTTTCGATCATCAGCGACGGATGATCGCTGAGATCATCCAACGGATCCCCTTGTTGGTGAAGTGTCGCGATCATCTTCATGGGCTCGCTAACGCGGGAGTGTCACCGGGTGAGCTGCCCTTAGTTGTTCGAGACCAGGTTGCGTGTGTGGGCCCAGCCTTTCATTGGCCCTCCATTTCGGCTGCCGTGCCCGTCTCCGGGACGATGGTCGATGGGCGATCCCATGCGGTGGTTCATTCGGTCGGGTGCGGGCCGTCGGTTTCCAGACGGTTGCGGCCGTTGGCTTTCGCCCTGGACAGGGCTTGATCGGCTCGGTGCAGGGTTGCTTCAAAGCCCTCCCCGTGTTCCAGCGTCGCCGCCCCGACAGAAACCGTGATGGTGAACACGGGGGACGTTTCATCGATCTCCACGGAGGCGATCGCCTCCACGATCCGGTGTCCCAGACGGGTCGCCCCCACCAGATCGGTTTCCGGCAGCAGGATCACGAACTCTTCCCCTCCGATACGGCCGAGACGATCGTTGGTGCGCAGGAGCTCGGCGCAGGTGCGTGTGAAGCGCCGCAGGGCCTCGTCCCCCCGGGCGTGCCCGAAGCGGGAGTTGATGCTCTTGAAATGGTCGATGTCCAGAATGAGCAGGGACAGCGGGTGCCCGTAGCGACGGGCGCGTTCTACTTCCTCGTGGGCCTTTTGGAACAGGGCGCGTCGGTTGGCGATTCCGGTCAGCGGATCGGTTTCGGCCGCCTGGCGCCAGTACTGCTCGAGTTGTTTTCGGGGAGTGATATTGACGGCCACCCACAGTACGACGGGCTTGGGGTGATCGTAACTGGGCAACGGGAGGATGCGGCCCTCGAAATACTGTTTACTCGGATCGGCGGCTTTTTCCCGGATTTCGGGCGGTAGGGCCGTCACGTCCTCGACTCCCAGTTCGTACTCCAGGAACTGCATTTCTCCCGTCCGAAGGGCCTCCCGGACCACCCCCAAAAAATGATTGGCAATGCTTTCGGGGAGAGCGTCCTGGAGGGTCGAGCCTTCCAGCGGCTTGCCGCTGACATACATGGCTTCGTTCGTCCCGCCGATGACCCGAACGTAAAGCCCGTCTTCATCGATCACGAACGAGATGTCGGGCAGCGCACGAAGCAGGCCGAGGAGCTGGTCGCGTTCGGCCTTCAGCTGCTCGATCAGGGTCGTCTGGTCAGACCGCGGTGTCTCGTCCATGGGGCTTCTCGGCGACGTGGTCGTGGCCTTTTCGATCACCGACTTTGCGAGCCGTCTTCTTCGTTCTCAGGAGTCTCTTCATCGTTCGGCCGATGAAGGACGTCAAAGCCAGCGGCGGCCTGGCTGTCGCTGCGCCTTTGCATGTTCTCCCGTCGCTTGCGGAGTTCTTCTTCTTCCTCTTCGCGCTCGTCGGCGTCGCGTCTTGCGTCGGTCACGTGAAGTTCCTTTCGTATGGGGGATATCAGAGCCGTTCGCTGCATCGTCGGCCATGAGGGTGCAGGTTGCAATCGCCGGAAATGCGCAGGTCTCGAACCGGGCGACAGGTTTAGTCGCCCGAGCGAACCGGAAGGGCGTTGCGGGCTTTGTTGGCGGAATAAAAGTGGGTAGGGTTCCACTGGACCCGCCAGCGGGCCTCACGGAGGTGGCAGGGACATGACGGCGTACGGGTACCGGGGGGAGCGAATCTCGACGGAGTGGCTCGCGCAGCTCAGCCAGCATGACCCGACTCGGGGGCGGCGATGCGCTTCACCAGCGCTCGAACGCCAATCCATCGGGGATCCTCGCCATCGAATCAACGGAGCGCACTGAATGAACGCCGTTCGGACCACTACCAGTCATCCGCTGGAGATCGCCGAGATCACGTTGCCGGAGGGCGGCACCATCGGTATCACCCTCTGTCCGGGCAAGCAGCAGGCTCATGCGATGACGGGCGCCTGGGCCCGCGATCTGGAGTCGGATCTGGACCGAATCCGGGCGTGGGGCGCGGCCGGCGTCGTGACCCTGACAACGCTGGAAGAACTGCACGACCTGGGCGTGCCCCGGCTCGGGGAGGCCGTCAGCGAGACCGGGGTGACCTGGTACCACCTGCCCATCCCGGACATGGCCGCTCCCGACCGTCAGTGGGATGACCGCTGGCAGGCGGTGGCCCCGGAGATGCATCGAGCACTCTATGCAGGCGGGCGCCTGCTCGTGCACTGCAAGGGTGGTCTGGGACGGGCGGGTACGGTAGCCGCCCGTCTCCTGATCGATCGAGGCATGGCCCCGGATGCGGCGGTGGCTGCTGTCCGCCGGGCTCGGCGAGGCGCCATCGAGTCGAGCGAGCAGGAGCGCTATCTGCGAATGGTGCCGCCGGGGCAATACGCCGATGGAGTGGCCAGAGCTTCTCGCCAGGGAGGAGTTGAGTGAATCCAGCCTGGCTTGTCTGGCCGGCCTGACCGGCGGCCATAGCGGTTGCCGAGGCACATCTCCCCGGAAGGCGCTACCCGTTACGGCGCTTCTCCGGACAAATCCTCCATCGGGTCCAGGCACACCCCGCAGTTCACGGCGGTGTCGGGGCGCGCCCAGACGCGGGCGCCGCAGCTCGGGCAGGTGAGCCGCACGCGGGGATCCGGGCGCGGCTGCGGCGGGCCGAAGACCGCCGGTTTTTCGGGATCCTCCGGGTGGGCAAGGGTTTCGGCCGGGGCGGGTGTGCTGGCCACCGCCAGGCCCTGTTCGGCCAGCGCGTCCTGCACCTGCGCGACCGATTCGGGCGAGGTCGGCGCGTGGCGGTCGAACCAGGGCAGGGCAAATCCGCTGGCGAGCAGATCCGCGCAGGCAAGGGCGAACGGCCCGTCGGGCCGGATGTAGTGGGTGACCCGGCGCCCGGTCTGCTTGCCGTCCGGCAGTCCGGTGTCACTGGGCACCAGTCCTATGGCCTCCATCTTCTGCGCCCACTCGCGGTTGTGATGGTTTGAGCGGATCGGCTTGCCGAAGCATTCCTGCCAGTGGTGAACCATCTCGTGCACCAGCGTGGAGAGCGCGACCTCCGGCGGGTTCAGCGTGAAGTACCCCGGATGCACGCCCAGCTCGTGGATGATGGTGCCGTCCGCGGAGATGAACCGCTCCGCATGGTGGTAACCCCGCTGCCGGCGGGAACTGCGCAGCGTGATCAGACAGGTCGGCAACTCGTTGTCGAACAGCCGTTCGTTGAAGTGATCGAACGCCTGCTGAAGGGCCGAGTACATGGAGAGGGTGGGGGAGTCGGTCATGGCGTGCACCCGCGGTTTGAGACTCGGGCGCCGATTGTACAGGGCCTCATTTGTCACAAATCCCGTCACAAAAGCTTGGACCCGCCCTTCGTCCCGGCCGGGTGAGCAAGAATGGTCCGGGGGGTCGTCGAGGCGAAGAGTTACTGTCGAAAGTGGTGTACGGGGGGATTGAGGAAGGCGGCGTATCCGGCTGGAATGGAAGTACCACCAACCAACCCGAGGAGATACGCCACCATCGGAACCTGTCAGCCTGTTTCGGACACCTCACGCGGAGGATAATGTATTTTCCGTCCTCGCCCTAGCGGCGCTCAGGGTCGGGAAGTTCACGACCATGGACTCGCCGGTCTCGGCCTCTTCGGGTGACACCGGGTTGACGGTCACCACCTCCGGCGGTCGGGCGGCGACGGGCGCCCCTTTGACGAAGCGCTCGGGGTGATTGCGGTACTGGGCATCGAGCACCTGCTGTCGCTGCGTACGGATGGCCTCAAAGCGCCCCGTAAAGACCTGCTCCGGAATTGCGGCGTGTCCGCCGCTCCTGCTTGGGGTCCGGGCTCACCTGGGACTCGGGTAACTCACTCGGTGCCTTGGGCATCGGTCTGCTCCTGCTGTCGTGGCCCTGAAATCTACATTAACCCATGAAAGGGCTGTATGGCTTCAGGTTGACAGACAGGGGTTGTGGGTGTGGAGGTTTCGGATTGTCGAATCAAGCGAATGAAGACCCGCTGGGGGAGTTGCAATATCGAGGCGCGGCGCGTCTGGCTGAACCTGGAGCTCGCCAAGAAGTCCCCTCGCTGCCTGGAATACATACTCGTTCACGAAATGGTGCACCTGCTGGAGCGTCACCACACCGAGCGCTTCCGGGCCCTGATGGATCAATACATGCCGGACTGGCGCCTGCGCAAGGACGAGCTCAACGAGACTCCGCTGGCACATGAAGACTGGGGTTATTGACGCTGCACCCGATTGAGATGAACCGGATGGATGCTCCATCCTTGCTGCCACTATCAGGCCTGATATACACGCGATACACGGGGGCTCCACATGGCAAAGTCCGGTCACAATGGCAACGGCTCCGGGATTCCGCCCGCCGACGACATCCGCCGTGTGGTGGAGCAGATGATGAACACGGGCCAGGCTCCCACCCGGGAAGCAGTGGAGCAGATCATCACCGAGGAAATGGCGGCGTTCGAGGCTGAGGCCATCGATGACTTCCATGGCCTCAACAGCGATCAAATGCATCGATTGCTCTACCACCCCTTCGACGCGCCGGAGCTGGTCACCTTCGGCGACGGGATCCGGGAACGGCCCGATTCTCCCGCCTTCCGGCTACTGGAGGTGATTGCCGAGGCGTGCCGGGGCAACGGGATCAAGCTCACACCCAAGGGCAATCTGCCCCGCGCCATCGTGAGCGAGGCCCGGGAGGCCCTGGACGAAAGCGGTTTTGCCTACCGGCGCTCCTTCTATCCCGGTACGATCCGCAACGAGGAGGATCTGGATGAGCTGCATACCCTGCGGGTCGTCGCCGGCATCGGCCGTTTTACCCGCAAGTCCCGTGGCCGCCTCAAGTTGGTGCGCGCGGTGGAGAAGCAGTTCGATACCGGTGACTGGGCCGGGCTGTTTACGCGACTGCTGCGGGTTTACTGCCAGGAATTCAACTGGGCCTACCGCGACGGCTATCCCGAACTCCCGATCGTGCAGATGAGTTTCCTCTTCACGCTCTACCTGGTCCACCTCCATGGCCACGAGGCTCGACCGGTGAGCTTCTACGAACAGCAATTCCTCAACGCCTTCCCCATGGCCGAGAGCGAGGCGAACGAGCAACCGCCATACTGGGACCAGGATCCCGCGACGTATGCGGTGCGCCAGGCAAAGAAGGCCTGGGCGCTGCGTTCCATCGAACGTTTCGCCTGCTTCTTCGGTTTGGTGGCGCTCGAGGCTGCCCCCGAAACGCGCGATCCCCTGGAACCGATGGGGGACTATCGGGTCCAGGCGCTGCCCTTACTCGATCAGGCGATTGGCTGGAAGCTGTAGATGGGGTGCGATTCAAGCAAGAAAAGAGGACACCCATGATTTCTTCATCGCCCAGGCCATGGACACGTTGGCCAAAAAAGGGGAAGAGGTGGAACTGAATACCGGCGGTAAGCGCTTCGCGGTGATCGTGGGCGAGGCCCACAGCTCCCAGTCCGGCGAGACGGCCATGGAGCTGCGCAAGGTGCTCAACCATGACCCTGTGTGTCAACATCCAATCGGCCATCGCCGAAGAGTTTCTGGACGTCGAGGAGGAAGCGCTGTCCGAGGCGGCGCGCCGGGAGCTGTTCAAGGAGATGCTGAAGCGTCCGCGCCAGCCCAATATCAGCTTCTTCGCCTTCACCGCCACGCCCAAGTTCAAGACCCAGGCGGTGTTCAACGAGCCCGGCCCGGACGGCCGGCCGCCGTTTCACCTCTACGCCATGCGTCAGGCCATCGAGGAAGGCTTCATCATGGATGTGCTGGAGCACTACACTACCTACAAGACCTACTACGGCCTGATCAAGTCCATCGAGGACGATCCGCAGGTGCCCAGGCGCAAGGCAGCCCGGGCGCTGGCGCGCTTTATGTCCCTGCACCCGCACAATATCGCCCAGAAGGTGGAGGTGATCGTCGAGCACTTCCGCCACAACACCCGCCACCGCATCGGTGGCCGGGCCAAGGCCATGGTGGTGACCGCCTCGCGCCTGCATGCGGTGCGCTACAAGCAGGCCTTCGACAAGTACATCAAGGATCACGACATCACCGGCATCCGCTCGCTGGTGGCCTTCTCCGGCAGCGTCGCCGACCCGGATTTCCCCGATCGGTCCTACACGGAAGTGGGCATGAACGAAGGCATCAAGGAATCGGAGCTGCCGGAGCGGTTCGCCTCTGAGCACTACCAGGTACTGCTGGTGGCGGAGAAGTACCAGACCGGCTTTATTCTCGATCACGCGGTGGAGCGCTACCGGGGGCTGGACGAGGACGAACAGGATCAGTTCAAGGGCCAGCTTGCCAGCTTCCGCAACCTCTATGCCTTCCTGGCCCAGATCATCCCTTACCAGGACAGCGGCCTGGAAAAGCTCTACAGCTACGCCCGCTTTCTGCTGCACAAACTGCCCCGGCGCGCCGACGACACCGTGTTCGAACTGGAAGACGAGGTCTCGCTGAAATACTACCGCCTGCAGAAGGTCAGCGAGGGGGCCATCGACCTGGGCGTGGGTGAGGCACAGCCCCTTTACGGCCCCACCGAGGTGGGCAGCGGCAAGGCCGACGACGATGAAGTCGAACTGTCCACCCTGATCGGCAAGCTCAACGAACGCTTCGGAACCGAGTTCACCCCGGCCGACCAGCTCTTCTTCGACCAAATCGCCGAGAGCGCCGTCGAGAACGACACCCTGCGCGAAGCCGCCCGGGCCAATACCCGCGACAACCTCGCCTACGTGTCAGGTCTCGTCTGATTGCATACCGCGAGAGAAGGCACCCCTGTTTCATGCCCGGGAGTGGATGAGTATTGTGCCCGATGAGCGAACGGGAGGCTGACCGCATGGCGAGTACGATCCATTCCAACGCCCGCACCACACCCCGGATCCGGCAGGAACTGCAGGAGGCGCCGGCCGGCGTCAGCGACCCGGAACTGGCCCGGCGCTACGGCATCAGTCGCATGACGGTGCGCAAGTGGCGCCGCCGGCGCACCGAGGTGGAAGACCGTACCCATCGTCCGAAGACGAT
>NZ_KB906197.1:0-9430 GCF_000381205.1 Thioalkalivibrio sp. ALE11 | reverse complement strand
ACGCCATCCGGCCGTTCGCCGTGGGGCGCAAGGCCTGGCTGTTCTCCGGCAGCCCCAAGGGGGCCGAGACCAGCGCGATGCTCTACACCCTGGTGGAGACCGCGAAGGCCGCCGGACTCGAGCCACGCGCCTACCTGCACTACCTGTTCGAGACCCTGCCGACGGCGACCACCCCGGACGCCCTTGAGGCCCTCCTGCCGCACCGCCTCACCCCGGACGATCTCAAAATCCCGACTCCGAACCTGTAAGCCGCAGTCCCGGGGTTGCCCGGACGCTTACGGGCGTTCTGCACGTGCAGCGGCCAGAGTTTGCCATCCGGTTGCCATCACCTGTCGGTGAGGACGCGGTAGCGTTGCTCCTCCTGTTCCTCAGCCGTTGGCCGGCGGTTCATCCGGCCGGGGCGCGCTCTCGGTCTCCAGACGGTTGCGGCCGTTGGCCTTCGCCCTGGAAAGCGCCTGATCGGCCCGGTGCAGGGTCTCTTCAAAACCCTCGCCGCGTCGCAGGGTCGCTACGCCGATCGATACGGTGATGGTGAACACCGGCGATGTGTTGGCCACCTCGATGGAAGCGGTCGTCTCCACAATCCGGTTCCCCAGGCTGACCGCGCCCGCCAGGTCGGTTTCCGGCAGCAGGATCACGAACTCCTCGCCCCCGATACGACCGATCCGATCGCTGGTCCGCAGCAGCTCCGTACAGACCTGCGTGAAGCGCCGCAGGGCCTCATCCCCCCGGGCGTGCCCGAAGCGGGAATTGATGCTCTTGAAATGGTCGATGTCCAGGATGAGCAGGGAGAGCGGGTGTCCGTAGCGATGGGCGCGCTCGACTTCGCCGTGGGCCTGTTCCAGCAGCGCGCGGCGGTTTGCAATCCCGGTCAGCGGATCGGTTTCCGCGGCCGTGCGCCAGTACTGCTCCAGTTGCTTGCGCGGGGTGATGTTGACCGCGACCCACAGCACGACGGGTTTGGGGTGATCGTAGCTGGGCAGTGGCAGGACACGGCCTTCGAAATACTGTTTGCCCGGATCACTGGCGCTGGCTCGAACGTGGGGAGGCAGTGGCTGGACTTCGTCCACCCCCAGTTCGTACTCCAGAAACTGCATCTCTCCCGTCTGCAGGGCATCCCGGACCACCTGCAGAAAGCGACGGCCGATCTCGTCGGGGAGGGCCTCCTGGAGGGTCGTGCCCTCCAGAGGTTTGCCACTGACATACATGGCTTGGTTGGCCCCGCCGATGACCCGGACGTACAGGCCGTCCTGGTCGATCACGAACGAGATGTCGGGCAACGCCCTGAGCAGGGTGAGGAGCTGATCGCGCTCGGCCTTCAGCCGGGCGATCAGGGCCGCCTGGTCCGTTGGTGAAGTCTCGTCCATGGGCCTTCTCCCGGGCGTGGCGACGGTTGTCCGGTCAGCGGTTGTCGAGGTCGTCTTTTGCGGCAGCAGGCGTCTCCGAGTCCTCCGGCCTTTGGAGGACATCAAACCCGGCGGCGGCCTGACTGTCACTGCGCCGTTGCATGTTCTCCCGGCGCCTGCGCAGTTCCTCTTCCTCTTCGTGCCGGCGGGCTTCCCTTCGTGATTCGGTCATGGCGAGGCCCCTTCCAGATAGACAAGAGATCGAGAGTTTCCTGCGCCATCGTCGGTCATGGCGCTCGGGGTTGCAATCTGCAGGAGAAGGCACACGGGTGTGTGCAGGGAATCATGCCATGTGGCCGGGCCCGCGCCGTGCACCAGCAGCCGCGGACGGATGGCTCGGGATCATGATCCTGTTGAAATGTGTCCGACTCGGACTCGCGGCAAAGGGCGCCGCCGGAGTCCGCCTACAGGATCTCACGCCCGGACGTCGACCCGGTGATGTTGCTGAATGTGGAGCGATAGCTCGTTCCCCTGGCGGTCGGTCAGGGTCAATTGCTGACTGCCGCCAAAGAGCTTGACCCGCTCTTCGTGATGCACCCGCTGACCGTCGATCACCGCCACTGAGCCCTGGATGTTGCCGTTGTTCAGCGAATAGCTTGAGCCCGCCGGGGGTAGCCCCGACGCGGGTGGCGCGCTAGTGGACTGGGGAGTGACCCGTTGCAGCAGTGCAATATTGGAGGAGAGATTTCCGGACAGCATTTCGATTCCTCGGAGGAGGAGATACGATCTCCCTTAAACCGCTAACGGCCAGCCAGGCCGGGACTTGAGGCAATCAGCGAAGGGACGCGCATGATGCGCGAGGGGCCAGAGAACACGCACTGAGGGAAGGCCGCGGAGCCGAGGCGGCCTGAATTCAACCAATAAGTGCAACGCCACGTCACGCGGCGCGTTGCCGCGGTAAGGATTGCTCCAGGACCTCGTTTGGTGCCCGGTAGCCGAGCCGCTTGCGCGGTCGAAGGTTGAGCCTGTCTTCGATCCCCTGGATTCGTTCTTCGCTGACCTGAGCGAAGTCGGCGCCCTTCGGGAAGTACTCCCGGATCAGGCCGTTGGTGTTCTCGTTCGAGCCGCGTTCCCAGCTGTGATACGGCCGGGCGAAGTACACCGGGCAGGCGAGCTTCGCGCTCACCTGCTCGTGGGCCGCGAACTCCTTGCCATTGTCGACCGTGATGCTCGTCACCGCCGGGCGCCAGTGGCCCAGGGCGTCGATGATCGCCTTCCGGGTCTCCTCGGCTGTTCGCCGCTCGATCTTGCGGATGGCGACCGTGCCGCTCTTGCGCTCCACCAGCGTGACCAGCGCGGCCGCGCCGCTGCCCAGCACCGTGTCGCCTTCCCAGTCGCCAAAACGACGACGTTCGTCGACCACCGTCGGCCGCTTCTCGATCCCGACCCGGTTGACGATCCGGCCCCGGCGATCGACCGAACCGTAGCGCTTGCGGTAGCGCCGCCGGCGGTGCCGCAGATGGTTCACCAGCGAGCCGCCGGCCGCCTGATCGCGCGCCACGTGGCGGTAGATCCACTCGTGGCTCACCACCGGATGTCCGGCTTCACGCGCGCTCCCCGCGATCTGCTCCGGACTCCAGCCATCGCGTAACCGATCTTCTACCCAGTCGGTCAGCGCGGGAATCCGCTTGTGCCACTTGTGCGCGCTTCGGCGGCGTTGGTCGGTGCGCTTCTGGGCGGTACGCGCCTCGTAGGCACCGCCATCGCCGTTGCGCTTCAGCTCGCGACTGATCGTGCCCGGGCTGCGGCCCAGCGTCCGCGCAATCGCCCCCTGCGAGCGCCCCAGCCCGCGCAACGCACTGATCTGATATCGTTCTTCCTGGGTCAGCTGCCTGTAGTGCCTCATCGGTACGCCTGAATGGGTTTGGGGTGAGAGCCACCCATTCTACGGCGGCAGCTGGCCCACCCCTTCCGGGTTCAGGCGTTGCAGTTATTCTGTGAATTCAGGCGAGTTTCACTGCGACGTTGTCGCAGTCTGGTGCGGGTTTACAAACCCTGGTTTCGAGATGCCTTGCCGGGCAAAAGACGGCGTCGACTCAAGAAAATCGTCGCCACGACCGGTTCGGCACGGGATACCGAGGTGCAACTGGTATGGCTGCAGGGATGCCGTGAAAAACTCCGTGCCGAAGACCAGCCCGGATACCAATGGCTGACGGAGACACTGCGGAAGAATCTGGAGGCTGAGTATCAGCTCCTCCGATCCGATCTTCCGGCACGCTTCCGGCGCGAGCGGAAGCATCTGCATCTGCGTCTTGTATCTGATTCCGGTCCTGCCACCCCGCTACTGGGCGAGGTGACGGCCCCCTTGCTCGAGGCAAACGCCGATCAATTTCGGTCCTGGCTCGAACGTGTGCGCGGTCCCACGGGTGATGACGCCATCCACCAGGCGCGGATTACCGGGAAACGCCTTCGCTATCTGCTCGAACCTCTGGCGCCGGGGCTGTCAGGGGGAAAGGAACTGGCGCGCGAATTGAAAAATCTGCAGGACCTCATGGGCGAGATCCACGATGCCCAGGTCCTGGCCGGAGAGCTGCCTGGTCAGGCCGAGAGAGCAGGTGCCCAACGTGCCCGACGGCGGGTCGAGGCGAGCCTGGGGCTGCCCCGCAACGATCCTGCTCTGGAAGCCGAACATCGCACTGACGAAGTCACGGGTTTGTGTGCGCTTGCGACAAGACTGTCCGAGGAAAAGCGGGGGCTGCTCGCCCAATTGTACGAACGCACCGCAGAATCCCGTGTAGCGGCGCTCCATGGGCAGCTACATGAGGCCGCCGAACAACTGCGCAGCGCGGCTGGCAAGGGCTGACCCGGCATACGACCGGTCCTCCAGACCGTCATCGACAAACGTCTCTGCGAACCCCTGCCCGGTCCCGGGCTCGACGCCTTTAAACATGAGATCGGGCTGGACGAAGTTCCCGCCCGTGCCGAACGCATCCTGCAGGGCTAGGTCCGGGGCTGTCGGGGGATGCGGACGGATCCTGACGATTGCCGGGGCGTTGTGGACCTCAACCCCTGTGGCGGACCGGGTTCGAACCCGGTCCGCCAAGAAGAGCGGAATCGACGCGTCCTCGTGGTTGAGACTTGAATGGCCAGCTGGGTTCGGGAAAGGATATGGTCATGAAGCCGCTGCTGGTCATAAAAACGGGCACCAAGATCCCGTCCCTTGCGGATTATCCGGGGGACTATGACCACTGGATCGCTCAAGCGATGGGCTGGCCGCTGCAAAACACGATGTCAGTGGACGTGCAGGCCGGCGACCCTCTGCCTGAACCGGGCGCCGTGGCTGGAGTGGCCATCACGGGCTCCGGATCCATGGTCACCGAAGAGCTAACCTGGATGGTCCGCACGGCAGCATGGCTGAAAGACACCGTCGATCAGGGAGTATCGGTACTGGGCATCTGTTTTGGGCACCAATTGCTGGCCTGGTCCCTGGGCGGCGAAGTGGGCTATAACCCCCGCGGTATCGAAGTCGGAACCACCTCGATCACCCTTGACGACGCGGCTTCGACCGATCCGGTGTTCCGTGGTTTACCTCCTCGATTCCCGGCGCAGGTCAGCCACAGCCAGTCCGTCCTCACCCTGCCTCCGGGGGCGGTACGACTGGGCTGGAGTGACATGGATGAGCATCAGGGTTTCCGATTTGGCGAACATGCGTGGGGGCTGCAGTTCCATCCGGAGTTTGATCAGGAAATCGTCCCCCATTACGTGGAGTACTACCGGCAAGAACTGACCCGGCAGCAGCTCGGGGCGGATGCTCTCCTGCAAGATGTGACTGCGACACCCGAGAGTGTCCGCGTACTGCAGCAATTCGGACAACGGGTGGCCGGACGAGAGCAGAACCAGCCGCTGACGGCCGACGACTGAGCAGCGTGCCCGACGGCAAGAACGGGGCCTCCCGCGTGCCGCAAATTGCGCGCAGGGGCTTGCATCGACGGGGCCGGATCCCCATAATTCGCGTCTCAGTCGAGGCGCCCGTAGCTCAGCTGGATAGAGTACCTGGCTACGAACCAGGCGGTCGGAGGTTCGAATCCTCCCGGGCGCGCCATTATTTCGAGAAAGGGATCAGTGACTTACAGTCGCTGGTCCCTTTTTCATTTGGGGCCTTCCAGGGCTGTGGGACAGTTCTGGGACACCTGTGGGACAGTCGCCGTCTCCGCCCTGGTGTGCGCCCCTGAAAATGACCGCCTGTCCATGGGACACATGGCGCCGTCACTTCTCTTTTCCCGCCTCGGCTCCGCAGCCTTCCTTCAGTCCGTATCCCCTTCTCGATTCTCGTCGTCAACGAATTCCAGTAGTTCCTCGATACGGCACCCGAAAAACTTGCACAGCCGGTCGATCGTCTCGGTGCCGACGTTCTGCGCACGGTTATGCGCAATCTTTGAAAGCGTGACGCGATGGATCCCCGTTTGCGTGGAGATCTCCTTCATCGTCACGACTCGCCCTTCCCGGTACTCCTTCTCCGCGACGAGCTCTTTAAGCCGGATTCGGATCGCCATGTACACCCCAGGCATCAAACGTAGTGGACAGGCTACATTTTTTGTGTAGAGTCGGAGTTGTGTGAAGCGCACAGGCTACACACGAAACTTGAATGTTTCATTGATACGGAGGAAGGATACATGGGGTACACCTACCTGACCACTGAAGGACTGGCCGAACGGATCCAGTACACCCCCCGCACGATCCGGGACAGTCTGAAAGACAGCGTGCTCATTGAAGGGATCCACTACATCCGGCCGTTCGGCGGCCGGAAGATCCTGTACATCTGGGAGACCATCGAAAGGGATATGACCGGCATGGCGGCCGAAGACGACGACCTGACGATCCCGATGGCGGGAGGGGGTGCCTGCCATGGTTAAGGTCCGTGAACGTAAAGAGACGGGTAAGCTCTATTTCGACTTTTTCTACAAGGGACGACGGTGCAGGGAATACAGCTCGTTGCCGAACACCCCGGCCAACCGGCGGAAGATGGAGAAGGTGGCGAAGAAGATGGATGCCGAGATGACCCTCGGCACATTCGCCTACCGCGAGTATTTTCCGCAGAGCCGTCGGCTTAAGGAGTTCGAGGCCCTGGAACGGACCCCTGAAGCCGAAGCCGAGGCGGAGGCGGAGGCAAGCGAGCCCGAGTCGGATGTTCCACTGTTCCGCGATTTCGCGGAGCAGTGGCTCCAGGAGAACGAGGTGCTCTGGCGCTTCAAGACGCTCGAGAGCAATCGAAGCGCCCTCAGACGACACCTGATCCCCCAGTTCGGTGACTGGAAGGTCAGCGACATCAGCAAGGCGGACGTTCTTGCATTCCGGTCGACACTCGCCAAAGTCCCCGGCCGGAAGGGCAACGCTACTCTCTCGCCCAAGACCATCAACCACACCCTTGGGGTGCTGTCGATGGTGCTCGCCGAGGCCGCTGACCGTTTCCAGTTTACGTTCCCGCTGCAGAACCTGAAAAGGCTGAAGCAGCCCAAGCGGGAGATTCAGCCGTTCAGCTGGGATGAAGTCCAGCGGATCCTCGAGCACGTGCGGCCCGATTACCGGAACTACTTCGTGGTCCGTTTCTTCACCGGGCTGCGTACCGGGGAAGTGCACGGCCTCAAGTGGCGCCACGTGGATTTCGACAACGGCCTCATCCTGGTGCGCGAAACCTACAACCGGGGGAGGACGGAGTACACGAAGACCGATGGCTCGCAGCGGGACGTCATGATGTCCTCAGTGGTCGCCGATGCCCTGCGGGCACAGCGTGAGGCGACCGGTCGCAGCGACTACGTCTTCCACACGGCGAACGGGCAGCCACTGGATACCAAGAACGTGGCCGAACGGGTCTGGTATCCGCTGCTCCGCCATCTGGGGCTGGCGTTACGTCAGCCCTACCAGTGCCGGCACACCGCCGCCACATTGTGGCTGGCGGCCGGGGAGAACCCCGAGTGGATCGCGCGGCAGCTGGGCCATACCAACACGGAAATGCTCTTTCGGGTCTATTCGCGATACGTGCCCAACCTGACGCGTCAGGACGGTTCGGCGATGGACCGTCTGTTGCGCGCGCGTTTCCACGGAGAGACCGACAACGAGGGCAAGGAGGTCCGGGATGAAGGCTGAAACGGTGGAACAGGTCCTGCGGATGATGGACTACGAAGACATGGCGTGTCCGGAGCATGTTGAATTGTCGGCGCGCGTGGAAGTAGAGAACGAGGGGCTCGCATCTTCGGGCGAACGGGTCTTCCGCTTCCAGCTGTATGACACGACGGGGAGCGCGCGGGCGTACGGCCTGCGCCGCGACTGGGACGGGCACGGCCTGGTGAACGGGCAGTATCGGGATGTTTCCCTGCACACAGCCGTTAATCCGCGCGGGGAACAGGTGCTGGTGGCGCATCCCCTGTACGGCACCCGGCCGTGTGAACGGGATGCGCTGGAACTGCTGCCCGTTCATCGAGCTCCTTGCCCGGAAGATCTCGGTCGACTCGTACGGCTTGCGGAAGGCTTGAGGGTCGAGGCCTTCCGAGGCTTCCTGTGCACCGTCTTTGGTGATCCGGCATTCACCCTGAGTTTTGTGACGGGCCGGGCCTCCGGGGACTGTCATCACCGGGAGCCGGGTGGTTTACTGGCCCATAGCCTGGAGGTGGCCGAGGGGGTGATGGCCGCCACGGACAACATGAGTCTGGACCTTTATTCCCGGGAAGCCGGCGTCCTTCTCGCGCTGTTCCATGATGTCGGCAAATGCGTCACTCCGGATGCGCACCGTATTCCGGAAAAGCGCCACGAGCGGCTGATTGACTACTATCTGCAGGAGCCGATGGCCACGCTGCGGCACCGGGATCGGGACGCCCATGACGCGCTGTGGCGGGTGATTGATGCCTATCGCAGTGGTGACGACTACGGCGCGCCCATGGCGGCTCTGGTGCGGGGCCTTGATCAGTGTAGCGCCCACGCCGATGTTGCGGAGAGGGCGCTTCGGGCGCGCCGCAACGGATACTGGCATCGACTCTGCGGCGGGCGTCCTGTGTGGTTGTCGCCGAGGGATCCCGAGCGGCCACCCGGTCGGCTGGGGCGTGCATGACGTTGAGCGGAAAAGGCGGGGCAGGTCCCCGCCTTTTCTTTTGGGCAATCGAAAACTCCGGAGATGCGGCTTCGCATGAGCATCCCGGAGGAGGGTGATGCGGACGGCTATCCCGTACGGGCCGCTCGGTTCTCGTGGCATGCTGGACGCATGTGCGGACGAATGACGCGTTACAGCGCGACCAGCGAGCTGGCCATGCGCTATTTCCAGGTGCCGGTCGATACGGGTTTCGACGCACCGCGGTACAACGTCGCGCCGGGGACGGAGCTGGAAGGGTTCCGGGCGGACGACGATGGACGGGCCGCGTTCCAGCCGATGTTCTGGGGTTTTCGTCCGCAACGGGTGGAGGACGGCCCGCGGCCCATCAACGCGCGGGCCGAGAAGGTGGCCACCAGCCCGTATTTCCGCTCGGCGTTCGCGCATCGCCGCTGCATCGTGCTGGGCGACGGCTGGTACGAATGGCGTCGGACGGAGCAGGGCAAGCAGCCGTATTACATCACCCTGGCTGAAGACGCGCCGCAGGACGTGCTCATGATGGCGGGGATCTGGGAGCCCACCGCGGACGGTGGCGCCTGCTGCGCGATCATCACTGAACCCGCATCCGACCGCCTGGCGCACATCCACGACCGCAAGCCCCTGGTGCTGGATGCGGCCTGCCGCTGGGACTGGCTGGACCCGGCACTCACCGAACGGGAAGCGATCCGAACACGGACGCAGCGCCTGACTCCCGACGCCCTCCGGTATCACCCGGTGTCCACCCGGGTGAACCGGCCCGCTGAGGACGACCCGTCGCTGATCGAAGCGATCGCCTGACAGGCGTCGCCTTTGTTATCCGCTCCCTGTCTCCGCGAGCGGATCGTTGGCCGCATGCTGTTCAATGGGTTTTTCAGCTTAGCGTCAAAAACTGTCGCTTGATGGGTGGATCATCGAATCGCACTCGCACAGGAGACAGTCGTGGTCGCAGTCGCCCCCATTACTCCCA
>NZ_KB906196.1:0-9988 GCF_000381205.1 Thioalkalivibrio sp. ALE11 | reverse complement strand
GAAAGAGCAATATAACCAAGGTTGGCTGCTGGAGCGCCATGGGTTCCGGTCGCCGGCGCAGGTCCGTGCCGACTACCTTGAAACTATGCCGGTGGCGGCATGATCATGCTTACGGAGTGTCCAGGCATCCGGGTGCGGTACACCGACCGCCGCACCCATGCAGCGGAAAATAAATCTGTCCCCGTTATTCCGATGACAAGGATCATTCCAGCACCCGCGTGACCATCTCCGCGAAATCCTGCGCAGCTTCTTCCCGTAGGAACTTGGATTGCACCATCTCTCGGTTCCAAGCGGTTACCTGCGGTGACTGGGCACCAGTCTTATTCATTGTTTCGAGCACGCCTTGTAACTGCGCCACGTTACCCGGAACCAAGAGGCGGACACCCTGAAATTGTCTCATGATATCGGCCGCCACGCCCTCGAGAGGAACCGCAAATACTACAGGCCGACCTATACTGACATACTCAAAGAATTTACTCGGAACTGCGGACGAAAATTCCGCCCCGATCTGCCCGTACAGGCAATCTGCATCAGCATAAATTGGCAGCACCGAACTCCACGGCAAGGCACCGGTCATAATTACATTATCAAACCCCCTCGACGAAACGGAGCCATGAATGCGATCAAAATCCGAACCGTAACCAACCAGCGTTATACGAAATGCGGGATTCCCCCCAATCGCATCCAAAAGGGTATCCAACCCTTGCGCGATCCCGATATTCCCGACATAGACGACATGAAATGGCGTATCAGCGGATCTGCGCTTGGCCTGTAACGCTCCCAGTGCATCAAAACGCGCACGGGAAAGTCCGTTACGAACTACGACAGGCGCAGGAAACGATCCCCATCCCAACTTTCGCGCCTCAAGCTCATTCGTCACAGAAACGGCTTGTGCCCGGCGCAGAAGCGCTCGGGTCAACCTTTTTAAAAGCCACCCCACCCACCTTCGAGAGCCCGGAAATTGCAGGAGGTACTCCCATACGAGATCCCTCAAATCTACAACGACTGGCAACCGCCGGCACATTGGGATACCAAGAATCAGGAATACAGAAGGGACCGAAACCACTATCACATCGGGCTTGCAATACATTGCCTTACGCAACAGGCGCATAGCGAGAAAGCCCTCCCCAAACGCCCGCCGGACCAGTCGAGTGCGAACGCAACGAGGCGCCTTACAGGTCACAACATGAACGTTATACGGTACGGAGCTGCTCACTTTGGTTATCCCCTCCGCGCCCGGGGCCACCACCGTCACATCCCAGCCGGGTCGTTCGGCGATGCTGCCGGCGAATGCGCTCACTCGGTTGGCCGTGGCGGAACAATCCGGAAACGCGTAGGAGGTTACAAAAACGACATGGGGCACAGGACACTCGCGAAAGATGTCTTAGAGGCGAAATAGCCTACGAACTTTGGAGAACAGTCTGATACAAACTCACCAGCCATGCCTCCTGCTCCTCCCAAGTCAGCACCGCGGCAGCGCGGCCCGCATTGTCGGCATAGCGCGCGCGGAGCGCGGCATCGCCCGCCAGGCGACCAATTGCATCGGCCAGCGCATCCGTGTCATCGGATGGAACCAGCAGCCCGATATCGTGCTCTCGCACAATCTTGCGGATCTCCGGGAAGTTGCTCGCCACCACGGGCAGACCCGCCGCCACGTATTCGAACAGCTTGTTGGAATCAGTCGTCGAGTGGTTCAGGCAGGTATTCTCGATCGCCTGCACCCCGATGTCCGCGGACGCCGTGTAGGACGGCATGTCTTCCAGTGAAACCGTGGGGATGAAACGCACGCGATCTTGCAGCCCCAGGGTCCGCACCTGCTCCTCCAGTTGGGGCGCCATGCGCCCGCCACCGATGAAGACAAACCAGGCCTCCGGCACCCGGGCCGCCGCATCCACGATGCGATCCAGCCCCCGCCCCGGCTGCAACCCACCTTGGTACAGCACAACCGGCCGTGGCTGATCCAGCCCCAATTCGTCGCGAATGCGGGTACCCCCGGTAACCGTCTGCTTGCGCGGCCGGTTCTGCAGCACCAGCGGTCGGGGCACACCATACGCACGGGCAAAAAACGCCGCCCGGCGATCCGTTGTCGTAATCGTCCCATCCGCGCGTGGCATCACAAAGCGCTCCACCGAAGCCACCAGACGCCGAAAGCTCTGGTAGCCCTCGCGACTGGTACTGATCTCGTGCGCGTCATACACCAGCCGCGCGCGCGACAGGCGCGCAGCCAGCCAGGCCGTAGGAAGCGTATTCACATCGTGTGCATGCACCACGTCCGGGCGCATGCGCACCATCGCGAGTAACAGCCGGACATGAGCGCCCAGGCGTCCTGCAACCAACCCCGCACCGCGCAGCGGACCGACGCGCTGCGCCGGGGCCGCAGCTGCCGCCCCGGAAGGGGTCACTTCGAACGCCCCTCTCTCCTGAGTGTCGGCCCCGCGCGGTGCCTTCCGCTTCCGCCTGCCAAACCCAGTCGGCACCCGAACCACTTGCAGGGCCGGTTCCAGTGTTTCCTGTCGTTCCGTGTATCCGGCCACATGCAGCGCATGCACCGTCACGCTATACCCTTGGGCCGAGAGCGTCTGCGCTTCTTTCAACACCCGCGCGTCGTTCTCGAACGTGTTCCATACCACCATGGCCACACGCAGCAAACGCCCCCGCCCTCCCGAACGGCTCACGCAGACCCCGCGACAAAGGAGAGCAACTCGCGTGCACGATTCTCCCATGTATTTTTCGCAACAAACGCGTACATCGTCTCCGGATCCGGCTCTTCCACACAGGCCCGTCGCAGCGCCTCGGCAAACGCATCGACCGAACTCACCGTCTCGGTCGCGGGATAATCCTCAATCTGCGGCATACGGAACGAAACCACCGGAAGACCCAGCGCCAGATACTCGTAGATCTTGATCGGGTCCACCCCATCCGCCAGCCGGCCCATCCGGAAAGGAATCACCGCAGCGCTCCAGCGCGCCGCATAGGTATGGAGCTCCGTCCACGGCTTGGGTCCGAGCAGCGTAACGTTGGCCGGAAGGTCCAGCCCGGACGGCGCGGAATGCCCGATCACCTCGAATTCCAGTTCGGGGCACTGCCGGGCAACCTCCAGAAACGATGACCAGTCAAACCAGGCATCCGAAAGGTGTCCGAAGTACCCCACGACCCCCGGGTCGCGGGCGGGCTCGCGCTGATATTCGACCGGCACAAACCCCGCCTCCACGGCGTTCGGGCTCAGGTGAACCGGCCGCCCCGGAGCCATGGCCTGCATCTTCTCGCACAGCGGCCGGGAAACGCACAGCGTCGCATCGACCGATTCGACCAAACGCCGCTCCGCATGACGCACGTACCAGCGGGCCATCCCGACCCGCGCGAATTCTTCCCAGTCATCCCGGCAGTCATACTGCACCGTCCAGCCCTGCTCTCGAAACAGCGAGACCATCTCCGGCGTTTCCACGCGCGGATAGGAAATCACACAGAGCTTCCGGGCCACCCCGTAATCGGCCGAAGCAATCCGCTCCTGCAAGCCCAGGGTGATATCGGCCGGACTCTGCAGCAGCCCGGGCTCATCACTCGTTGGGATCGGCTCGTCAACACGCCCGCGATGGTAGCTGAACAAAACCGCCGCCCCCTGGCGCAACAGCGCCTGAGCCTGCCGAATCGGCCGATTACCACGAGTGCCCTGGACGTGGGTGGTCCCCGAAAAGATCATCACCACAAAGGGCGCGGACTCCCCTTGCACATGCGCGCACCAATCCCGGAAAGCGCCCTCGACCTCGGCCACTTGCTCCGCACCCGGCTCAGTGGCGCATCGCCTTCGACGCAACTCGCGCCCCAGCCGGAAAAGCTCGACAGGCAGAGCCAGGGCCTTGCGCGGCGATCGCATCGCCCCCACCAGCAAGTTCCCCAGCCGGTACGATGCGCTGTCGTGCAACCGGCGATAATCCCGGCGCAAATCTTCCAGCTCCCGCTGCAGGCGCTGAACATCGTCCTCCGTGCCCATCACCCGCTCCTTACCACACGCGTGAACTGTTCCAGAAAGGCTTCGGGCCCATAGCGCCAACGAAGGTCCTTCCCCAGCGCCTCAATGGCTTCTGCAGACGGCGGGGTTTCAAGCGCGCCTGCAGCCTTCGCCACAGCATCCGGGTTCCAGATGTCCACCCGCTGAATCAGCTCGGAAGCCGGGAATACCTCCCGGAACACCGACAAGTCGTTCGCCAGCAGAGGACACCCGCAGAGCAACGCTTCGGCCGCCGCCATCCCGAAAGACTCGTCACGCGACGTCACCAGCATCGCGCCACCCGACGTCGCACAACGCCGATACAAGCCCGCCAGCGCCGAATTATCTACCCGATCCAGCCAGCGCACGGACCCCGATATCCCCAGTCTGTGCGCGAGATCGAAGAACTCCGCCGCACGTGTATCCGAAGCCCCGTAGCCCCCAACCACCGACATCTCCACATCGCCAAACAGGTCCATCAAAAGGCGCGTGTACACCAGCGCCAGACGCCAATTCTTGTGGCGGTCCAGCTTCCCCACCCAGATAAACTCGCGCGGCCCTGACTCGCTGCCTGGAACCCCCGGCGTGAATACCTCTGTGTTCAGGACATTCGGCACCACCGAAACCGGGGCCCCGGGCACCCGCGAGCACACCAGCTCCGCGGAATAACGGGTCGGCACCATTACGCCGCGAATGCCATTCATCCGAAGGCCATCCAGGTAGGCCAACCCCCTCGGGGTCGTGGTGTGAACGTCGAGAAATACCGCCGGCCGGCGAAAGCCGCCCCCCCTGGCGGGCCCCAGCAACTCTGGAGAGTCCACCACCACGGCCTCCGGGCGCACACGGCGCACCAGGCGGCGCAACGATACATCCGCCCCGAAATACACCTCGGCACCCGGCGGCACCACCGCGCGCAGGCCATTATCCTGCGAGAAAAACACGGCGGCCGCCCCACCCGCGCGAGCCAGCGCCGCCTGACGCAACAGCAACTGCGTGGACACCCCGCCTACAATCCCGTAGCGATAGGCATACACCACCCTCACCGTGGAGCCTCGCCCATCACCCGGTCGCAATGGCTGCGCACATACTCCAGCAACGCCCCCCTTACCGTTCCACTCGCCTGCGGCCACCAGATCACCCGCCAGCCCTGCAGGCGCCAAGCCTCCAGGTGTCGGAGAACACTGGCCGGTGCATCCCGGAGTACCAGAGTAGACGGCCGCGGCGCGCGCTGAACCATCGCCACCAGACGCACCGGATCAGCCTCGACCAGGACGCGCTCGCCCAGCCCGTGCCCGTCCGGAACACTCGCCCCGAAGACCAGCAGATCGGCCCGTGTTCCGGCCTCCGGCAGGCCCGCTGGGTCCACCGCCCCCCTCACCTGCCGCCGTTTTTCCCGCACCAACCGCAGCAACGCAAGCAGTGCCGTCAGGCCACGCCGTCCCGGCGAAGCCAGCCCCTCCACCAGGAGCTGCCCCGCCTGGTACCGAAACGACTCCCGCACCGTCTCAAGCTCGTCTTCCAGCGAGGCAACCTCCTCCTGGAGCACGATCACCAATAACTTGTCATGGTCTTGCGGCACCCGCCCCTCCCGACAAATCCGTTCCCGACCCCCAATGCGCCTCCCGCGTCACCGTCCACAGCCCCTCGGTCGCTCCGGCCAGACGCGGCCCGCGTCCTTGCATACAATCCCAACCCCTCAACCTGGCCGCGCCGGCCAGGCATCTCGATGGTCACGCAGCGCCCGCTTCACAGCCGCACGCCACGACACCCCGTGCCCGCGCCAGGCCAGCGCCTTCCAGAGCAGCGGGGCGCAGTAATGCGCCGCCTCGTCCCAAAAGCGTCCCGTACACCCCGCCGCCCTTGCCCGCCGAAGGTGCCGACGCAAGCGCCAGCGCGACGCGCCCGCCAGGTGATCACACAAAAACGCCCACTCGGGACTGGTGGCCACCACCCTGGCCATACGCTGTTCCCAGATTCGAACACACTCCCGATGCGCCGCACGCACGGCCGGGGCGCGCAACATGCGGGCCAGCCATGGGCGCGCGCGATGCGCCGCAGACACCCCCGAAACATCCGGCTCCAGGCACCAGTGCCGACGCCGAAAATAGTCGAAGCCATACCGGGAATTCAGCCCCGCCCGGTGTCCGGTGACAGTACCCCGCTCCGCCCGCAACACATATTCCGCCGCCGAGCGAACCGCATAGTGATTCACCTGGGCCACCGCACCCATCGGAACCGAAATTGCGCCAGTTCAGAACCACCAGATCGGCATCTGCATGCCGCTCCGCAAGCTCCTGCACGGACCCGTCTCGGTGCAGCACCAGAAACTCGTCCAGATCCAGATCGATCACCCAATCGCTCGCCTGTACCACAGGATGCGCCCAAAGCTGCGCAAACGCCCGGGCCTCCATCGAGCCCTGCACCAGCGGCTCCGACGACACATCCCGCCAGCACACCCAACCCGCCGACTCCAGAGCCTCCAGCAGACGCCCCGAACCATCGGTCAGATCGTTACTGACGGTTACGATGTCATCGATCCCGAGCGACCGATGATAGGCCACCCACTCGACCAGCTACGGCCCCTCGTCCCGCACCTTGGCCGTAAGACAAATGCGCCCCCCCGCCATGGCCTGTTGCTCTCCGCCTCCTCCTCTCGCCCCTCACCCTACATGGTGAGGGCACGAGCCGCATTTGCAGTGAAAGGTGCATCAGCCCTCCCGCCAGACAGAGCAATAGCTTGTCCGTTCCCTCGGCCGCGATGGATTTGCATCTGGACTACCGTTCCAATCCACCTCGAAACATGTGTATCACCGGCGAGCCCTGACATTGTAGGCCGCCCGCAAGATCACCGCCTCGGCCTCTTTCCACGGTAGCCGCCTGCCACGTCGCTTCATCCGGTGCAGAACCGTCAGCGCTTGTTCCCGTGTCAGCAGACCAAACTCGATCACCTCGCCAAGGATCCACAGCGTACCCCGCACCTCGGTCCCTTCCTCCGCCGCAAGAACGCGGAGATTGCCATCGCCGGTCAACAACGGACAGGATTCCTGCCTGGCGAGCGCCAGGGCGAGCCGGTCGTTGAAACCCGGCTCATTGCCGGTTACCGCACCAAGCCTCACCGCATAGTTGACGTACTCCCCGGTGACCACGAGCGTCTTCAGCCCCATATCGAGCAGATACGGGCAGCCCCCTTTGATCTCTTCCTCGTAGAGCACGTCCGGCATCGCAAACTGATACGGGAGCTCGAAGAGCGAATGCAGTATCTCGCCGGCCTCCAGGTCGATGATGATATTGGCGTCACTGATCAGCAGCAGCATCCCGCGGCTCCATGCAGCGTTCGCGATAGAACTGCATCCGCGGGATGCCGAGCAACTCGGCGGCCTTTGCCTCCGAGATCAGCTGTTCGGCCAGGGCTCGATACACCAGCTGTTCAAACAGCTTCGGAGACTCGCTCGCCAGCGGCTCACCCGGCTCGCGCCGATTCCATCCGCGCGATGAGAACAGCCGCATGAGCGACTGGAAGTAAGCGTGCGGAATGATTTCACACTGGAGCGCACGCATTGCCCAGCCCCGCATGGAGAGGCCGTACTCGTGTTTGAGCCGGTGCAACTCCCGCGGCTCCAGGCGATGCCGGCGTTCACCCAGCTCATGGATGACCGCCGCTTGAGGGACCAGAAACGCACCCGCCAGGCGGTCACAGGCCTTTTCTTCGTCAACCCCGTCCGCCACGCGTCCTGCCAAAAGAACGTGGGCCAGCTCGTGAGCGAGCGTGAAGCGCTGGCGATCCCCGGGCCAGGAGGTCGACACCGCAATCACCGGGTACTCCTGTCCATCGGCTGCAACGGCCGTGCCCGTCATGCCGGAGAACGCCTTGTGATCGACGTCGACCGCGAGGACCAGGAAACCCAGGGTTTCGAGCGTATCGGTCAGATCCCCGATCGGATTCAGACCCAGCGACCACGCCCGCCGGACCTCCTCCGCGACCGCCTCGAGCGCCTCCAGATCGGTCACCTGATCGGGCACGCCCTGCGGCACCAAAAACCGCGAAATGGGCGCCTCGGGAAAGGCATTCAGCAACTCGATACGCTTCTCGACCCCCTCCGCCACGCGGATCCGAACCGCCTCCTCCCGCTTCCTGCCAAGGTCGTGGCTCTTGCGGAACTCCACGTCGGTCAGACGTACCGTCGCCGTGCGAAAAAAATACTCCGTACGCACCCCGCAAGCTCCGGCAATCGCGAGCAGCTTCGCGGAATCGGGCGTCACGGCGCCCTTTTCGTACTTCTGAACCGCTGCCTTGGAGACACCCAGACGCTGGCCCAACGCCTCCAGCGTCAGGCCAGCCGCAAGGCGCGCCTGGTGAATGCGTTGCCCCAGCATGGCCGGCTCCCTTCAGTTTACGCGGGGCTACATCTTACACAAAAAGTAAACCCACCTCAGAGCAGGATAGAGGGGCCCACCCCACTCGGTCTGTTCCGCCGAAGGTGAACCGCGGGAACGCATTCGCTCCAGGATTCGCGGAGCCACGAACAGCGCCACCATCCCGAACAGGTCGAGCAGGAACGGGGACACGAGAGGAACGGGAGGAACGGGGACAGATACCTTTTCTGGGAATGCGCGGCTCCTTCTCCCTCAGTGCGCCGACACCCAGTTTTCCACTTGCAACCCCGGCACGCGATCGAACTCCCGCCCATTGTTGGTGACGAGGACAGCGTTGATGGCGCGTGCATGCGCCGCGATAAGGAGATCGTTGGAGCCGATCGGTGTTCCAGCGCGTCCGAGTTCCGCGCGGATGTCGGCATAATGCTCGGCGGCTTCTTCCGGCCAGTCGCAGACTCTCGTGAACGCCAGAAAGCGTTCCACTGCGGCCTCGCTGCGTTTGCGGTGACACGAGCGCCGCACCCCGTACCGCAGTTCGGCCACCACCACAACGGACAGCCCCACATCGCCCACCGGAACATGGCGCAACCGCTCATGCACCTCGGGCGGGCGGCGCTTCATGATGTAGATGCAGATGTTCGTGTCCAGCATGTAGCGCACGGATCACAATGCCTCGCGGTCCTGCGCCACGTGATCCTCGATCGAATCGGGGAAGTCTTCGGGCAGGGTCTCGCCGGGACCGCGAAAATAATCGTCCCAGGACCGGGGTTTGGCGCGCAGGATCAAGGCGTCGCCACTCTTTTCGATCACCACCTCGTCGGCATCAAAGGTAAAACCCTTCGGCAACCGAACGGCCTGGCTGCGACCATTCCGGAACAAGCTTGCGGTGCGTCGTTTCATGACTTGGCCCACCTCGATAGGCATATTCCAACAGCATATGCACACGGAGAACAGGAAGCAAACCGAAAAATTGTGGACAGGTAAACGGGGACAGATCTATTTCCTTTTATTTTTCTCATGCCCGGCGTGATGACGGGCGGCCGGGACGCCGCCGCTCAACGCGTACACCGATGATCTGCTCCACCTCGTCCACGAAGCGCGGGTTGCCGGTGAGCTGGCCGCGCTGGAGGGCCTCGCGCATCAGCGTCAGCTCCTGCTCCGGCACACACTGCTCCACGAACCGGGCGTATCGCGCGCGCCGGTCGGCTTCGCGATGCGCCAGGTTCAGGTAGGCCGGATCCGGATCGATCCAGCATTCCTCCTCGCCCATGCGCTGGCGGTAGCTGGACCAGGCGTAGTCACCGGCCGCTGGCACCATGCACGCCCGCACCGGGTTCAGCTCGATGTAGGTAAGCGTCCAGCGAAATACATTCTTCCTCCCTGGCGGCGCTGGCCGGATGATGGTGCCGAACCCAGTGGGAGAGGAGCGGCATCATGGGATGGCGCCAGCGCAGTCGGAGCGAGTGGCAGGAGTTGGTGTCGGGCTGGGAGCGTAGCGGTCTGACCCAGGAAGTGTACTGTGCCCGGCACGGGATCTCGGTGGGCAGTCTGCAGCGCTGGCGGCGGCTGTTGGATGCGGAAGCGGCGAGGCCGCGGGCGGAAGGGAGCGCCGCGACCGAGTTCGTG
>NZ_KB906195.1:0-11495 GCF_000381205.1 Thioalkalivibrio sp. ALE11 | reverse complement strand
TCGAGCCGCACTACCCGAAGGGGAAGCGCGGCCGCCCGCCGATCGGTCTGGAGCGGATGCTGCGGATGTACGTGGCGCAGCAGTGCTTCAACCTGTCGGATGAAGGGATCGAGGACGCGGTGTACGACAGCCAGGCGATCCGGCGCTTTGTCGGGATTGACCTGAGCCGCGAAGACGCCCCGGATGCCACCACTCTGCTGCAGTTCCGTCGGTTGCTGGAGCGCCACGACCTGACCCGGGTGATCTTCGAGCGGATCAACGCCCATCTGCAGGAACGGGGCCTGCTGCTGCGCGAGGGCACGGTGGTGGATGCCACGCTGATCGCCGCCCCGCCATCGACGAAGAACGAGAACAAGGCGCGTGACCCGGAGATGCACCAAACGAAGAAGGGCAATCAATGGCACTTCGGGATGAAGGCGCATGTCGGAGCGGACGTGGTCACGGGCCTGGTTCACACCGTGAAGGGGACGGCGGCGAACGTCTCGGACGTGTCGCAGGTGCCGGACCTGCTGCACGGCGAGGAAGACAGCCTGCATGGCGATGCCGGCTACATCGGTGCGGAAAAGTGGCTGGACGGGCATCGTCCCGAGACGCACATCGCGCGCAAACGCGGCACCGTGCGCGCGATGCCGGAATGCCCGGCGCGCGAGCGGGTGCGCGCCGCCGAACGGCAGAAGGCGCAGTTGCGTTCGATCGTCGAGCATCCGTTCCATGTGGTGAAGAACCTCTTCGGCTATCGCAAGGTCCGCTACCGCGGCCTCAGGAAGAACACCGCGCAGCTGCACAGCCTGTTCGCCCTGGCGAACCTGTACCGCGCGCGAAGGTGGGGGCTCCTCACGCAGGGATAGTGTGTCTGCGGGACCGGAAATCGCCCCTGTAACCGCTCAAAATGGCGGTTACAGGGGCCAAAACATGCCGCCGTGGCCCTAATGTCCTTCCAACTGGCGGGCGATGGATCCGGATGCAGGTCCATTGATCAGCGATTCCATAGGTGTCAGGTCTGCTCGTGCACAGGCTCCGGCCGTTGAATGAGTGGTGACCCGTCTGATTCAGGCAGGCGTAGCGAAATCAGGCGCTACAGACAGGCCATTCGGGAAAAACCATATCAGATCCGTGCGTTGCGCGGGGCGGGGCCTCGCGCTCCAATCAGCGTTCAGATGACCCGCAACGGTGATGGTGCCCGCCATGAAGGGCAGATCGCGACTCGCAAAGGTCCCCGGAGCGCGGGAACCCGGTGTAGCGTCTGTTCTGAACAGGAGGAGCTTGCTGATGCAGAAATCACAACTGGTGGCCGTTTCTGTGGCGATTGGTTTCGCGCTGTTCGCGGGGCCCGTCAGCGCGGTCCTGAAGGTGACTGCCCTCTCCGTGGGCCAGGGAGACTCCATGCTGTTCGAGGCGGACGGCCAGACCGTGATGATCGACGCCGGGCGGTCCCGGTACGACGCGCTGAACCATCTCCAGGAAGCTGGTATCCACAGATTGGACCTTCTAGTGGCGACACACGCCCACGCCGACCACATCGGCGGTGCCTCCGCGATCCTGGAGGAGACCCAAGTGGAGTCGGTCTGGTACAATGGTCAGGCGCACACCACGCAAACCTTCGAGACTTTCATCGATGCCCTCCTGGAAGCGCAAGACACCCAGTACGTCGAACCGGAACGTGGTCGCATCAAGAAGCTGGGGGACGTGAAGATCACCGCCCTGCACCCGGAGGGCTCGGCGGCCGATTATGGCGGCCATCTACACGACAAGAACATCGTCGTACGCATTGACTACGGGCCATGTTCCGCGATGGTCACCGGAGACATCGAACATCAGGGCGAGGCAGAGATCCTGCGCACGGACCTTGATATCGACGCCGATCTGCTGGAACTTGGACACCACGGGTCCAGCACGTCTAGCAGTCCCGAATTTCTCGAAGCCGTGGATCCAACCATCGTCATCGCGCAGTACGGCGAAGACAATCAATATGGTCACCCGCATGACGATGTGATCGCCTACGTGGATCGGTACACTGACGCCCGATTCTACGGTACGGCCGACCGCACGATCCGCATGCAGTGCGACCCCGTCGAACACCGTTGGTCGATCGAGGGCGGCGTGCAGCCGGGCGCAGCGGAGGGTACGGCTGCCCGCCCATTCGGACGGAGTACCGACACGGACCGCCCCCTGCACGACTGCATCGACATCAACAGCGCGTCGCGGAAGCGCTTGCAGGACATTATCCATATCGGCGACGCCCGCTCCGAGCAAATCATCGAGGGGCGTCCCTGGAGCAGTCTCGACGAACTGACAGAGTTCTGGCGAGTCGGCGAAAATCAAATCGAGGACATGCGCGATCAGGGGATGGCCTGTGTCGATCGATAAGCCTGAGCGCGGGATGGTCGATGCCTTCGAGGGTGAATGGGCCCGTGTGATCATGGGAGAGCCCGGTTACGAATCGGCCCAGATCGTGCCGCGTGCGAGGCTACCGGAGGATACGCGTGTCGGGGACGTGATGAGGGTATGGTGCCCAAAAGATGTTCCGTTGGAGCAGGCGGCCTTCCAGTTCGACGAGCAGGAAACGGCGGAGGCGCGGCGGCGAATACGGAGTAAGCTGGACCGCCTGCGCCAGAGACAAACCTGAAAGTGTCCCCAAGGTCGAGCCGCACGTCAGTTCTCGCCTACAGGAGAGAACTGCCATCTAGCCGGTCGACACGGTCCGGAATGACCGCTTACCCGAAATGCTCAACGAAACGCGGGGCTGCGCGGACATCGCGCTCTCCAACAGGCAAAATCACTGTCCGCCGCGCACCAACCGGACCGTGCGGCTGGTGCTCTTGGCGCTCCAGTGGCCGTCGCCAGTGCGGAAGCTGACAGACCACGCGAGGCCCGAAGACCCGGCATAGGGCGAGGCCGACCAGAATTGATGCCACTGCCATTCCTCAGGAAATGCCTCAGGAAATGCCTCTAAATCAATCGTAGGCATCTGGTCGTCCCCCTCACAACCGCGATGGTCACGACTCCCCACAAAGGGAAAATAACCGGGTTTCCCGCTGGAACAATAGACTAGGCTGTTCAGTTCTTCGATGGTCGGCACCCGCCAGTCTCGATAACCCGCGTAGCCTCCTCGACGGTTGACCTCCTTCGCCGCATCCAACGCATCTTGCCACGTCATTTTATCCTTTCCCTCTCCCACACAAGTCTGGCCGTCCCACTCCTGCCCCAGGCTACAACGCATCCATTGCAACCCGGTCTCAGGGTCGGTGACAGTGCCGTCGCCATTGTCCAGATAACGACCGCTCTGCCCGATCCGTGGCCGTGTCTCGCCTTCATGTTGCGCGGGTGGTTTCTGGGAAGATGAGAAGCCCGGTTGAGCAGAGGCGGGCTCAGTGGTGGCATAATTCAGCGGCGGCACCGTCCACCCCAAAGCCTCGGCCCAGGCGACGATGGCCCACAGGGCCAACCCCTCGTCGATGCCCAGGTCATCGTGCAACTGCCCGGCTAGGCGGGGCAGCAAAATGGTGGCGGAGGTTTTCCCGTCATCCCGCATCAATTCCTTGGCCAACCCCTCTTCGGCGACGGCGCTAAGGACGCGTACTTCGCGCTTGTACGGCGCGCAGAGATCGCGCAGCAAGGCGCCAGTACGGCGTGGATCTTCTGCCAGCTGCGGACCGTATTGCGCGATAAGTTGGTTGAGCTGCTGGGCGACCTTATGCTGCGACATAGATTTTCCCTATAAGTTAATGACAGGCTGGGCAGTTGGTGACTTATCAAACGAACCGCCAGGGTATCCTCTGGCACTCGATGTTGAGCTGCTCCCCACCCTCCCTCTGGATACTCTGATGCTTTGTCGGTACCACTGACGTAACGAGACAACCTAGTGTTTGGCCCGACTTGGCACAGCAACTCCGGCCTTTCCCTATCTCGTCGTCCGGTAGACATACCAGGGCTCTCTGCACCATCCTACGATCACTACCATAAATGAGCGGCGCGTACCGAATGTCACGCCGAACTACCGTACCCATCCAGTCACTCTCCGCGCCCCACGATGTCCGATGGCACCCGCCCGACCCTGCGCTCCAGCTGTTGGCCAATGAGGGCCGTTCGCTGGAAACCGACGTTCTGACGTCGCTGCTGCACATGATGCCCATTGGTGTGCTTGCGGCCCGCGACGCCGACAATCCGGAATATCCCATCGCGTACGGAATCCGATCCGCCCAGATCGCCCGCGCCCACCTGGGCCCCGACGCACATATACCGGTCACGGTCCACGACAAAGCCGAGCAGGGACAAATCGACCAATGGCGTCTGCTCGATCGCCTGGTAGTCCCCACCCTGCTTGGACCACGTAATGGAGACGAACTGGTCACCCTCTGGGTCCAGGCTTTCGATTCCGGGGATCTTGAAACCCCGGAGGCCGCCACCATTGGCCTCGACCGGATCGATAGTCAGCGGGCGCTTCTGCAATTGCTGAACGTTGACGCCCGTCGCCTGCGAAGGACGCGGGATGCCCTCAGGCAGGAGAACGCCGATGAGCCAACCGACTAAGGGGAGCTTAGCCGAACTCGATCAAGCAGTACTCGAAACCTCCGAGTACCTCTCGTCTAAGATCCTCCAAAGTGTCCACCGCGATCTCCATACTCCGGACCCGCCGGCCGGGGTGTTCGAGATCGCGCGCCATATCCGCGAGCTACACCCAAAGATCAAAAGCATCGCCGGCGATTGCCTCAAGCACCTCGATCTGTGGGCCGACGCGGTTGGCCAGATCCCCGAGGACCACGCGATTCGCTCACACCCCGAACAGAAGGCCCGTCACGCCGGAGACGGCCACCTTTTGGCGCCTTTACGTGGGCTTTACTCGAGCCATCCTCTGTGGTGCGTCCTCTGGCACCAACACGCTTTCTCTATCGATGACACCGAGGACCAGTCCTTACCCGAAGCCTACCAATGGCTACAAGCACATTTTTTGGTGGTCCATTCGATCATTGCCCATGAGGGGACCCTCGAAGAAGCCAAAAGTGCGGCTTATCACACGAGCCTCCTCCTCCGTGAGCTCCATGTGGCCGAACACGTGTATTTTCTCGAAGTCCTAAAGCCACATTGTGCCGCCGAACGCGATCTCGCCAAGTTTTTGGCAGATCAATTTGGAAAGACACTACCGAATGCCGAGAAGTGGAGCCGACGTCAAACAAAAACGCAACGCCCTCTCGCTGACCGTCGTCGCGGGGCATTATCGGCATTCTGCCGATTGCTTGTCCACGCTCACGGTCTAACCGATATTGAGTTGCCAGGAGCCCCAATCACGGCTCAGAAGAAGAAAGGCGGCAAGACCCAAGACCGAAACAAGCTAGACCCCAATCGCATCCCGCCGGATCACTCACAATACGGTTTCCTAAAGGAGGCGGGAACGCTTCAAGTCGGCTGGCGCGGCCATCGCGCGACCCTTCACCATCATCGCGTCGAGAAGAAAACCCGCGACCGTATGGATGAAGATGGCCAGGACCCGCGGGAATATGAGAGCGAGCCGTCGGTCGCACTCGATGCCAATGACCTATTGGGAGACGATCCCGAGGATTCAGAATCCAAGGACTTCAACCCTGAGAACGTCAAACGCCCGCATTTGGGAACCGTTTTCGCCTTAGCAGCGGCCCGTGGGCGGCATATCGCTGTGGATAACCAGCGCCAGAGGGTGGATCGGCGACGCGCCCGTGCTTACGAAATCCAATTGGTGGTAACTACGCTCAACCGCTTATGGGAGCAACATATGGCGTGGGAGCCCACAAGCACGAAAGAGCAGACGACTCGCCACCAAAATATCGCCCTTCTGCAGATGGCGGGCGTCGGACTCGCGACGGGCACTCCTCCGGATGTGCTTCATCGAATGCAAGTCATTCAGGGCACCGAGGCCACGTTTGGCCTCGACCTCGCGTGGGATCCTACATCTGGCACGTGGATTCGCCCCTACCGGCTACCCTTCCGGAGGCCGCTCAACGACGATGGTCAGCTAAAGCCCGCCTGGATCGTTTTGCCGGATGTCTGGGGCGCCGCAAGATCTTTCTACGGGGCGCCTAATGGTTCTGACGCCGTAGCCCCCGAAATGTACTGGCAGCATTACAGAATTGCTGACCTGAGACGCTGGTGGAAGGATCGCATTCGCAATGATCTGAAGGAGGCCGGCGTTTCCGATCGATGGTCAGACCTGGCATCCATGATCGAGATGATCCCTTCCTGGCTTTCGGGGCAGGAAGAAGGGGACCAGTTGACGGTGGCGGCACTGTTCGATCGGCCTGACGCATTGGCAGAGACCCATCGCTATTACACGGCGTACACCCGTGGCACACTTTCCAGCACCTACCGCGATGCGATGCAGGCGCTGTCGGCGGAGATGTCGCTTTCCAGGAGAAGCGACAGACCCAACGATCTACTCGCTCTCGAAGAAGCGCCCAGCGTGGATGGCAGCCGCGACCAGGTCGGGACTGACCGAGCTCCAACTTTCTCCGCCGTGACGGCGTTGGTGGCCCGCCTTCAGGAGCCGCAAGGGACGCCCGGTCACGGTGATCTGAGGTGCCTGGTCGCGGAGCACAATCGGGTGACCGCTTACACGGCGATCGGGCTGGCACTCGCCACCGGCTTTCGCGCGGTGCGGACTCCGATAACGGATCTGACCAAGATCCACCGGCCCACATCCACGATGCTGCTCCGGGAAAAGGACCAGTGGGACGGTCGGCATACCCGGCTGGCCGTGCTGCCCGACACGCTCGTGCGTCAGATTGACCAGTACCTCGCCCATCTGCAGAGGTTGTATCTGCGCATGCCGCTGTCCTTCTCCATGGACTGCGAAGTGGAGGCCACCAAAAATCGCGACCGAAGCCGCTATCGAAGCGATGCTTTCCGGCTGGACCTTCGAAAGACGCTGTTCTTTCTGCTGCCGACAACCGAGCAGCCCGGTGCTGACGAATGGGAGCCCGTAGAACTGACCGGTGATCGGCTCCGGCAACAATGCGAACAATATCGGCCGGGTGCATGGCCTGTGGGAAATGCCGGCCGGCATTTTCTCCGGACATGCCTGACGGAGTTCGCAACCCAAGGTGAATACCCGCTGCCCACCACCGCCATCAATGCCCTCCTCGGACACTGGCGATACGGCGAGGAACCATGGACGCCCCAGTCCGCTTTCGATCCGGTCCGTTACCGAGAAATTCTCCTCCCTGCCCTCGACGACCTCCTCGCGCGGGTGGGCTATAAGGCTCTTGAGCCCGCCTCATGAGCCGTTTCGCCTCAAGCTCGGCTGAAACCGGCGACGGCTGGAATTGGGTGACCGTGGCCCGCCTGGAGCCTCTACCGGCGGTCTGGGGACGCTGGCGCCACATCTGGCATCCGTTCGAGGACATCCTGACGCTTCACCGGGCGGAAGAATGGCCATGGCACGACGAGATACCGGGTGCGCAGCTCTTCTGCCCACCTGAATTCCAGAAGCTCATGGAGAGCTTGTTTGACCATTGCCCCTCGCTCTTCGCGTCCGCCAAGGAAGGGCCACCCGAAAAGATCCATGCGTCCTTCGAAGGAATGATGTCTCTGGCGCGCACGCACGGGCCTGAGGGACGCGACTTCGTGACGCGTTGGCGCATCCTCGAAGTGCTCGACGCGGGCAACCGTCTGGGGCGGTGGCGGATCCCGATACGGATGATTCCTGCGCCTCTACCCTCGCCGCCAAGCCCGATGTTCACGGTCGAATCCTTCGAAAAGATGGTGGAACACGAGGGTTTCTACGACGCCTTCGTATCAAGCCTGACAGAAGCGGCACCTCCGGACGTCAGCGACATGCCCGAGCGGGTCTTTTGGGGTCAGGCGTTGACGAGTCTCTGCCTGCTTTCCGGCGTCCTTCAGGCCAAATGGTTATGGGCCGCCCCCGAGGCGATCCAGGCGGCGGAGCCGCATTTCGAATGGCTCGACCTCGTGCTCGACGGCCAGGCCGATCAGGATCCTGAAAAGGCGAATCGACCGCGCATACAGCGGGTGTTCCTGGACCCCATTTCACGTTGGCTGCTTGTTCGAGCCTCACGACAGGGCTTCCCCGATCCGCCACAGGGCCGACGAGACCCCAGGGGGCTGTTCCAAATGATGAAGGGCTATGCCCAACATTGCGGATTCCAGGATTCGTTACCCAGGAACTGGTCGGACCTGAAAGACATCGCCACGACGCGCCTCGCCCTCTACATTCCGCCGCACCTGATCGGACACGCCAAGGGCTATTACGCGCCCGCCTCCCTTCCCGCACATGTCTGGGGCCGGATCTTTAGCAAGCCTGACCGGATCTCCATGGACCCGGTCAAGCGCGAACTGGCCGCTGCCAACGCGGGGTCCGGGACCACGGAAAAAGGCGATGAGCACGAGTCGGAAACGCTCTCGCCAAGCGGAGTCCGAAAAGTCATCGGCGAGCTGGGCGGGGCGATCCGCAACAGCAGCCCTCGAAACCCCCACGCCCTGGAAGACTGGCTAGCCGAACATGCCTCGGACGAACCCAGCCAGACCGCAGTCGATTCGGCCCCAAGTCTCCGTCTGCTCGGCTACTGGGCATTGCACTGGCTCTTCCGCGGAGGCCACGGGCGACGCGCTCTCAAACCGAAAACCGCCTACAACCACTACAACGCGATCGCCGCCCGGCTTTACGGCCAGATGGGGCTGGAGGATTTCAGCAGGATCGAAACCCCCGGTGATTTCATCGAGCTCTACAACAACGCCCTCGATGACGCGGAGACCGGCGCCCAACGCAAGCGGATCGCGAACGCGCTGCGCAGCTTCCACGATTTCCTGAGCGCGACGTATCCGCAGGTTCCCACGCTCGAGGACTCCGGTGTCTTCGAGGCCCGACATCATCAACCCCACGCCGTCGATGCCAACTTTCTGGACCCCGACGACTTCGGCTGGGTTGTCCGATGGCTGGACTGGCGGCATGGCCCGGGAACGGCCGCCGCCGAGATCCGCGTCCTCATCGCCTGTCTGGCCTATTACTGCGGGTATCGTCGCAGCGAGGTCGTCGCACTCCGACTCGGCGATTTCGATCCCCCGCCCTGGCTCGACATCGTGGTCCAGCCCAACACCACCCGGGCCCTCAAGACCGCCAACGCGCACCGTCTGAGCCCGCTTCGTTCCCTGATGCCGAAAGCCTATTTGGATCGACTGGTGGAATGGATCAACCGCCGGCGGGACGAAGCCCGAAAGGCCGAACTTTCCGAGCACGACACCCCCCTGTTCGCTCCGCTGCCGGGAACACCCGACACCTCAGCGTACGGAAATGCTTCGAACCTGCTGACCGGTCCCCTGGAGGACATTACCGACGCGCTGGTCCGCGTGACCGGTGACCCAACCCTCCGCTTCCACCACCTTCGGCACTCATTTGCGAACCGACTGTTTCTCACCCTCTGGCGGGGCGAGAACATGGACCAGTCCGATCACATCGGTTGGTACGACCGGCTCATCGGCTTCGAGGACCCGGCCGGCGTCCGTCAGGCGCTGGTCGGCAAAGCGGGCGTACAGCGCCGGAGCCTCCGTCTGCTCAGTATGCTGCTGGGCCACGCCACCACGGACATTACGCTCAACCACTACGTCCATCTGGCGGATTTCCTCCTGGGACGGGCGGTACGCAAGGCGACGCCGCCGCTGGACGCCAAACAGCTGGCCAACCTGTGCGGTGTCGATGAACACACCATCTACAAGACCCGGCAATCCCTGGGGACCTCCGATGCGGCGACGATCGTCGAGCACTTCACGACCAAGGTCGACGGCGGCGCACACTGCTGCCAGGTCCACCCATCCGCGACTCAGAAGAAGCTACAAAAGCCAGAGGATCCGTATATCCGGAGAATATTGTTCACCGACGCCCTGAATCAGCTGGCCGAAGGTGAGGATACAAGCCCGGATTTCGCCTTTCCGTGGAAACCCGAACGAATCGACGAAGCGCTCCAGCTCGCCAAAAGCTACCCCGACCACTGGCGCCAGTCCCGCACAGGCCAGGGGGCGCCGGTGCTCGAGCCACCACGGACCCAGCAGGACCAACGGCTGGCGAAACACACCCTCGCCTTCCTCGACGGACTCCGGGCACGCGATCGGCGCAATTTCGTGACCGGCTATCTTCGGGGCGCGCAACCTGACACGGCTCTCGACACCCGTTTTGCCCAAGTCGCTCAGGCCAAACGGTGGATCGAGCTCCTTCACCACCTTGAACTGTTGAGCTCGGTAGAGTTTCGGCATATGCCCAACACCACGGCCCGCTTTACCTCACCGAGAAACCAGCATCAGTACTGGCAGGATCGGCTGGGAGACTCCATCGAACTCGCTACAGGCCCCTCTGGAGCGCCAAACCCGGAGGACCGCGTCTGGAGCGAGCGCGGCAGGATTGTCTGTACTCGGACCACGCCGCCGGCACACGGACGCGACCGTTGGGTCTACGGTGTCCGGTGGGCCTTCACGATCACCGCATTCGAACTAAAGAAGGATGATTAATGGCTCTGCATCCGGCTCCGTGGCCCGCCAACGCATTGTTGGAAGGACATTGGGCCGGCCGGGGCGGCCTTTTGGGTGCCTTGTGACCGCCGGTTTTGGTGGTCACAGGGGCGTTTATCGATCCTGCGGACGTACTACCCCTGCGGCAGCAGTCCCCACCGTCGCGTGCCATACAGGTTCGCCAGGGCGAACAGACTGTGGAGCTGCGCGGTGTTCTTCCGGAGGCCTCGGTAGCGCACCTTGCGGTACCCGAAGAGGTTCTTCACCACATGGAACGGATGCTCGACGATCGAACGCAACTGCGCCTTCTGCCGTTCGGCGGCGCGCACCCGCTCGCGCGCCGGGCCTTCCGGCATCGCGCGCACGGTGCCGCGCTTGCGCGCAATGTGGGTCTCGGGACGATGCGCGTCCAGCCGCTTCTCCGCACCGATGTAGCCGGCGTCGCCATGCAGGCTGTCTTCCTCGCCATGGAGCAGGTCCGGCACCTGCGACACGTCCGAGACGTTCGCCGCCGTCCCCTTCACGGTGTGAACCAGGCCCGTGACCACGTCCGCGCCGACATGTGCCTTCATCCCGAAGTACCACTGATTGCCCTTCTTCGTTTGGTGCATCTCCGGGTCACGCGCCTTGTTCTCGTTCTTCGTCGATGGCGGGGCGGCGATCAGCGTGGCATCCACGACCGTTCCCTCACGCAGCAGCAGGCCCCGTTCCTGCAGATGGGCGTTGAGCCGCTCGAAGATCACCCGGGTCAGGTCGTGGCGCTCCAGCAACCGACGGAACTGCAGCAGAGTGGTGGCATCCGGGGCGTCTTCGCGGCTCAGGTCGATCCCGACAAAGCGCCGGATCGCCTGGCTGTCGTAGACCGCGTCCTCGATCCCTTCATCCGACAGGTTGAAGCACTGCTGCGCCACGTACATCCGCAGCATCCGCTCCAGACCAATCGGCGGGCGGCCGCGCTTCCCCTTCGGGTAGTGCGGCTCGATCGCCTCCACCAGCGCCGCCCAGGGCGT
>NZ_KB906194.1:0-11547 GCF_000381205.1 Thioalkalivibrio sp. ALE11 | reverse complement strand
CGGGAAGACCTGCTGGCGTTCTACGACTTCCCGGCCGCGCACTGGCAGTCGATCCGGACCACCAACCCGATCGAATCGACCTTCGCCACCGTGCGGCTACGCACTGCCAAGACCCGGGGTTGCGTGACCCGCAACACCGTCCTGAGCCTGACGTTCAAGCTCGGCCAGAGCGCGCAGAAGCGCTGGCGTCGGCTCCGGGGTTACGAATGGCTCGACAAGCTCGAGCGCGGGGTCACGTTCATCGACGGCGTCGAGCAGACCGAACCGACCAACGACGAGGCATCCTCCATCACCGACCGGAGCGCCGCCTGAACCAGCAACTGCTCATACACCAGACTTGACCATAACTCATCGGCGGGCGGCCGCGCTTCCCCTTCGGGTAGTGCGGCTCGATCGCCTCCACCAGCGCCGCCCAGGGCGTGATGGCGTCCGCCCCGAAATCGGTCGCGTCGCGTCTGCTTGCGCTTGCCGGAATATTCGATATCGGAAAAACTGCGCTGCGACATCGATCCTTGCCTCGGGGCGGAAACCGGCTGCCATTATCCCAGACCCGTCCGCTGGCCGGGAGCCGCCGCGTATTAAATCAGCGTCTCCTTAGGTGATGCTTCAAAGAGTCCGGTACGGAGAGACCAATTGTCTCTGGTGCCTGCACAGCCCCCCGTGGTCCGTACATCCATTAGGGCGCGAGTTGGGCGCGCGCTATGGTCCCCATTCGCATGGAATGACCTCGATGATACGAGCTGGCAAACATGCCGCAATTGATGGCGCTCCTGCATTCATTAATACCCCGAGAGATCCCGGCGTACATCAATCGTTATCATAATTATTGCGTCCCTCCGCAGTAATCACGTTTCTGAGGATCTTGTGCACCTCGTCGTCCGCTTCGCCTTTGTTAGTGAACACGCGTCGGCCATTAGGCTGTGTCGTCGTTGTTACTCCATTTAGCTTTGCGGTCGACCAAGCTGCCGTAAGCGCGTCTGCAATCCGCTTTTTCCTGTAGAGTGCGATAGTCGCACCGGTGTAAAGGTGGCGGGCGATCGATATCGATTCTGCAACCGGCACGGTGCACGACCAATTGATTTTGCTATTTCCGTTCAAATATGGCGTAATTTTTCTTCCGGTAATTTCTTCGACGTAGTGGCAAAACGCCGTTACTATTCCGTAGTCTCCGCAGAATTGTATCCGCCAGCCAGACAGAGGATATTTTACTCGATCGACGTTTTCCCGGTCGATCGATCCGTCTCCGTCGACCATTCCGCGCCAGAAATGTCTTCTAGCCTCTGCAGAGTAGACCGGCGGTGCAAATTGGTGGTGTGAGGCCTTGTCACGTCTCAGGCCCAGGTCGATCAGCCGTCTCGCGAGTGCGACGCTGTAAACACAAAGGTGAGCCTGCCAATACCATTTTCCGTCTTGGTTCTGAACTTGTAGGACTTCTATCGGGGCGTTGGATCCTAGTATTAGCTTTACATTATCAAGGATGGCGGCGTCCCGAGCTTGAATTCGGAATCGTATTCCATCAGGTCGGCCTTTGTTGATCGTGATATTGCCGTCCGCTTGGAGCAATCCAAGGAGGTACGCCGGATTCTGCTGCTCGATCTCATCGAACGCGTGGTGGTCGATCGTGTACTGTCGATACGGGGGGGTGGCGTGTTGGGTTCGGTGCGCAGGCGACCGCAATTCAAATCCAAGTTTGCGCAGATTTGTTGACATCGCTCCACTAGAGACGCCAATTTTCTTGGCTATCACTTCCAGCGGGTAACCTCGCCGGTAAACTTCGTAGATCGTTTCCATCAGCTTTTTCATTTGCGGGCGTTTTTCTTTGCGCACACGTATGGCCTGGACGGAGTTAACTGCGAAGGAGAGGCTTTCGAACGTTTCGTTGGAGATCGTTTGGTCGCTTTGTTCGATGAGCGCGCGGCTCTGGTGGATAGCAGCTTTCGCCGCTAGGGTCGCGAGTGCGCGTTCTTTTTGGGTTGTGGTCAAGCTGGCTCGTGGCATGGGAGATCCTGTACGCGTATCTGGTGGTTCTAGTGTTGATGATTGTTGGTTAAGCATCAAGCGTGTTCTGCCATAGTTTTGCTTTTTGTGATGGCCGAAAAATTTACTGTCAGTATATAGCGTGCTTAAATGTTTGAGAGTAGGGGTTGGTGTTCCTGAAATTTGTCGTTCTGGGGTGGCATCCCGGTGGGTCATGATTTTTTCAATCGGCGCTTCTTGTTTCATTCTTAATCTCTATTGGTTCGGTTGTGTTTTGGGAGAATCTTGCTGTAGACATGCGCACAGGCGCGCGCGGTCTGGAGTTTTCGTATGCTCCCCCTCCACGAGCACCAGTGCTTATTAGAGTCCTCACGCACAATGGAGGATGAGCAGCGGGGAGGGGAGCGCGTGTGTAGACGTTCATCTGTGGTGAGCCACGAGTGGGCCTACCGGCATGTGGGCCGGATCAGCCGGACGGCGGCGGTACCGTAATCTTTACGGGGGAGGGGCGTTCGCTGGGCCCGGATCGTCAAACGGGCGGGGATCGAACAACGTTCGGGGATCGTGGATGGACGCCGCCGGTTTGCTGATTGAAAAGCGACACGGTCCGGGGCAGCGGGGACGCCGCGCAAGAGCGGCACGGCTCTCATCCCCAATATCGACCGGCGAAGGCCGAAGCAACCCGGATGGCGATGGTCCACGCCCTCGGCCACTGGCGCGCGGCGGTGAAGCCAATCCCCGTCGGAAGTGGAAGATAGTTCATGGCCCATCAGCAGGTAAGCGCGGCCTTCACCTGCGCCGTGTACTCCGCCCGGCCATTTCATTGTGGGGAATTCGGCTCGGACGAAACACCAATGGACTGATTCTGGGGTATTTCCCGACTGGCAACAACTTCGTCGAGATCAGCGAAGAACGAATCCGGGGGGAGATGGAAGACAAGCAGAATCTCCGCCCTCGCTAGCGGCTCTGTTACTGGGCCGGATCGAGTTTCTTAGGAACCACTTACAGCGGCAACGCGCCGTATGACATGGCATTGGACTTATTGGTTGAATTCAGGGGGCGATGATCACGTCCTGTTCTCATCGCTTTCTTGGGCCCAGGCGAGGAATATTGCGAGCTGCACCGCGTACGGGCTGAGGGAGACGGCTTTCTGTGCGTCGGGATGGAAGGTGACGATGACTTCGCCTCGGGCGGCGGTGGCTTCCCGGGATGGGTGGCCCATCGGGCCGTGCTCGATGGATAGATGGTGGCCAGCCTTATGACGCCAATGCTGCAACTGCTCCGACGGATTCGCGGCCCGGGAGCCGGGTTTGGCGATGTGATACCCGATGAACAGCTCCCGGAGCTCCAGATGATCCAGCAGACGTACCCAGCGTTTGAGGTCGGGTACGCTGCTGAGCTGGAGCGTCAGTAGTGGGGCTGTGGGGACCATGGCGTGGGTGAAAGTGTCCAGCAGTTTTTTTCGGTCGCGTGGCGTCAGCGCGGGCGTCTGTTCGTTTCCATACAGGTAGGACCAGGTCGTTTGGAAGGTTGGACGCTCGTTGACATGCGGCGGTGCGAGCAGGCAGTCGGGGTCATCCGGGCGGCTTCGGCGCAGGCGGAGCTCCTGGGGAAGGGTCCGAAGCAAGGCCGCGTAGCGCTCGAGGGTAGGCCTGTCCCACGGAAATGCGAATTGGCCGGTCGGGGACCCGGTGGAACACTCGGTATCGTTGATGGCCCGTATCAGGAGGGATGCCCGGTCCAGTGGGTCCGCGGGTTCCTCGATCGGTACGGGGGTGCCGCAGTGGATGCCGGCCTCCGTCCGCTCCCGCAGTTTCGTCAGGGACGAGCCCGAGGGCAGTAGACCATCGGTGATGCGGTCGATGATCTCCCCCGGGGTGCCGGAGTGCGTCTCCCGACGAATTTCACGGATCCGCGGCGCGCTGCGCCCGGTGATCGTCTCGATCTGTCGGGTGTCGAGTCCGTCGATCATGCGGCGGACGGCACGTCCGAGAAGATCGTCCAGAGTGTGGACGTAATGCTCGATGGTGATCTGGGTGTCGGAATGGCCCATAAGTCGCGAGACCAGACGCAGCGTCCGACGCTGCGTGGGGCTTTGGTCGCCAATGAGTTCGCGGCGAAGCTTTCGGGGATCGGTCGGGGCCGCCATCGAACCGGCCTGTGACCAGGGAGGAAGCGGTTCCTCGCCTTCGCCTTCCAGTTCCCAGAAGTGCAGCAGCGTTCGGGATGCGAACGAATGGCGCAGATGGTGAAAGCGGATATCGGGATCGCCCGTCACCTGGGTGATGGCCCGGGTTGCCGCATCCAGAAGCTGATCGTTGGGGCGTATCGGCCCGCGGTCTGGCAGCGCGAACAGTGGCGCATCTTCGGACGCATCCGTTTCGGCCCGTCGATGCTCCTGCCATCTCGTCAGCCGTTCCAGTAACGCCTCCGGCAACATGGCGTGAAGGGGTAGGACGCGCTGCGCGTTGCCGCTCTTGAGCAGACGCAGGCCGTTCGGCCGCACCAGGAGCGAGTATTCCGGTGGGCCTTCGAGGTCGCCAATCAGGATGCCCGCGGCCTCACTGCGACGTAGACCGCCGTAAAATCCCAAAGCCATGATCAGGGTGAGTACGCTGCCGACCGCGGGGTTGTCACGGTACAGCTCGTCCACCCAGTCGAGGGTGCGCTGAAACAGGGCCTCGTCCAAGTAGTTGGCGTCGGGCGGGCCGTGGGTCACAACATGCTGCGGCGACTCCAACGTCTCCAGCGGGAGTGGCGACCGGGAGTGCGCTTCCATCAGAAATTGATGGAAGCTGCGAAGGCCTCGGGCCACGCGTTTGCGGCTGCGCGCGTTCGGCGTGTCCTCAAGGGCGCTGGTGTAGAGTTCGATGAGGTCGTCCGCCGTGAGGTCTGCCGGATCCGTATCGCCAAGCTGACCGGCGATGCGGCCGGCTACGGCGTTGTAGAGTTCATAGACGGTACGGCGCCGCGGCTTGCGGCCCGCTCGTGCGGGTGTGCACAGCCGGTTTGCGACCCAGTCGGCGAGCCGCCGGACACTCGGGAGCAAGGGTAGGGGAGTCCGGCCCCCTGTCGGGTTGGCGGTTGGGTGCGCCTCGATCCAGTCGCGAATGGGCTGTGGATCCGGGGGATCGTTTTTTCGGATCAGACGGGTGAGATCGTGCAGTTGCGCGGGCCAGGCTTCATGGCCGTGCGGGTCGGCGTCTTCCTCCGTCGTGGCGCTTTGTGCAGGAGCAGAGCCGTTCTCCGAGACTTCGGACCGATGGCCCGGCTCCGTGGCCCGTGGGGGCAATGAAGTCCGGATCCGATCCGGTGGAAAGATCAGTCGTTCATGCACGCTGACCGGTAGTGACGTGGCCACCCGCTCACCCGCGGCGTGGGCGAGGAGATACGGCGGGACGTAAAGCGCCAGATGAAGGCGGGCGACCTTCTGCAGTTGACTCCAGTTGCGCGGGAGCTGGTCGGAGAAGCCCAGCGTCTCGGCGCATTCTCTGATCCAGCGGTAGAGGAGCGGGCCGTCTGCCCGCGTCTCCGGAAGGCCGGCAGGCAGGCCTTTGTTTCCATCGCGGACGAGCAGATGGCGCGTGATCGGATCCGGATACCAGCGCAGGTGCAGTGGCATCGTTTCGTCCTTGACCTGGTGATACAGCTCCATCCAGTGGTGGTGTGCGGGAGCCTGATGGAGAGAGTGGCCGAGAGCCCAGAGCCACCGCGGGCGCAGAAGGCCGCCGAAGAGCAGGGCGCTCAGGAAAATCCGGCCCCACCGGGCCTGAATCCGTTCCGTGTCGATCGGAGAGGCGAGTTGGTTCAGAAAGGTGTCCACCAGGCCCTGATGGCGGACCATGTCGAGAAAGTCATGGTGCTGGAACGGCGAGGAAGGCGCCGGCGGTAAAGGGACGGGCAGGTCCGGAATGACGATCCGCCACCGACCGACGCGGTTGCCGGTATCGAGGATTTCGGCAACGCGTCGCTGGGCAACGAAGCTGCGGCCCGCTGGCGCCTCGGCGCGGACCTGTAACATCAGTGTGCGCGTGTCGCTTTTCGTCCACTCGAGGTCTTCGGGCGGCTCGACCGAGGTGAGCTTCGGGTATTGCTCTTTGAGGATGCGCCAGACGGACAGGAACTCGTCACCATCCTGTGGTTCCTCCCGGGTCGCTTCGGTGGGATCGGGCTGGCGTTCCCCGATCGGGTTCCAGAGGTGCCTCCAGCCGGCCCAGATCGCGCGAGGATCGTCGTCGAGCCCGCCGTCGCCCGGTTCGCCAGACATATCGCTCATGGCGCCACAACCCTGTAGCCGATGTCCTGCATGAGTCTGTCGAGATACGGACGGATCGCCTTTCGGTAACGGACGGGATCGAACGCGGAGGGAGCACCCCAGGGCTCCTCGCCGTAGCTCCAGTGGCCGAGATGCGTGTTGATGATCGTGGCGGGACAGCCCTGAGCGGTGAGATAGCTGCGCAAAAGGTGACGGCCGGCGTTGTCGAGTGGCCAGGCGGCGGGGAGCACGCGATTGCATTCCTCACGCAGACGTCTGCCCGTCAGTTCCACGGGGACCCAGGTCGTCGGATCCCCGGGATCCCCGGCGTCCAGGAAAAAACAGGTGGAGCGAAGCGCCAGTTCATACTGATCGCTCTGATATGCGCTCCGATCCCGGTGCTTGGTGGCGGGGCAGGTGAGGCTCGTGGGCAGCCCCGGAAACGTGGTGAAAAGGACGACCAGGTGCTCCATGTAGGCCTCGATCTGCTGGATCACCTCGGGCGGTAGCACCACGAGTCGGGCATGGGACCCATCCGACCGGTCTTTCTCCTGCAGGGCGATGGTCCCGGTGGCGTGGTGCCGGGCCGAAAGGTCCGGGACCGGCGTCCGGATGGCGCGACCGCCCACCGCCAGGGTCAGCCCGAGGGCGGTGTACGCCGTCATCAGGTTGTGAGCGTTCAACCAACCCGCCGCATCGCGACGGTGGGGCGGGCTTTGGCTGTGGAGTCTGTCGCTGAGTTCAGCAATCAGATCCGAAATGGATTCGGCCCGAGGTAACCGATCATTCCCTGTCCAGCTCTCCGGGATGGCGGTGCGTGGCGCGCGGTAGTTCCAGAGTCTTTCGTACGAGTGGTCGCGTTCTTCATCCAGTCCGCTACCCGCGAGCGCCGTTTCCAGATGCTCATGGTAGATACGCGCCAGCTCCCCACGTTCCCACGCCGTGTAGAAATGGTGGGTCCGGGCGAGCGGGTCATCGGTCCCGAATAGCAGGGCCGGCGCAAGATGCTGACCTTCCTCGGCCCAGGCGAACCAGCTTGGCATGATGGTGGCCAGATTTTTGAACTGACACCATCGTCGTTTCACCCCGGCCTGTTCCAGACGCGGGACGATGTGACTGTCCCACAGTTTTTCGTACGTGCTTTCGTTGTGGGTGAAGTGCTGGGTCTTTCGATCGTAGGGCATGCGGTTGAGGTGCTGGCCCACCCCGAGGATGTCCTCGAAGACAACGCGGGGCCAGTGTTCGATCGCCTGCTTTCGCTCTTCCTGAGCAAGTGGATGTCGGGGCGGAGGGTTGTAGGGCCGCATCCACATCCGGTAACCGGGGTTGTACGCCAGCTTGAACTCCGCCGGCAGTTGGCTTATGCCGTCGACGCACTGGGTTCTCCTGACGGTATCGGGCGGGGACCCGGTGACTAGGGCGATCGCCGCGAGCAACACCGTTTCGCGACGTTTGTTCCGCTCTTCGCGTCGGCTTGCCGGCTCGTCATGCGGCCCATCAACGGAGGCCTCGGAAAAAACTGCTTCGAGGGTTTGCAGAATGCGGTGGAGCTGGGTAAGCCGGATCCGTCGGAGCTCAACACGAAAGCGCTGGCTTTCCATCGCGATGCGCCGACCTATGCTCCGCGCCCGGGCATAGATCGATCCCAGAGGCGGCAGATCCTTCAGATCGAGCGGTGCCTGATCCTCACCCGGTTCATGGCGGAGTATGGCCTCGAACGTGATCTCGGCGCCTTCATCAACCTCATACTCTTCCGGCGCGAGTCCGCTGGCGAGCAGCTCGTTCTGATGATCCTCGCTTGGAACGTGGCGGTTTGTCCGGTATTCGTCGGTACCCCAGCTTGACTGGAGAAACCGTGGATCGCTGTGATACCAGAAACCATGATGGTCCGGCCCCATGACGTCCCACGGGCGTTTTGAGCCTGTTCCGCGCCCTCCTGATCCGCCGGTCCGAGTCCTTTCTGAGATGGCTCGGAAGGGCAGGTCGTGCGCCACGGCCATGATTTCGGCCAGGTAGCCGCAGTCGCGCGCCAGTCGGGTGTGGGGCTCGTCGGTGCGCTGCCCGCGTTTTCGGGGCGGAGCCTCTTCCTTGATCTCGAGAAGCGTTTCCGCGAATGCCTGGGGATTCTCCCGCACGTGACGGACCTTGAGCATCAGCCAGCGGGCCTCAGCTTGATGGGACCGACGCACCGCCCTGCTTGCATTAGACAGATGGTCCTGTCGTCGGGGGCGCACCCCTCTCAAGTGCAGCAGGATGTGGGCAGCCAGCAGATGGGCCTGGGTCCACCGATAGGTCTCTGTCTCGTCCCCTGCTTCTTCGTGATGGACGAACCAAAGTGCGCACCAGATCGGATTGCTTGTGACATGCCCATTGAGTGGAGCTCGCACTGTTCCTTCAGAAACGATCCCGTGCTCCAGGTGCGTAGCAACCGACCACAGGGGATCTTCGTCAGGAATTGCTCCGATGGCCTCGTGCCACTCGCGCATATCGCGTATTGCGCCGCTTCCTTCGTTTCTAGGAAGGAGTTCCTGAACGTGGGGAAGCAGGTCGCCGAGGTTTTGCGCGATTGGACGTAAGCCGACCAGTGAATTGGGTATCTGTATAAGGGGCCGGACGCGCTCGATCAGGCTTTCCGGGTCAGGGGAATGGTTCCGTCGCAGGGCCTCCAGGAGATGGTGGTCCTGCCGGTCGGAGAGGCGGACCCTTTTACTTCCCGCCATGGCGGTACCGATCTCTGCAGTGGCTTTTGTATGTGGACAGCGATACACCGAGGAAGCGCGCGATCTCGGGTTGGGTCGGCTGCCTACCCAACACGATCGGGAGTACTCCATCCGTATGTGCGGTCTGCCACCGTTTCGGTAGCTCCGCGCTACCTGAATGTTCGACGGTCGGGACGAGTAGATCGTCGACCGCATGCCTCAGATCGCTATCGGAGTCGGGAGCACTCAGGACAGGGATTTGTTCGTCCGCCGACAGGCACGCTTTCGCGACGCTGAGGCTTGGTATGCCGGCGACCGGACGGTAGACACTCTTCCCGTGGGCGGTGTCCGGCACGGCGATGATGGGGCGCTGAATGAGGAGTTCCTTCACCGCGTCGGCCGTGAGGCTGGGCGCAACCGGTATGGGAGGGCGCATCGTCACCGGGTCGTCCAGCAGCTCGCCTACAGGCACTCGGATCCATCGTGGCAGGGAGCTTGGCATAGCGCCCTCGTAGCGATCAGGTGGTGCTCAGTCTGTCAGGTCAGGATTCGGCTAGCAATGCGATGGCTCTAGAGCCTTTTCGAAAACAGAATTGTGGATTCCTGTGTGACCCAGGATGACCCTAAATTCCAATAAAGTCGATTATGGCGGGCTTTTTGGGGCTTGTGGGGCGGGGGAGTCAGGGGGGCGTCTCGGACCATGTCAAGGTGGTGCAACCAACTGAGCTACGCGCCTGTCGTGTCCGAGACGCGTATTCTACAGCGTCTTTCGGGTGTGTCAAAGGATGCTGTAAGTATCGGATTCGTAGAGCTATTTCGAGCGGCGTTCTGGCTATCGTGGCACATGTCGCGTTGATCATGGACTGCCCGGTTCCGGACGGGTCATCGCTGGTTCTGCTGCCTGGGCCTTGTGTGGGCCTTACATGTGCCTAAATCGAACGGGGCTGGGCCGATTCGGTGCCGAGGTGGAAGAGCAGAAGTGAGTACCACCGTGTTGGGCCTTAACGGTCGGTCGATGACTCCGAGGGCGGATGGCCATCTCTGCCACGGCGCTCCAGAAATTCCTCGATCGCCATCCGAACGACATCCGAGCGTGTCGGGATATTCGGGAACTGATCTCTGAGATCGGAGCGGCATTCATCCAGGCGGTCGAGCGTCTCGTCGTCCAGCCGGATGTTCACCTGCTTCTGATGGGTCTTGGAGGGTTTCATGGAGAGATCCGTCGTCGGCTTCGATTCCGGGCAGTATACCCGCGCGTCCGTATAGCCGTATAGCGAATAGCGCCTATTTACTTGACTCCAACGTATAGCCGCTATACACTTAAGACATGGCCGTATAGCGGCTATACGTCGACAAAAGGAGATGAATGATGACTTATCTGAGTTCGGCAGAGCTTGCCGAGAAGCTTCACCTCAATCCCCGCTACGTCAACAACGTCCTGCGGCATGAGTGCCTCTCGGAAGGACGGCACTACGTCCGGCCGTTCGGGCGCCGCAAGGTGCTCTACATCTGGGAAACGATCGAAGAGGACATGTTCACCGATGCGGTGGCCGCGATCCCGATGGCCAACGGAGGTAAGACCAATGGGTAGTGTTCGAGTAAGGAAGGAAACGGGCCGACTGTTTCTGGACTTCGTGTACCAGGGGGTTCGCTGCCGGGAGTACACGGCCATGACCGACACGGTGGCGAACCGAAAACGGGTCGCGAAACTGCTGGAGCGGGTGGAGGCTGAAATCCGGGTAGGGGTCTTCGATTACGCCAAGACCTTCCCGAACAGCCGCAATGCGCAGCGCTTCGCGCAGCCGGATGCGGTCGTGTCGCAGGATAGCGGTCCCGAGGCATCTGCGGATCAGCCCACGATGCGGGACTTCAGTGACACCTGGTTCGCGGAAAACGCTCCGCTGTGGAAGCCTTCGTACCAGACGAAGGTGACCGACATCCTGTCGAAGCACGTGGTCCCGCAGTTCGGGGACCGGAAGGTCGGCGACATCCAGAAATCCGAAATTCTCCAGTATCGCGCACAACTCGCCAAAGTGAACCGCGATACCGGGAAGGGGCTGTCAGCCTCTCGGATCAACCAGATTCTGAACGTAACGAAGCAGATTCTGGAGGAAGCCGCCGACCGCTTTGACTTTAACACGCCGTTTCAGGGCATCAAGCCCATGCGGATCGGGCGTTCGCAGGTGGATCCGTTCTCGCTGGAGGAGGTCCAGCGGTTTCTGGATGCCGCGCCGCCGGAGTGGCGCGGGTATTTCCTGGTCCGCTTCTTCACCGGCATGCGGACCTCGGAGATCGACGGGCTGAAGTGGGACTGCGTCGATTTCGACCGTCGGGAGATCCTGGTTCAGTCGGCCCGGGTGCAGGGCGAGGAGACCACGACCAAGACCGACGGTTCGACGCGGACGATCCAGATGTCCGACGTGGTGTACCGGGTGCTCATGGAGGAACGCGAGGCCATGCGTCAGCGCCCGGAGACCCACCGCAGCCGCTACGTGTTCTCCACCCGGTACGGGTATCCGATTGCGTACCGCAACGTGAACAACCGGGTCTGGTACCCGACGCTGAAGAAGGCGGGACTCAAGCGCCGCAACCCCTACCAGACGCGCCACACGGCCG
>NZ_KB906193.1:0-12582 GCF_000381205.1 Thioalkalivibrio sp. ALE11 | reverse complement strand
CTCGATATTGGCTCTGTGTTGAAGGTGGTTGTCCCAACCCCGAGAACATAACCCACGCTCTCGAGGTCGGGCAGGTCAATCCATCATGTCTACGATGGGCCCGGACATCCTGTAGGAGCGCAGCCCTCTGCGCGACAGGAAGCCGAACAAAGCCCCATCGGCCAGGGGGGGGACTGGCCTCCTACAGGGGCTGTGGCGCCAAACCACGTCTTTATCATCCCGGTCGCGGCGAAGCGACAAGCCGGGATCTTTGGCGAAAGAGCAAGCGTTCGGGTTCGTCCTGGCTGTGAATGAGCCCGTGCCGTACAATTCCTTCAAATTTGCCATACATGCCGGGAGGTGATCGTATGGAACAGGAAACCACCAAGGTGACCGTGCGCCTGCCCAAACAGGATGTAGAGTTCGCGAAGGCCTATGCCAGGGCACACGGGATGAGCATGACCGAGGTGATTGACCGCCATCTGCGCCACCTCCGAGCGCTCGAGCAGCATACGCCAAGCGCCGAGCTGGAAGCCATTACCGGCCTGATCCCCCCTGATGTGGATGCCGAGAAGGCCTATCACGACCACCTGCGCGACAAGCATTCATCGTGATCATGCTCGATCTGAACGTCCTGCTGGATGTTCTGCAAAAGCGCGAGCCGCACTATCGTGTTTCGGCGGCAGTCCTGGAGCAAGTGCTACAGGGCGAAGAAGCAGGTGCCCTCAGCGCACATGCGGCGACCACGGTGCACTACCTGGTCGCACGGTATGCGGATCGCACGTCCGCGGATCGGGCATTGAGCTGGCTGCTCCAGCATTTGCACGTATCCGCGGTGGGACGCACAGAACTCGAACGAGCCCGGTCGCTCGGTTGGGCGGATTTCGAAGATGCCGTGGTGGCAGCCACTGCCGAGCGCACGGGCTGCGCCTGCATCATCACGCGCAACGTCAAGGATTTCGCCGGATCGCCTGTGCCCGCGCTGACGCCGCAGGAGTTTCTGCTCCGCTAACCAACGTTGTATGGGGTTTCTGCCTACCAAAATCGGCCAGAGGGCTGGCCTCCTGCGGGAGGCGAGACGACAATGGATGATGCAATGGAATTGATTACCCCATACGGCGGTACGCTCCGCGATCGGACCTGGCCGGTGCCCCGTCGCCGAGGGGGCTCGGCCACCGCAAACGCAGGAGGCCAGCCCCTGGCCGATCGGGCCCATCCGGTGCCCCATCGCCGAGAGGGCTCGGCCGCCGCAAACGCAGGAGGCCAGCCCCTGGCCGATCGGGCCCATCCGGTGCCCCATCGCCGAGGGGGCTCGGCCACCGCAAACGTAGGAGGCCAGCCCCTGGCCGATCGGGCCTGGCCGGCGCCCCATCGCCGAGAGGGCTCGGCTCCTACGGGGCTCGAAACCACGGTAGCCAAGGGTTCAACCCCTTGATCCGCGCCATCCTCGACAGCCTGAAATGGAGCAGCCGCCTGGGCGCCAAGTTCTTCTGGGCGGCGCCAGCGGCGACCAGCGGGGTGGTGTTGTTCACCCTGGTGTCGCAGCTCTCCATGCTGCTGGCCTTCTTCCTCCCGCTGAAGGTCATCATCCTGCTGGGTTCGGACGGCATACCCCGCTACTTCCCACCGGGGTTCGAGCAGTTCGACCGCGACGCGCTGATCGTTTCGCTGAGCGCCGCCACCATCGCGTTCTACGGCCTGTATCTGCTGGCCGAACGCATCGTGGAGTTCGGCGGCGAGCGAGGGTCGAAAACCCTCCTCGCACGCAGCCGCAAGATGGTCCTGTTCGAGAACCAGGACGAACTGGCTGCCCGCGCCTACAAACGCCATGCCGAGGTGATCGCGGGCAGCGCGTTCCTGCTGTTGGCGCTGGGCATTCTGTTCTGGCTCTACCAAACCGTGGCGCTTCTGGCCGCGGGGTACGTTCTTGGGGTGGGCACGCTACTGCTTGCTGCGCTTGCCATGAATGAAGGCCTGCGCAGACGCATCCAGGACAACCTCAACGGCTGGATGGGCGTTCTGGCGGGTATCGGCTTCATGCTGGCGTTCGGTTACCTGGTGGTCGACTTCCTGTTCCTCGATCCGCCCGGCCTGATCCCGGCGATCATCGCGCTGCTGCTCGCCCGCCAGGGGTTCAACCGGCTGTCGAGCCTGGTGACCGGGCTCGTGAAACAGCACGACCAGAAGGCAAAGCTGGATGCATTGTTCTTCCATTCCAGCGTCTTCATGCCCGGCCAGGCCCAGGAGACGAACAAAGAGACCATCTGGACACTCCTGACGCCGGAAGCCCGCCAGCAATGGGTACCCGAGCTCATCGCCGAGATGTACGGCGAACCCGCTCGCGAGGATCTGGACATCCAGTGGTGGCAAACCGACGTGGCCAACGTGGGCGTGCTGCATTGCCGCACGCCGGGGAAGCCCAGCATCTTCGTCAAGCTGTTTGCCCCCAAACGCAGCGCCTACGCCCAGCACGAAGCGACCCTGCTGGCCGACCCGCCCAATGGCCTCCCCAGCCCGCAATGGATCGGCGCCACGCAGGTGCGCGGCTTCCATTGCCACGTACTGCAGGTAGCTGAAGAGCTCCCGGCCAGGCAGGGCGACACCGCCAAAGGCGTCGAAGAGATCCGCCAGACCCTGCTGCAGGTCCCCCTGCCGCAACCCCTGTTGACCCGTTACCAGCGCTCCCGGCCCATGCTGTGGCAACGCCTGAACGACAGCATGCTGGAGCGTCTCCGAATCGCCGCCAACGATTCACAATCCCTCAATGCCCTCAGCCAGCTGCGCGCTAGTCTGCAGGACTGGCGCGACCAACTCGCCGCATTGCCCCTGGCGATTACTACGCGGGACGTTCGGCCGGGCAATATTGTAATGACCCAGGGGGGGGGGCGCCCACGCTGATTCACTGGGGAAACTGGGCGATCGAACCGGCCGGGGCCGGATGGCCGACCAAACCCAAACATTTAAAGGCGCTTGGGCAGGGGTCCAATGGGCCCGTCCTCGCTGCATTAAGCTACGAGCTGGAATCCTTGTGCGAGCGACAACGCCACAGCCGGGCGCTCCGGATAGTACCTCGGTTGATTGAGTTCCTGGATGCGATCAACAAAGTTTCGGCTGGCGGGAGGAAGGGCGCCTGATAAGGTATACAAGTGCTGCTCGATAACAACTACCAGAACATGCGGGGTTGTGGATGCACACGGCCCGCATGTTCGATGGTTTTGAGCGACAGCAAGAATCTCAGGGTCGTATTCAGGTATGGGTAGACCTCACTGGGCGCATATGCTGCTCCCGGGTGAGCTGGACTGGATTTGTGGTGGACAGGGCGCGGACCATGCTCCGGGCCGCATTCGGATCCGTTCAGGCGTTAAGCCAAGGAGCTGACGTCGGAATGAATATGAAAGTGACGAGAAGATAAAATGACCGGTAATAACAGGCGGCAATCAGACAACAAAAAACGTGTCCTCTCGGTCATCGGTACTCGGCCGGAGGGGATCAAGATGGCTCCGCTGGTCAGGCAAATGGCGGAAGACCCACGGTTCGAATCGAGGTTGTGCCTGACTTCCCAGCATCGGGAAATGCTGGATCAAGTCATGAAACTTTTTAAACTGAAGGCGGATTATGACCTTGCTCTGATGAGGCCGGGCCAGGAGCTGGCGGACATCACCAGTGGCATACTGCAGGGTCTAACTCCGGTGCTTCAGGAGTTCAGGCCCGATGTGGTGCTGGTGCACGGCGACACTGCTACGACCTTTGCCGCCACCCTCGCGGCGTATTACCAGCAGATCGCCGTCGGCCATGTGGAAGCAGGTCTGCGCACCGGCAACCTCTTCTCCCCGTGGCCTGAAGAGGGCAACCGGAAGCTCACCGGTTCCCTCTCGGCCATTCATTTTGCCCCCACGGAGGGCTCACGCAACAACCTGCTGCGAGAAGGGGTCGCATCTGAAACGATTCACATCACGGGCAATACGGTCATCGATGCACTGTTGGAAGTGGTGGACAGGCTCGAGACCGATACCGCTCTTCGCGAGGCGCAGGCCAGCCGGTTTCCGTTTCTCGACAACGATCGGCGGTTATTGCTGGTCACCGGCCACCGAAGGGAAAGTTTCGGCGACGGATTCGAACGAATCTGCCAGGCTCTGGCGCAAACTGCACAGAGACATCCCGATCTGCAGATTGTCTATCCAGTCCACCTCAACCCAAATGTCCAAGGGCCGGTGAACAGTCGACTGGCCGGCATCGATAACATTCATTTGATCGAACCGCAGGATTACCTGCCGTTCGTCTACCTGATGCACCGGGCGACGCTGATCCTTACCGACTCCGGGGGTGTACAGGAAGAAGCCCCCTCACTGGGCAAACCGGTACTGGTTATGCGCGAGACCACCGAGCGGCCCGAGGCGGTGGAGGCGGGCACCGTCAAGCTGGTGGGGACCAACATTGACCGGATTACGCAGCACCTCGACGAGTTGCTGACCGACTCGGCAGCGTACAACACCATGAGCCGAGCACACAATCCTTATGGCGATGGTCTTGCTTGCCAGCGTATCCGCGACGCTCTGGCCTGATGCACGCCCCGACCAGCACTGACAACAGTTAGCACCTCAAGGAACAATCAATGTCATTCAACACTATCTCCGTGATCGGCCTGGGCTATATCGGCCTTCCCACCGCAGCCGTATTTGCGTCCCGCAAGCAACAGGTGATTGGGGTGGATGTCGACTCCCATGCCGTAGAGACCATCAACCGTGGTGACATTCATATCGTGGAGCCCGAGCTGGACATCGTTGTCCACGCCGCCGTTCACGAAGGATACTTGCGCGCCACAACCGAGCCGGAACCGGCGGATGCCTTTCTGGTGGCTGTGCCCACCCCCTTCGTTCAGGATGAAACGGACGATACTCACAAGGCTGACCTCAGCTACATCAGGGCCGCCAGCCTGGCGATTGCGCCGGTACTGAAAAGGGGCGACCTGGTTGTGCTGGAGTCGACCAGTCCCGTGGGAGCGACGGAGGAGATGGCGGCCTGGATGGCCGAGGCGCGCCCTGATCTCAGTTTCCCGCAGACTCACGGCGAAGCCTCGGACATACGGATCGCCCACTGCCCGGAAAGGGTCCTGCCGGGCCACGTCATTCGCGAACTAGTGGAGAACGACCGCGTGATCGGTGGCATGACACCTAAATGTTCCGAGCGGGCGGTGGAGCTGTACCGGCTCATTGTCCATGGCGACTGCATTGTCACAACGGCCCGAACGGCGGAGATGGCCAAGCTCACGGAGAACGCCTTTCGTGACGTCAATATCGCCTTCGCCAACGAGCTATCGACGATCTGCCACAAGTTGGAGATCAGCGTATGGGAGTTGATCGCGCTGGCCAACCGGCATCCGCGGGTCAACATCCTGCAGCCTGGCGCCGGCGTTGGCGGCCATTGTATTTCCGTCGACCCCTGGTTCATCGTCGACTCCTGCCCGGAGGAGGCCCGCCTGATCAAGACTGCTCGTCTCGTCAACGATCACAAGCCGCAGTGGGTGCTCGACCGCATCAAGGACCAGCTCGATCGGCTACACCAGCAGCAGCCGGAGCGTCCGCGCGCGGCGCTCAAGGTCGCCTGTCTGGGAATCGCCTTCAAGCCCGATATCGATGACCTGCGGGAAAGCCCCGCACTCGGGATCGCCACGCAGGTCGCGCAGTTGGGCTGTACCGTTCAGATTGTGGAACCCCACATTGAAGACCTGCCGGCGAACCTGCAGGCTGCCAATTGCCAGCTGGTCACCCTTGATGAGGCCCTTGCGCAGGCCGATGTGGTGGCTGTTCTCGTCCGGCACAGCGCTTTCAGCGACAGCGTTGGGAAGCTGCTCACCCACTCCGCCGTGGTCGATGCCGTAGGGCTTCTGGACGCCTGACGCGAGGCCGCCCGACTGGATGTCGTCGAGTACATCGAGATGCAGTACAACAGCGTCCGACCCCATACCGCACTGGGCAGCCTCTCGCCTCGGGAATGGGAGAAGGCTGCTGTTTAAGATGGGTGTCCGTTTTTACTTGGCCAGAGCAGTTCTTCATTTTATCTATTTTCCTTTGGAGGTCATTTGAGCCAGACAAAGTTTCCTATTGAGGTTGACGGTTGTCAGTATTCCTTGGTGCTGCCCGACTGGGAATCTGACTATATTCAAGGGATGCTGGCCGAGAAAGCAGTGCCCTACGAGCTACCGATGCTACAGGCCATGCGCGCCGTGCTGAACGAAGGTGATTTGGTTCTGGATATCGGTGCCAACATTGGCAACCATACTCTGTACCTGGCAACGGTTGTCGGCTGCCGTGTCGTTGCCTTTGAGCCGAACCCTATCCTTGCCTCACCGCTGCAAGCGTCGATTGCTCTCAATGGCCTTGAAGAGCGTGTCTCCCTGATACGAAAAGGCGTGGGTTCGGCGGAGGCCAAGGCAGTTTTTGAAGAGTCAAAGCCAGACAACCTAGGCGCCCAGTCACTCACGCTTATTGATGCTGCTGACCCATCGGATGGCAATGCCAGTGCTATGGACGTGGTGCCTCTGGACGGTATGACATTCGAGCAGCCGGTCAGGGGGATCAAGATTGACGTTGAGGGAATGGAGCTGGATGTCCTCAAGGGTGCAAAGCGCCTTATTGAAAAGGATCTGCCGAGCCTATTCATCGAGTCGCATAATGAAGAGCAGTTTTTGCTGATTCATGGCTTCCTTGAAAAGTGGGGCTACGTTTACTGGCGCACCTTCAGTGCCACACCCACCAATTGGTTTCTTTCTTCCACTGAGGCTGCCCGGGCAAACCTTCAGGAGCACGGGCTGGAACAAGGGAAGGCGCTTTACAAACTATGGGATGAGAGACAGCGATTACGGAAGTCGTTTCTGGATCTTCGGGAAAAGCATCGCCTTACCAACGAGCGTCTGGAGGCCAGCAGAGAGCAATACCGTGTCGCCTCTGAGAAGATCGCGGATCTTGAAGAAAACTTGGGTGACGCTAGGAGTAGGTATCAAGAGGTCACATCGCAATACGACGATGTGAGCGCCAAGTACCGTAGGGCAAACAAAAAATATAGAGATTTATGCCAGCAATATTCGGCATTGAGGTCTAGCTCGACCTATAAAGGAGGGTTGTATTTAAGATCTGCCTCCCGGTCGATGGGGGATGCGCTAAAGCTTCCGGTTCGTTTATGGCGTCTCAGGACGTCAAAAAAAAACCGGACTCGCAGTGGGATGGGCCTTCAGGAATTCCTCCGGTATAGTAAGTGGAAGATTGTGGTGCCCATCGCGACGCGGCTGGGCATTCCATATAGTAAGGTCGCTAACCTCAGGTACCCCAGGTGGGCTGGGGCGATCTTGGGGCGTTTCAAAAACCAGTGCAATTCGGAAAGTCAAAACAAGGGTGAAGCAATACGGCAGACCGAGATGTTCACTCCGCCCTCCCTGGGTGCTCAAGAGATCAGCATCCTCGGCTGGCCGGAGCAGCCGCCCAACGGCAAGCCCTATGTGATCGGCATCATGGACGAATTCACCACCGGCTGCTTCGAGCAGGACGTCAACCTGGTCCAGCCCCGTCCGGATAACTGGTACGCCCTGGCCGAGAAGTACCGGCCCGAGTTCTTCTTTATCGAGAGCGCCTGGAAAGGCAACTATGGCAGCTGGCAGTACCGGGTGGCGGACTACGCCAACAAGCCCGGCCAGGAAGTCGCCCATATCTGCCAGTACGCCCGGGAGAAGGGTATTCCCACCCTGTTCTGGAACAAGGAAGACCCGGTGCATCACCAGAAATTCATGTGCAGCGCCAAGCTGGTGGATCACATCTTCACCACTGACGCCAACATGAAGGACTCCTACCAGGCCAAGACCGGCAATACCAACGTCAACGCCTTGCCCTTCGCCGCCCAGCCGGCGCTGCACAAGCCGGCGCCGCTGGCGGGCCGCAAGCCCCGGGCCTGCTTTGCGGGCAGCTGGTACGGCAACCGCCACGCCGAACGTGGCGAGGCAATGCGCTGGCTGCTGCAGGCGGCCAACCGGCACGGCCTGGATATCTTCGATCGCAACTACGGCACCGGCATCTTCCCCTTCCCGGAGGAATACCAGGCCGGCATCAAGGGCAGCCTGCCCTACAAGGAACTCTGCGACGAGTACAGCCGCTACCGGGTGTTCCTCAACGTCAACTCGGTGACCGACTCGCCCACCATGTTCTCGCGTCGGGTCTTCGAGCTGATGGCCTGTGGTACCCCCGTGGTCAGCACCTATGCCAAGGGCATCGAGAACCTGTTCGAGAGCGACGCCGTCTGGCTGGTGCACAGCCAGGAAGAGGCCGACGAGGCGCTGCATACCCTGATGACCGACGACGCCGAGTGGCGCCGCCGCAGCCTGGCCGGTATCCGCGAGGTGTTTGCCAAACACACCTACGCCCATCGCCTGAACGACATCTTCGACCGTCTGGGCCTTGAAACCCGCATGGCGACCGATCCTGCCGTTGCCCTGGTGGCCGAGGCCCACTCCCAGGCTGAACTGGAAGCGCTGCACACCTTTGCCCGCCAGCAGAGCTACCGCGGCTTCCAGCTGGGCATCGCCTGTGCCCCGGGGCTGGCTCAGCTGGCCGGCTCGCTCTCGGAGAACATCACCCTGCTGCAGCGGGGCCAGAAGGCGTCCTGGCTGGCCGAGCAGCACGCCGAGTCCCCCCTGGCCGGCTGGCTTAGCCCCCAGCACCGCTACGGCGAGCACTACCTGCGCGACCTGGTCAACGCCAGCCTTTATGAGCCCGAGGCCGCCGGCTGGGCCAAGGCAATGGGGCAAGACCGCTTCGCCTACGACGGGGAGGCCTGCCTGGGCGGTTCACTGTGGCGCAGCGCCGAGTTTCTCAAGCAACCCATCAAGGCTCACCCGGAGGCGCGCATCACCCGCCCGGATCTCTACCTCGCCGACAGCGACCAGTTCCAGAGCGCCGGTGCGGCTCAGCAAGCGGTGGGAGGCTAACCCATGACCAAGCGAGTACTGATCTGCGGCAACCCCGACCTCAACTACATCGACGGCTCCTCCATCTGGGCCCAGACCATCGCCCTGGCCACCGCCGCGACCGGCGGCGCCAAGGTGGAGTTCCTGGCCAGAAGCACCCCGGCCCGGGATGAGCTCTATGCTCCGCTGAAGGCCAATGCTGACATTACCCTTCTGGATGGCAGCGACCGCCAGCACTGGCAGGGCAGGGGCTTTGCGCGCATTACCCCGGCGATGATGGGCGAGCTGGCCATCCGTCTGGACCGGGAAACGCCCTATGACGTCATCATCGTGCGCGGGCTGGAGATCGCCACCCAGCTGCTGGACGCCCCGGACGTTCTGGCCAAGTGCTGGATGTACCTGACCGATATCCCCCAGGCGCTGAGCGACTACGCCCCGGACGAGCGGCTGGTAATGCAGCGCATCGCCCAGGGCTGCCAGCGTTTGCTCTGCCAGACCGAGGGCTTCAAGGCCCTGTGGCAGGCCCTGGTGCCCGACCTGGATACCGGCAAGGTGCGCCTCTACACCCCGGTGATTCCGGACCTTCCCGAGCGTCTGACACCGATCAGTGAGCGCCCCCTGCAGGCCATCTATGCCGGCAAATTCAAGGGCGATTGGATGACCCTGGAGATGGCCGAGGCCTGGCCCGCCATCCACCGCGAGCTAGCCGGCAGCGAGCTGGTGATGATCGGCGACAAGATCCACGACGAGCCGGAACAGCCGAACTACGCCGAGCGTATGCAGCAGGCCCTGAAGAGCACCCAGGGCCTGACCTGGCGGGGGGCGCAGTCCCGCGAAGCCGTGCAGGCGCAGCTGCGTCATGCCCGGGTGGGGCTCTCCTGGCGCCACGAGGGCATGAACGACACCGTGGAGTACTCCACCAAGATCCTGGAGTACGGCGGGGCCGGCTGCGCCGCCATTCTCAATCGCAACCCACTCCACGAGCAGCTGCTGGGCCAGGACTACCCGCTGTTTGCCAACAGCGACGCCGAGTTCAGCCGCCAGCTGGCCCGTGCCCTGCGTGAGCCCCAGGTGGCACAGCAGGCCGCCGATTCCCTGAAGCGGCTGGCCGAGCGCCACACCTTCTCGACCCGGGTGGACGAGATACGCCAGTGGCTGAAGGAGGCCCCCAAGGCGCCTGAACCCAAGGCCAAGACCCGAGTGCTGGTGGCGGGGCACGACCTTAAGTTCTTTACCCTGCTGCAGAAGAAGCTGGAAGCCACCGGGCAGTTCGAGTTCCTGACGGACCAGTGGCAGGGCCACAACAAGCACGATGAAGCCAAGAGCCGTGCCCTGCTGGAACAGGCCGACGTGATCTTCTGCGAATGGTGCCTCGGCAACCTCAAGTGGTACTCACACTACAAGCAGCCTCATCAGCGCCTGGTGGCACGTTTTCACCTCCAAGAGCGCGAGCTGCCCTACGTGGCCGAGGCCAACTGGGACAACATCGACCACATCAGCTACGTCAGCGAGTTTATCCGCCGGGAAGGGCAGAAGGCCTTCGGCTTTCCCTTCGAGAAGACCTCGGTAATCCCGAACCTCCTGGACGAGAGCAAGTTCACGCCCAAGAAGAAAACGGGGGATGCCCGCTACACCCTGGGCATCATCGGCGTGGCCCCGGCCCGCAAGCGCCTGGACCGCGCCCTGGACCTGCTGGAAGCCCTGCTGGAAGAGGACGATCGCTACTGCCTGCGAGTGAAGGGCAAGCACCCGCTGGACTACGGCTGGCTGCTCAAGCGTGAGGACGAGCTGGCTTACTACCGCAACGTCTTCGAGCGGATCAACAGTAACCCCAGATTACGGCATAAAGTGATCTTTGACCCCCCCGGTGACGACGTCAACGACTGGTTCACCATGGTGGGCTTTATTCTCTCACCGTCAGACTTCGAATCCTTCCATATGGCCATTGGAGAAGGGATGCTGACCGGCGCGACGCCGATCATCTGGGACTGGGATGGGGCAGCGGAAATTTGGGGAGAGAAGTGGGTTACTCGAACTCTTGAAGATGCCAAGAGAGCCGTCGTCAGCGGTGAGCCGACCAAGGAGCTGGCGACTGACATCATGAATGCCATGTCGTCGCAAGATATTAGCCAGCAGTGGAGTGAAGTTATCTACTCCACTGATTTCTAGTTTTTCGAGATTTAAAGATGAAAAAAACAGTTATTGGGTTGACTCTCTTCAGTGTCGTTCAAAAGAGGTCTGGGAAGTATGTTATCCATGAGAAAGAGTATTGTGATTACATAAAAGATCTCTTTTCCGAAGAAAGATTGAAGATGAAAAGTGATATATTTTTTAATATTAGTCTTCCCCAGTTAGCCTCGATGGATAGAAGCGGTTGCGATTATAGGCATTATGTTGTTTATTCCGACTTGCTTCCTGAAAAGTATAAAAACCTAATGACTCTGGCTGAGTCTGAGTTTGATTTTTTGAAAACGATTTGTGTGGAGGACTATTCTGATTTTAATGTTAGAGAAGAGCTGGAGGGCTATGTGGGTCTCGGGGAAGTATTCGCTTTTTTTGGCTTAGATGACGATGACCTGGTTGCTTCTGATTATCTTAAAAAAATCAAGTGCTATGTAGAGGATAGTTTTGTTGGCTTTAATGTGGTGATGTCGAAAGGATTTTCCGGGATTTATGATGGAAAGCTTTCAAACTGCAGGGAGGTGCGATTCCCGTTTATAAATATAGGTCAAGCTAGAATCTGCAAGAGAAATTCTGATGGACGAATTTTTATACCTGAAAAAGGGGGGCACATGAAGACAGATGAACATTGCCCTACGGTTATTGATTCAAGGTCACCAAATTTCTTTTGGTTTCGACATGCTGTGCAAGATAGTTTTAGCAATCGGGAAAAAAATTCGGCGTTTGTTAAGATAAAAAAAGATTTAGATAATTACCCTGAGCCGTCAGAGTCTGTTTTAACTAAATTCCCAGCTTTGTCAGGTTTTATAAAAAAGGAAGAGAAGCTTGCGGTTGCATCAGGTTTTGATATAAATCTAGATAAGTATAAAGAAAAGTGTGCTATCTTTGACAGCCTCTCAGATTTAGGGGTGACAGGAAATTTTGAGCTTCAGTATAGCCTGAGAAATGTTTCTGGTTTTTCTAGACGTCAAGCTGTAGCTGTTTTTGAGCTTTCTAGGTCTTTAAGTGAGTCAGAGTTGCATGCTTCTGGACTGCAGGTTTCTAAAGTTGGTTATTATAGGTATTTTAATACTGGCGGAGAAAATGAGTCGGGCACTTTTAGCATTTTTCTGCCTTCAGGTTGTAGCCTTATAAATATTACTGCAATGCGATGGGGGGCGGATAGGGTGTTGCTAAATCATGTTGTTATTAATTATAAGGGCGATTGACACTTGCTACCTGAATTCACAGAATAACTGCAACGCCTGAACCCGGAAGGGGTGGGCCAGCTGCCGCCGTAGAATGGGTGGCTCTCACCCCAAACCCATTCAGGCGTACCGATGAGGCACTACAGGCAGCTGACCCAGGAAGAACGATATCAGATCAGTGCGTTGCGCGGGCTGGGGCGCTCGCAGGGGGCGATTGCGCGGACGCTGGGCCGCAGCCCGGGCACGATCAGTCGCGAGCTGAAGCGCAACGGCGATGGCGGTGCC
>NZ_KB906192.1:0-12830 GCF_000381205.1 Thioalkalivibrio sp. ALE11 | reverse complement strand
CCGGCCCTGCATCCTTCATCCCTTCCGCGCTAAACTGGTTCATGACCTGCCCCCTCGATATTGGCTCTGTGTTGAAGGTGGTTGTCCCAACCCCGAGAACATAACCCACGCTCTCGAGGTCGGGCAGGTCAATCCATCATGTCTACGCCCGCGGCACCATCCCCGGGGCCATCAACATCCCGTGGCAGGAGCTGAACATCGACGGCGACGCCGAGCCCGCGGACGTACGCGACATCATGCTCGACAAGTTCAGCGTGATGGATCACTGGGATCTGCTGGACTTCTCCAACGCGAAGACCCTGGTGCTGTTCTGCAACGGCCCGTGGTGCGGCCAGTCGCCCACCAACATCCGCACGCTGACCAACCTCGGGTACCCGGGCCACAAGATCAAGTGGTACCGCGGCGGCATGCAGATGTGGCACACCCTGGGCCTGACGACCGTCGAAGGCCGGTAGGAGGCCGGCCCTCCGGCCGATTTTCGCGCCGATTCGGCCAGAGGCTGGCCTCCCACGGTTACATCCGGCCGGTGGGAGGCCGGGCCTCAGGCCGTACACCCCCGATTGCGCCCGCCACGCTTGGCGCGATAAAGCGCCTGGTCGGCGCGCTCCTCGAGCCGCCGCAGGCTCTCTCCCCGCTCCGCACCAGCCACCCCGAGACTGACCGTTACCCCGCCCACGGTTTCGAACGGCTTGTCCTCGACCACCCGACGGATGCGTTCGGCCAGGGTCCAGGCACCCTCGGCGTCGGTATGCGTCGCCAGCACCAGGAACTCTTCCCCGCCCCAGCGCGCGAAGTGATCGGTGGAACGCAGCACCGTGCGCACCCGGTCGGCCAGCTCGCGCAGCACGCTGTCCCCGGCCAGATGCCCCCAGGTATCGTTGACCGATTTGAAATGGTCGACATCGAACATGATCAGGGAGAATGCCGTTTCGTAGCGCTCCCGCTCGGCATGAGCCTGCTCCAGCAGCGCGTGCAGCTTGGCCCGATTGTAGATCTCGGTCAGGCGATCGTGGGTGGCGAAGCGCTCCAGCTCCGCCTCCAGGCGTTTCTGTTCGGTAATCTCATGGAACACCGCCACGTAGTGCTCCAGCTCGCCCGCGTCGTTGTACACCGCGGTGATGGACTCCCACTGCGGATACACCTCGCCGTTGCGCCGCCGGTTCCATACCTCGCCCTGCCAGCGGCCCTCGGCCTGCAGGCGGGTCCACATCTCGCGGTAGAACTCGGTGTCGTGCCGCCCGGACGAGAGGATCGCCGGAGTCGCCCCGATGACCTCCTCCGGGGCATAACCGGTGGTCTCGGTGAAGGCCGGGTTGACCCGCTCGATGCGCCCGTCCGGGTCGCAGATCAGCAGCGCATGGGTGGTGTGGAAGGCGGTGGCCAGCAGCCGCTGCTCGACCTCCAGCGCGCGGCGCTCGGCGCGGTCGCTGATGTCGGCCAGGACCATGCTGACCATGTGCGGCGTATCCCCCGCCTCGCGGAAGACCGACGCCGCGACCTCCACCCACTGTTCGCGATCTTTCCGCGTCGGATGTTCCAGCCGCAGCTCCAGGCGCAGCTCCTCGTCGTTGCCGGCCTGCAGTTCATCCAGGGCGCGGTACAGCGCCGGCTGCCCGGGAAGATAGTCGGCCAGCGGGCAGCCGATCAGGGCCAGCGGATCGCGTCCCAGCAGGCGGCCGACCATGGGGTTGGCATCCTGGATGACGCCCGTCGAGTCGAGGATCAGCAGCCCCACCGGCGCGCGTTTGCGCACTTCCTCGAAGCGGCGTTCCTGACGCCGCGCCAGGCGCAGCTCATCGCGGGCCTGACGCAGGGCCTCGCCCAGCTCCTCCAGCAGCCGCGACTGGGTGGACGCCAGCAGCTCGGCGAATCCCACCAGTCCGAGCACCTCGCCGGACTCCGGATCGGTGATCCCCAGGCGGCGGATGCCGTGCTCCAGCATCATCTGGCGCGCACGGAACAGGCTTTCCTCGGTATCCACCGTCAGCAGCGGCCGACTGGCGACCTCCGCCACCGACGGATCCTCCGCCGCGCGCGTCAGCTGACGGACCACGTCGCGCTCGGTCAGGATGCCCGGCGGCCCGCCGTCGACCCAGGACACCACCGCCGCCGCCACCCCGGCCCGCGACATCGCGCGGGTCGCATCGGACAACGGCTGTTCGGCCTCCAGCCGCAGCGGACGGCCCCCCAGTGCCGTGCCCACTTCGCGCAAACGCAGGTAGGCCTCGGCCCCGTGGCTGAGCGCCAGATCGGTCTGCGAGATGATGCCGAAGGGCCGGCCGTCGTCATCGATCACCAGCAGGTGGCGAATGCCCGCCTCGGTCATGATGCCGTGGGCCTCGGTCGCCGACACCGAGCCGGGGATGCTGCGCACCGGCGAGGTCATCACCGAGGCCATGGGGCGGTCGCGTTCTTCCATCCGCGCGGGATCCAGGCGCAGGGCGTCGCGCTCGGTCCAGATGCCCTGCGGGCGGTCATCCTCGCCCACGACCACCACCGAGCTGCAGCGCGCCCGGTGCATGCGCCGCGCCGCCTCGGCGACGCTCTCATCCGGGGCACAGCGCACCAGATCGCGCTGGGCGATCTCGCCCACCGGCACGGACGAAGACCCGGCGAAGGTCGCGGGGAGTACGGGCTGTCCTTCTGTATCGTTCACGGTATTCCATTCCCGGCTGGCGTTCGGCGTGCATGGCGGCACGCGGATCCCAGTATAGACACGGAAAACGCCCGCACGTTATGAGGTGACCACTACCATGAAAAGAACCGGGCCTCCGGTTTGCGGGAGACATCCATGAAGCGTCGTCTGCGCCTGACCCTGCTGGTGCTGATCGCCCTGCCCCTGTTCGCTCTGGGGGTCTGGGCGCTCTGGGGCGAATTTCAGCCCGAGCAGGAGCGGGAACTGCGCGTGGAGGTTCACGACCGCCTGGAGCAGTGGTTCCCCGAGGCCATGGAACTGCCCGACGAACTGCTCGGTTGGGTCCCGCGCTCGCAACGCTACCCGGACTCCGCGGCTCCGGATGCCATCCTGCTGCACGGACTGGACGAGCCCGGCAACATCTGGGACGAACTGGCGGTGGCGCTGGACGGGGCAGCCTTCAACCCCTGGGAGTTCCGCTACCCCAACGACCAGGCGATCGACCGCAGCACCGACCTGCTGGCGGAACACTGGGAAGACCTGGACGCCGATCATCCGGTCATCCTGATCGGCCATTCCATGGGCGGCCTGGTGATCCGCGATTTCATTACGCGCTGGCGGCACCCGGCCGACGGCGAGCCGCGCATCGGGGGCCCGCCGGTGGACGGCGTGATCCTGATCGCCACGCCCAATCACGGCTCGGAATGGGCGCGGCTGCGCATGTGGCTGGAGCTGCGTGAATGGTTCGCCGATATCCGCGAGGAGCGGTTCTCGCTGTTCGCCGGGCTGCGCGACGGCACCGGCGCGGCCAAGATCGACCTGCGCCCGGACAGCCGGTTCCTGACCGAGCTCAACGCCCGTCCGTGGCCCGACGACATTCCGGTACGCATCATCGGCGGCGTGCTGGCCGAACCCACGCCCGAAATGGAACGCGGCCTGCAGCAGATGGGGGAACAGCTGGACGCCCCCGAGCTGCCCCGGCGCATCGCCGACTGGCTGGACCAGACCGGCGAAGGCCTGGGCGACGGCGTGGTCCCGGTCGACTCCCTGGCCCTGGAGGGGCACCCGGAACCGCTGGTCGTGGAAGGCTCGCACCGCGGCCTGCTGGTACCCACCCTGACGGACACCCCGCCGGCGATCGAGCCCGTGCTGGAGATCCTGGAGCAGTGGCGCGGAGAACCGGATGATGCCCGCGCGCTGGCGGGCCTGGACGAGGCCCGCATGGTCTGGGACATCACCAACGAGCGCCCGGAGCACCTGATCGCGCGCATCAGCATTATCGAGAAGACCCTGGAGTCCGTGCGTGCGCAGGACGTGCGCGCGGACATGATCCTGAGCTTTCGCGATGCAGCCACCGCCCTGCTGGTCACGCGCGACGACCACCTCCCGCTGGAAGACGCCACCGCGGCCGGCCACGTGCGCGACCGCCTGGCGCGGCTGGCCGCGCAGGACGGCGTACGGCTGAAGGCCGATGCCGCGAGCCTGCGCCGCCTGGACCTGGCCCCGGAGGACCTGCCGGACTTCATACGGCCGGTGGAACAGGCCCCGATCGCCATGCTGCGCTGGCGCGCCGAGGGCTACACCATCCTCGACGCCACCTATTGAGAGATCGCATCTAGCCCGGCAGGTCCGCCTGGTTGTGGCGCAGGAGGGAACGCCAGTAGCGGTTGGCGTCGGACAGGATGTGCGTCGCCGCGCCCACCAGCTCGCGCAGTTCCTCGGTGCGCATCCAGCGGGTCTGCTCCACGGCGTAGTCCTCCTGCACCTGCTTGTGCAGGGCGAAGGCCTCCTCGAGGGTGCGGAGCTGGCGCCAGACCTGGCCGGACATCGCCGACATGCGCACGACCTCGTTCTGCGCGAGGATGCCGTGGATCGCCGCACCCCAGGCGGGGAAGAACGCGGTAAAGAACAGGCTCCACGGAAAGTGGAAAAAGAAGTGCAGCGTGACCACCAGGAAGGTCGCGAAGAACAGCGTGAACGCAAGCCGGTGCAGGTACTTGTGGTTCATCTCCAGGTTGTGGGCCGAGCGCCGGTAATACTCGCGGTGCTCGTCCAGCACGTCGTGGATGTAATCCAGTGCCGCCTCGTTGTGCTCGCTCATCCGGTAGGGCACGCGGCCACGGCGGTCCTGCGGCATGCCCTCGGCCACCAGCAGGCGCTGCAGCACCCACAGTTCGGTGCTCTCCAGCTCCGAATGCAGTTCCATGGGGCGACCTTCGGGGCGGCGGTTCTCCGGCCGCCAGTACGGTGCGGAAAACGTCCTCGGGAGCACCAGTAACGGATACCCCAGACGCAGATAACGCAGCTGCTCGGCGAGGAAGCGAAAGCGGATCCAGTGTCCGTGGTGATCGCGGTAGCGGGCCTTCAGCACGCGCCGCACGATGAAATGCAGCAGCACGAACTCCACCGCGATCCAGAAATAAGGCACCTCGCCGGGCGTCGCCGGCCACACCTGCAGGGCCCCGGCCACCGCGGCGAACACCGCCATCGCCGCCGCGTAGTAGATCATCCAGGTGTCGTCCTGGTGGCGCGTGGCAAAGATGCCCGCCTGCTCGTCGGACCAGTTGAAGAAGTGCTCGAACGCCGGTTCGCGGATGGGGTGCTCGGCCTCGCGCTCGGGGCTCGGACGCACCGCGTTGTAGCGGTTGCCGCGGGACGGCGCCGGGCGCAGGGCCCGCAGTGCCCCGCGGAGGTCGAGCATGGCCAGCGCGGAGGATGCCGCATGCAGACGGTTCACCAGCCAGTGGCGGCGCACTTCGTCGCGGGCATCGGTCTGCAGCAGTTCCACCACACGCGAGGGCTGACTGCGCGCCGGGGGCTCCAGCATCGCGTGCAGCCACATCCAGCTGCCGGTCACCCAGTTCCATAACCCCGGCGGACGCCGGCGACGTCGGGCCAGCCCCACCAGGCCCAGCAGCCACAGCCCCCACCAGACCACGTAGTGCCCCACCCCCACCTGGTCATCGATCCGCCGGATCAGGCGATTCTCGGTGGCGGTCTCGTCGAGGGCCGGGGTGAACGGACAAAGGATGCGTTCCAGCCACTCGTCGATCCGGCGGGAGTCGAGCTCCACCGGGTCGAACAGCGACAGCAGCGCCGCCGGGGTCACTTCCATCACGTCCAGGCGGGTCAGCGCCGCGTCGGTCACCCGCGCCGCCGTCAGCATCATCAGCTGCGGGGTGTCCTGCTCCGGGTCCAGATACAGCAGCAGGACGCCCTGTCGGCGCATCACCGCGTCGCGGATCATCTGCCCCGCGCCGCTGGTGACCTCGTGGGGTTCCTGCCCGTCCCACACGGCCACCAGCATGTCCGAAAACGTCAGCGCCAGGTCATCCCGCAGGCGGTGCACCGACTCAGGCGGGCCCTCCGCACCATGGACGGGCTCGGCCCCCAGCACCACGCCACGGCGGGCATGCGCTCCCGGCTCGCCGGCCGTCTCGGGGCTGGTGGACATCAGATGCAGGTCCACATCCAGACGCGCGGCCGCGGATCGCGCCAGCTCGTTGGTTCCGGTGGCACGCCCGGTGATCAGCCGCATCACCGGCGACACGTCCGCATACACCGCATCGGTACTGGCGAAACGTTCCGCGGCCGCGCCGTACAGCCGCCGCAGCACCCGCTCCAGGGTGGCCTGCAGACTGGCCCGGCGGGCTTCGGTATCTCCGTGCGACAGCCAGTTGCGCTCCAGCCGCTGCCCGCGGTGCCCCCCCACCAGTACGGAGAACGCCGGGGTCAGCCGGACCTTGTACGGGTCTTCCCCGCCCCCTGTTTCCGCTGCCAACGCATATCCTCCGGGACAAAAACTGTGAAACCATATCACCGTGGCCGTCAGCCGACTGCCCCGCCCCGCCGGAATCTGCTATACGGCTGAAAGGTCGGGCGGGCCGACCGAACCGTTAAGGAAACAACCATGTTTGAACGAATCATGATCCCGGTGGATCTCGAACACACCGACAAGCTGCAGAACAGCCTCGAAATCGCGGCCAGGATGGCACGGGAGTACGACGCCACGGTGTACTACGTGACGGTTTCGGGGAGCCTGGCCAACCGAGCCGCCCGGACCCCGGAGGAAATGGCAAGGCATCTGGCGGACTTCGCCCGCGAACAGGGCGAGAAATACGGCATTCGCACCGATTCGAAGCTGATGCACAGCAACGACGTGGCGGTGGAGCTGGATGACAAGCTGGCTCAGGCGCAGAAGGAACTGGATGCCAACCTGGTGGTGATGGCCTCGCACATCCCGGGCGTGGCCGACCGGTTGCATCTGATCAGTTCGAATGCGGGTGAGCTCGCCCGGCGCCTCCCGGTTTCGGTCTTCGTGCTGCGCTGATGATGTTCATCGCCTTTGTGCTGATGATCGGCTTTCTGATCATCGCCGCCGTTCTGCTGGTATGGCAGGTGAGCATCCTGTTCAGCGTGGTGATCGAAGAAGACGGCAGCGTGCACACCACCCGCGGGGATCCGCCGCGCAATTTCCTGCACGCGGTGCGCGAGGTAGTCAGCCGCCACGGGCTGCAGGGCGGCAGGATCACCGCGGTGCGTGGCCGCGACGGCGTTCGCGTGCGCTGTTCGCGCCGTGTGCCGGAAGAGGCCCGTGCGCATCTGCAGGCCGCGGCGGAGCGGGTCAAGGTCGGCCGCCGCCGGCGCGGGCGCAAGAAGCGCCGCTGAAACCGGCCCTCCCCGGTACGGGCAGGGCCGGATAATGCACCGTCAGAGCAGATCGTCCTGGATGGCGTCGATCGCATCCATCGCGCACTGGTGGTCGACATCGCCGCTGGGACCACCCGACACCCCGATGCCCGCGACGATGCGCCCGTCGGAGGTGACCTGAGCGCCGCCGCCCAGGATGGTGACGTTGGGCAGGTGCTGGATGCCGTAGCTGCCCTCGCCCGGGAAGGTGTCCCCGCGCAGCTCCAGCGTATCGGTACGGAAGCTGACCGCCGTCCAGGCCTTGCTCTGTGCAGTGCCAACGGTGTGCGGACCGGCGAACCGATCCCGCTTGAGAGCCTGGGTCGTCCCGAAGCGGTCGACCACCGCCGCGGTCACCTGTGCGTTGCGATCACGACAGGCATCCACCGCGGCCTCGACGGCCTTGGTCGCGATTTCGGGTGTCAGGCTGGGGGTGTTGAACGTGGCCGAATCGGCATGAACGGGCGCGGCGGCCAGAGTCATCAGGCCGCCGGCCAACAGTGCTGAACGCATGGATGGGGACATATCAACCTCCAGGGTTGTGTGGACTCCACCCATTCTTGTAGGTGCCGTTCGGGGATTTGGCAAGCTCCGTTTCGGGACGCCCGCCACGTTCCGGTCCGGCTCAACGGTTTCCGCAACCGGCGCGGTCGACCGCCTTCAGGCCACCCGGCCAACCCGCTCGGGCGCCGCATCATCGGCCATCACCGGCGGGTACTGGCGAGCGAGCTCGCGCGCCGCCAGGACGAAGGTGTTCACCTGCGTGGCGTGCTCGCGCAGCTTGTGCGCCAGATCCGGGTCCTCGCTGACCTCGTCCACCACCACGCCGTCCGGGCGCTCTTCCACGTGCACTTCGATGCGCCCGCGCTGCTCGAAAAGGGTGCGATACAGCGGATCACGGTCACGCAAGTGTGCGCTCTCGCGCAGCCGCCGATGCAGTTCCGGCACGTGCACCCGCAGCAGTGCGGCCAGTTCCGGATCCGTTGCCGTCGTCACCGTCCGGGTACCACCCTCGATGAACTCCAGCTCCCTCCGGATTGCGTCGTGGGACTCCAGCAGGCGCTGAAAGACCACCTGCTCACGCTCGTGCTGCTTGCGGGCTTCGGCGTCAAGGTGACCGCCGCAATCGATCATTCTCAGGTGCATCGTCATGGTCTGTCGGCCTCTTGCTGATGATCCTGCCCGGAAGAAGCAATCTCCCTGCCAACTCGTATTTCCCGCCATGACGCGGCCACATGCCGATGCCGCCGATCCGGTCACGCCCTGAACTGCGAATATTGGCAGCTGCTAATACAATAAAATGCCACCTGTGACACCCGAACGCTCGCAAGTTACTGTCAAAAGGGGAAAATCATCTCCAAAAAATTTTCGAATATGGATTGATTCCAATTTGCGGCCGTGTATAATTCCCATTGTCGAGTCGACGGCAGCTCAGCGTCGGTTCGCCATGCAGGGGCCCCTGGCCCCTTCTCTCCTCCATCTCTTCTGGATTTTGCCGTCGGCTCTCGGTGCCCCCCGCACCGACCCGGCGGCCCTTTTTTAAATCCGTCCGATCTGGATCCCGAAGCAAACCACATGCCAGGCACTGGCCGCCGCGACCGTGGGTCAACCGGACACTGTTGGTTTGACACAACACATTAGTCCTCACTAATATTCCGTCTCCCCCGGGTGCTTCGTCGCCATCCCGACGACGAGTGAAACGGGAAGTCCGGTGCGTGCCCGGCCTCGACCTGCGCACAAGTCCGGCGCTGCCCCCGCAACGGTAGGCGGGTCACGGCAGACCCATGCGAACCACTGCGAAGAACGCGTCCGTTCAGGGCGTACTTCGCGGGAAGGTGGTCTGCCCCGGAGCCAACGGCTCCAGCCCGCAAGCCCGGAGACCGGCCCGGAGGACAACGGAGAACCGCGGGGAGCGGTATCGCCGGGCGAATCGACATCGCTGCGCGTCGTTCACGACGCGCCGACGATGGCGCACGCCCGCACCCCCGCGGTCGACACCCACGACCACGGCGCACGGGCGGTGCGCAAAGAGAGTTCGCAATGTTCCCGAAGAAGAGATTTCCCGCGGCCCTGCTGGGCGGTGCCGCGGCCGTGCCCTTGTTGCTGGCGGCACCGCCGGCCACCGGCGAAGAAGACCCCGACGATTCCGCACGGGTACTGCCACAGGTCACCGTAACGGCGGCGACCCGCACCGAGCGTCTGGTGGAGAACACGCCCGCCTCCACCGAAGTGATCACCGGCGAGGACATCCGTCGCAGCGGGGCGACCATGCTGGACGAGGCCCTGCAGGCCGGATCCAGCCTGTTTACCGGTGCCGACGGCAACCGCTTCTCGATCCGCGGCGGCGGCCGCGCCGACATCGTCTACATGCTGGATGGCCGCCGGATCAGCGGCACCTCCGGCCGCGGCTTCGAGCTCAACCGCATCCCGGTCAGCCACGTGGAGCGCATCGAGATCGTGAAGGGCCCCGGCAGCGTGGTGTACGGCTCGGATGCGGTGGCCGGCGTGATCAACGTGATCACCCGCCGGCCGGATGCGGGTTTCGAAGGCAGCGTGGAGCTGCAGGGCGGCATGCCCGCCAGCGCCGATGGCGGGGAGCGCATCAACGGTTCGCTGTTTCTGGGCGGCGGCACCCGCGACACCCGGTTCCGGCTGCTGGCGGATGTGCTGGACCGCGAAGCGTATTCCGAAGGCGCCATTGCCGACGTGCGCATCGCCGAGCAGGGCGAGCAGGTCCGGCCGTCGGAGTCCGGCGCGCTGGATGATGACCACGCGATCCAGGACCGCTACGCCTTCGACGAGGACCGCCGCGAGAGCGCGCGGGTCTACAACCTGCGCGCCGGCGTCAGCCACTGGTTCACCGACGACTTCAACGTGGAGCTGGAGGCCGGCCTGCTGCGCGAAGAGCGCGAGCGGCGCTTCCTGCACGAGCGTCCGCCGGTGGCCACCGGCTACACGAACAACAATGGCGATCCGGTGCGCGCCCTGCAGTTCCCGGCACAGCGCAGCGAGGACAGCGAGCGGCGCGATCTGGCCGTGGCCGCCGAATGGTTCGTGACCGACACCCTGGAGCTGAATTACCAGGCCTACGAAAGCAAGTTCGAGATGGACCGCTCCAACACCTTCCTCGAGGCCGCGGACTTCGGCTTCGATGCCACCGGGGACAGCGAATTCGGCCCGCGCGAGGTCACCTTCACCGACCGCGTCCACGACTTCGCCGCCACCTGGCGGCCCGACGCCCGCCACACGGTACTGACCGGCTTCGAACACAAGCATCAGACCTACCGCGACCGCGAACCGGCGCACGAGCCGGAAGACGACCAGTGGGTCGGCGGGGTGTTCCTGCAGCACGAATGGGCGATCAGCGAGCGCCTGGATCTGGTCTACGGCGCCCGCCACGACGAGACCTCCACCGAGGTCGACAACACCTCGCTGCAGGCCGGCGCGGTCTATCGCCTGGCCCCCGAGGCCCGGCTGCGCGTGCAGTATGCCGAGGGGTTCAAGCTGCCGGAATTGCGTTCGTTCCACGTGGACACCCTGAACCCGCGCGGACAGCGGGTGCTGGGCGCCCATGTCGTCGATCCGGCTGTCGGCAAGACGCGCCATGAACTCGACCCCGAGACCAGCCGCAATGCCGAGCTCGGCATCGCCGGCGACCTGCGCCTGAGCGACACCACCACGGGGCATTACGACGTGGGCCTGTTCTATACCGAGTTCGATGACCGGATCGCGCAGACCCAGAGCGATGGCGACTACCGCACGTTCCGCAACGTGAGCAACGCCCGCGCCCGCGGCGTGGAGACCCGCCTGGGCGCGGACTTCAACTCGCAGGTGGAGCTGCGCCTGGGGGGCACCTGGATGGATGCGATCGATCGGGACAGCGGCGAGACCCTGAGCGACACGCCGGAACTCACCATGGTGGCGAGCGCACTGTGGACGCCCACGGAAGAATTGCGCCTGCAGCTGCGCAGCCGCTACGTGGATGAGGTACGCGTGGCCGGGGACGAATGGGATCGCTCGTTCACCCTGACCAGTCTGAACGTGGAGTACGCGCCGGCGGCCTGGGAGGACGTCACCCTGCGCGGCGGGATCGACAACCTGTTCGATGCCGACAATGAAAGTTCGCTGGCAGCGGATCCCGGCCGCTTCCTCCACGCCGGGGTCCGGTACGACTTCTAGAACGTCCGGTCCGGGGACCGGGAGGGCTGCCTTTATGGGCAGTCCTTCCCCCGGTTTTCATGTCGTTTCTGTCACCACCCCGCAAGAACCGGGATTGCCCGCCACGCTCAGGAGGAGATCTCGGTCGTCTCTCCCGGCATCGGGGAGGGCTGTACCGCGGCGGCCTGCCCCCTGGCCACGAAGCCATCCACCGCCCGGCCGTGCGCCCGGATCAGCTCGACCACCTCGGCGTCGTCACTGGTCTCCTCGACCACCACTCCATCGGCACGCAGCTCGATGTCCATGGACACCCGATGCCGCTGATCGAAGATCGCGACATACAGCGGGTCCCAGCGGCGCAACCGAAAACCTTCCTGCAGCCGACGGTGCATCGCCGGCACGTGATCATGCAGCAGCCGGACCACTTCGGGATCGCGCGAGGTCGTGACGCTGCGCAGCCCTCCGTCAATGTGGGTCACCGTACGCTGGATCGCATCGTGACGTTCCAGCAGCCGGTGAAACACGCTCTGGTCGTGCTGGTGACGGCGCTGGAGTTCCGGATTCATGCCCTGGCCACAACCGGCCGAAGAAGCGTTATTGCTCATACGAAGGACTACCCCGGGTTCGGATTGGAACCCGACTCGCTGCAATATTCCTGCCAGGCTGCCGATCCGCCGCGCAGCACGCGGGCGTCGATGTCCATCGCGCGCAGGCTCTCGGCCACCAGATGGGAGCGCCCGCGCCCGCCACAGAACACCACCACGGGCTGCGCCGGATCCTCCAGATGGGACTCGATGCTGGCCTCCAGCCTGGGCCGGGGGATGTTCACGGCCCCCTCGATGGACGCTCCCTGCGCCTCTTCCGGCTGGCGCACGTCCACCAGCAGCAGCGGTTCACCGGCCTCCCGCCAGCGCGCCAGCTCCGCCGGCTCCACGTGCGGCAGGGTCTGTTCGAGACGGGTGATGCGTTCTTCGAAACGGCTCATGACGATTCCTCGGGTATGGTGGAGAGGTAATTCGAGCTTGCCGGCAGGCCGCCGGAGACCGCAACCTGAGCGGTACTTGTCAGGTCTCGTCTGATTGCATACCGCGAGAGAAGGCACCCCTGTTTCATGCCCGGGAGTGGATGAGTATTGTGCCCGATGAGCGAACGGGAGGCTGACCGCATGGCGAGTACGATCCATTCCAACGCCCGCACCACACCCCGGATCCGGCAGGAACTGCAGGAGGCGCCGGCCGGCGTCAGCGACCCGGAACTGGCCCGGCGCTACGGCATCAGTCGCATGACGGTGCGCAAGTGGCGCCGCCGGCGCACCGAGGTGGAAGACCGTACCCATCGTCCGAAGACG
>NZ_KB906191.1:0-12896 GCF_000381205.1 Thioalkalivibrio sp. ALE11 | reverse complement strand
ACGCCATCCGGCCGTTCGCCGTGGGGCGCAAGGCCTGGCTGTTCTCCGGCAGCCCCAAGGGGGCCGAGACCAGCGCGATGCTCTACACCCTGGTGGAGACCGCGAAGGCCGCCGGACTCGAGCCACGCGCCTACCTGCACTACCTGTTCGAGACCCTGCCGACGGCGACCACCCCGGACGCCGTCGAGGCCCTCCTGCCGCACCGCCTCACCCCGGACGATCTCAAAATCCCGACTCCGAACCTGTAAGCCGCAGTCCCGGGGTTGCCCGGACGCTTACGGCGCAGCAGCTTCGGCAGCAGTTGCGCCGCGGCGATGGCGAGCACGGCCATGACGATGCCCTTCGCATACCATGGCAGGGTCACCATGCCGAGCGCCTCCAGTCCGGTGAGGCCGCCCCATACCAGCAGCAGCGTGAGGCCGACCAGCACCGCCTGACGCCAGCCGACATCCTTGAAGACGCGCCACCAGGACGGGGCCTTGCGGATATCGCCGTTGCGCTCGATGTAGACGTTGCAGCCGGTGTGTCGGAACCCGATCACCACCGGCGGCACCCGGGGCACCAGGTCGGCGCCGTTGACGATCCGGAAATGGGGGTAAGGCGATGCGCGCTCCAGGTGCCTGGCCTGCTCGGCGCCGAACACTCTGGGAGAGCCGAAGGTGTAGACGGCCGCGAGCTGGCCGCCGTCGCCGAACAGGTCGCGGTGGAGGTAGAAGGCAGCGAGCTGGGCCAGTGCGCCGCCGAGGCTGTGTCCGGTGACCACGAGTCGGTCCTGTTCGCCGACTTCCCTGGCGATGATCTCCGTCACCCCCTCCGCGCCGACGCGCGTCACCTCGGCACCATCCGCGTTGTCGGGCAGGTCCGGGTCCCACCAGGAGCCCCAGACGCCCTGCAGGGCGGTCAGGAAGCCGCCGTGGACGCGCCACTGGCGCTGGTAGTCGGCGGTGCGCTTGAAGACGGTGACATCGGCGATGATGTCCTGGTAATCGGCCTCGGTGCCCCGCCACGCCAGCACCCAGCGGCGTTCGCCCTCCTCCGGGGTTGAACCGCAGCGCGCCAGATAGGCGTTGGTGCCGCCGTCGCGGAAGATGACGACCCGGTCGTACCCGGCCGCGGTGAGGGTTGTAACGATCTCGCGGTGGCCCTTGTAGACCAGGGTGGAGTGATCGGCCAGGCAGGAGGCCAGTTCGGCGTCGTACCGCCTGAGACCGGTGGCCTCGGGAAATGACAGACGGGTGGTGTCCATGTAGTTCATACCTCCTGTAAATCCGCGGGATATGACGCACAGCAGGGTCTATGCGAGATAACGCCAAGCATCAGCGGCGGCGCGAAGCGCCGTCCGCTGCATGCTTTTGTTATGCATTGTTTTTCTCGCTTGCCTGCAACCGCTCATACACCTCATGCAACAGATGCTCACCGGCCACGCGGCGGAAGTCGTCATCGTTCATCAGGCGACTGAAGATTTCCTCATTGCCATCCATACGCTCGATGAACAGGTTCTCCAGCATGCGGTTGAAGACGTGTGCGAAATTATCGCGAGTATTGGCCTGGGCGGCTTCGCGCAGGGTGTCATTTTCGACGGCGCTCTCGGCGATCTGGTCGAAGAAGAGCTGGTCGGCGGGGGTGAACTCGGTGCCGAAGCGGTCGTTGAGCTTGCCGATCAGTGTGGACAGCTCCACTTCGTCATCCTCAGCCTTGCCGTTACCCACCTCGGTAGGTCCGTACAACGCTTTCGCCTCACCCACGCCCAGATCAATGGCGCCCTCGCTGATCTTCTGCAGGCGGTAGTATTTCAGCGAGACCTCGTCTTCCAGCTCGAACACGGTGTCATCGGCACGCCGGGGCAGCTTGTGGAGCAGGAAGCGGGCGTAGCTGTAGAGTTTTTCCAGGCTGCTGTCCTGGTAGGGGATGATCTGGGCCAGAAAAGCGTAGAGATTTCGGAAGCTGGCGAGCTGGCTCTTGAACTGGTCTTGATGGTCGTCGTCCAGCGCTTTGTACCGCTCTACGGCATGATCGAGAATGGCGTTGATCTTCTGGTGATCCCGCGCGGTGGGTTCATTGCGGTTCTTGTACCAGACCTCGGCGAAGGCGTTGACGTCATCGGTGGTGAAGACCTGGTGCTCTTCCAGTCGGTGTTGCAGGTCGTAGAGCTGGTGGGGGTCGCTTGGCTCTCCGGCCGGGGTGACTTCATAGTAGGGCTTGAAGGCCTCGTAGATCTCGCCCGGCTCGTTGACGAAATCCAGCACGAAGGTGTCTTCCTTGCCGGGGGCGGTGCGATTGATGCGGGATAGGGTCTGCACCGCCTGTATGCCCGAAAGCCGCCGGTCCACATACATGGTGTGCAGCAGCGGCTGGTCAAAGCCGGTCTGGTACTTCTCGGCCACCAGCAACACCTGGTAGTGCTCGGAGGCGAAGCGGTCCGGCAACTCTGATTCCTTGATGCCCTCGTTCATGCCCACTTCGGTGTAGGACTGATCGGGGAAATCCGGGTCGGTGACACTGCCGGAGAAGGCCACCAGCGAGCGGATGCCGGTAATGTCGTGATCCTTGATGTATTTATCGAAGGCCTGTTTGTAGCGCACCGCGTGCAGGCGCGAGGCGGTCACCACCATGGCCTTGGCCCGGCCGCCGATGCGGTGACGGGTGTTGTGGCGGAAGTGCTCGACGATCACCTCCACCTTCTGGGCAATATTGTGCGGGTGCAGCGACATGAACCGGGCCAGCGCCCGGGCCGCCTTGCGTTTCGGCACCTGCGGGTCGTCCTCGATGGACTTGATCAGCCCATAGTAGGTCTTGTAGGTGGTGTAGTGCTCCAGCACATCCATGATGAAGCCTTCCTCGATGGCCTGACGCATGGAGTAGAGGTGAAACGGCGGCTGACCGTCCGGGCCGGGCTCGTTGAACACCGCCTGAGTCTTGAACTTGGGCGTGGCGGTGAAGGCGAAGAAGCTGATATTGGGCTGGCGCGGGCGCTTGAGCATTTCCTTGAACAGCTCCCGGCGCGCCTCCTCGGACAGGTCTTCCTCTTCCACATCCAGAAACTCCTCGGCGATGGCCGATTCGATGCCGTCGCGGTTGAGCACCTTGCGCAGCTCCATGGCGGTCTCGCCGGACTGGGAGCTGTGCGCCTCGTCCACGATCACCGCGAAGCGCTTGCCGCCGGTATTCAGTTCCACTGCCTCGCCCTTCTTCGCTAGGGTGTCCATGGCCTGGGTGATGAAGGGGAACTTCTGGATGGTGGAGATGATGATGGGCACACCGGAAGAAAGTGCCTGGGCGAGCTGCTGGGTGTTCTCGTCGATCTTCTGCACCACCCCCTGTTTGTGCTCGAACTGATAGATGGTGTTCTGCAACTGCTGGTCCAGCACCCGGCGGTCAGTGATCACCACCACGGTATCGAAGACCTTGTTGTCCTCGGCATCGTGCAGGCTGGACAGCCGATGGGCCAGCCAGGCGATGGAGTTGGACTTGCCCGAGCCCGCCGAATGCTGCACCAGATAGTTGTGCCCCGGCCCCTTCTCGCGGGCGGAGTCGATCAGCCTGCGCACCGCGTCGAGCTGGTGAAAGCGGGGGAAGATCAGGGTTTCCTTCCGGTGGCGTTTGACGCCCTTTTTGGTGGTGACCTTGCTCTCGCTCACCTCCAGATGCAGGAAGCGGGCGAGGATGTCCATCAGGCTGTCGCGGGTCAGCACCTGCTCCCAGAGATACGCGGTACGGTAGTTGCCATCCTCGGCGGGCGGGTTGCCGGCGCCGAAGTTATGACCGCGATTGAACGGCAGAAAGCGGGTATCGTCGCCAGCCAAGCGGGTGGTCATGAAGGCCTGGTCCGGGTCCACGGCGAAATGCACCAGGGCCCGTTCCTTGAAGCGGAAGATCGGCTCGGCCGGGTCGCGGTCGCGCCGGTACTGGCCCATGGCGTCGTCCACCGTCTGCCCGGTCATGGGGTTCTTCAGCTCCAGCATCACCACCGGCAGGCCATTGACCGACAGCACCATGTCCAGCGATTTCTTCGGGTGCTTCTCGCTGAAATGCACCTGCCGGGTCACCCGCAGCCGGTTGTGGCCGTAGGCTGCGGCGGCCTCCGGGTTCATGCCGGTGTTCGGGGCGAAATAGGCCAGGCGGAAGGTCTTGCCGAAGCACTTGAAGCCGTGGCGCAGCACATGCAGCGCGTTCTTGGAGGCCAGCTCCTTGACCAGCGAACTCAGCAGCACCTCTTCCGCCTTGTCACCGTGCAGTTTCACCAGGGATTGCCAGCGCTCGGGCTGGCTGACGGAGACAAAGGCAATGACTTCCTCAGGGAACAGCGCCCGCACCGGATCGAAGCCGCCGGCATCACCGCGCTCGTAGCCGCCCCGCTCAATCAGCGACTGCTCCATGGCCTGTTCGAAGTAGATTTCCTGGTGCATGGGCTTCTCCGGTTCAGGCCACCTTGATCTGGCCGGTGACGGCGTTGGTGATCAGGGCGGAGCGGTATTCCTCTAGCCGATCAATTGCGGTTGATATGAGCCCACACGACGAATCGATAATCTCCAGGCTGTGATCTAAGTACCCTGCTATCTCCTTTTGTTCCTCGCCAGGCGGAGTGGCGAACCTGAACCTTCGCAATTGTTCAGCCGTTAAGTGGCTAATCGTAGATACGCCTCCCACGCTGAGAACTCCATTCTTTGCCGCAGCGAAAAGCGTGTAAAACATGTATCTTGGTTGTTCTTCAACTCTTATTGGGCGGAGTCTATGCAAGGCTTTCTGGTAAGCTGTTACTTCTGAAAGTTCTCCCACAATCGCACATCTTCCAATTTCGCCACCTTCACAGACCAGTAGGTCACCACTTTCGACTAGATACCGACTATACTCGAATTCCTCGATATCCATTTGTGGTAACGCCTCATATCTGATGCTATCCCACTGGACATCCACATTGCGCAAATACCGAACCAAGTTCTTTCCCTTAATTCGCCTCTCATCAAGCATTTTACCGAGCAGAACAGAGTATCTACTGTAAACCGGCTGAACATCCCAATGCGCCGGAATCTCCCCCAGCCACTCGATGCCGCTGTCTTTCATGGGGACATCGGGGTTGAGGCCCTTGGTGACGGCGCGGGTGATCAGGGCGGTGCGCTTTTCGGCCAGCCGGTCGAGCAGGCGGCGCTTTTTGGCGATCAGGGTGTCGATCTCGGCGGTCTTGCGGTCAAGGAAGGCGGCGATTTTTTGTTGTTGATCCACCGGAGGTACCAGAGCCTGAAAGTCCTTGATGAACTGATCAGGCACGCGCTTTTGCCCGCCAGCGCCATACATGGCACCTTCACCCAGCTTACGGAACAGTTCAGAAATGCTCAGATAAAACAGAAAACGTCCGTCCATATCTTTGGCCGGGCGAATGACATGCAGCTCGGTTGTGCCAAAGGCAATGCGGTTCCTCAGACCCTCCGCGAACGCGCCCTTGCCGTTCTCAAAACACGGAGTAATCTTCGCGACAACGACATCGCCGTCGGCAAAGTAAGTATAGCCGTCGCCGATCTCGTCCAGTGCTTTGACTTGATCGAGCTGAATGCCGCCATGTTCACCAATCGCGGCCATGGGCACGAAAGAGACTTCGTCCTCCGGCGCCAACGTAATCGGCTGCGCCTTGTTGATCCGCGTCACAAACCGCAGTCGACGAGTTGTCCAACCATCGGGGCAAGGGAGCGGGTGATAGAGGTCCATGGCACCCAGCTGGACAGATGAGGAGGTTGCATTCATGACTTACCCTCCTTCTTGACCTGCTTCTCCAGCGCCTCCAGTTCCCGCAGCTCCTCGGCATCGGCCTCCAGTGCCTCGTCCCGCCGCCGCTGGGCGTCGAACTGCTCGTAACGCTCGTGGGCGATCTGTTCCATGCGGTCCCGGCTGATGCTGCCCGCGCCGTCGAGGACGGGCCGTTCGTTGAATTCCAGCAGCCGGTCCACGTTGTTGCGCCAGTAGTCCAGGGTCAGGTCCTTGCGCTCCCTGGCTCGCAGTTCGGCCTGTTCGAGGAAGATCACCACCAGGCGGTTGAGGGTGTCCACCTCGTCGGCGCTGAGGTAGTTCTTGGCGATGGTGACATCCTGCTTGCGTACCCGCGCGCCCTTCCAGTTGGTGAGCGCCATGTTGGGAGAGTTGGGGTCGGCGCGCTGGACCACGATTTCGGCGGCGGTGTGGCCGGTGACGGCGTAGAGCAGCTTGTTCTGCACCTCGGCGAAGAACAGGTTGGCGTCGCGGTCGTCGGGCCGGTAGTCGCTGGAGAGGGCGAACAGATCGCGCACCTTCTGATAGAAGCGCTTCTCCGAGGCGCGGATGTCACGGATGCGGGCCAGCAGCTCGTCGAAGTAGTCCCAGCCGCCGGGCTCCTTCAGGCGCTCATCGTCCATGACGAAGCCCTTGACCAGGTACTCCTCCAGATGGGCGGTGGCCCACTGGCGGAACTGGGTGCCCCGGGGCGAGCGCACACGGTAGCCCACAGCCAGGATCATGGGCAGGCTGTAGGCCTTGAGGCGGCGGCGCACCTGGCGCTGGCCCTCCTGGCGAACTTGTAAGGAATCCTTACAAGTTGCCTCCGGGCTCAGCTCGCCCTCTTCATAGATGGCCCGGATGTGCTGGGTAATGGCCTGAGGGGTGGTGTCGAACAGCTCGGCCATCTCCGCCTGGGTCAGCCAGACGGTCTCGCCCTCGGCGCGGAGCTGGATCTCCGCCCGGCCGTCCTCGCTGCGGTAGAGAATAAGTTCCCCCCAGCTCATGCCGTGACCTTCTTCAGCATCTCCAGAATCTCGCCTTCCAGGCTCTGGATATCCTGCTCGATCTCTTCCAGCGGCCGGGGCGGTTCATAGACATAGAAATGCCGGTTGATGGGGATTTCGTAGCCTACCTTCGTTTTGTCCTGGTCGATCCAGGCGTCCTCGACGAAGGGCAGCACCTCGCGGGCCAGGTAGGCCTCGCAGTGGTCGCGGACCAGTTCCAGCAGTTGGCTGTTGTCGGCGTCCTTGTCGTAGCCGATGGGAAGCGGCAGCGGAATGTCGGCGGGCAACGGCACGATCTCGGTATCGCGCAGCTCGGTATCCGGCTCGGCGTTGCCCTTGCTGTCGCGGCAGATGGCGGCCTCCGGGTCACGCTCGGACAGGGCATTGAGGATCGCCTTCTTGATCGGCGCCGGCAGTTTCTCGCCGGCCTCTTTGAAGGCGGCCTTGAGCCGCGGTTCGAACGCGGCGCGGTCGGTGTAGAGCTGGTCGTCCAGGCTCTGGAGGAGGGTGATAATGCGCTGCTGGGTCGCCTCGCCGGCCATTACCTCGGCTTCCATCTCAGCCGGGTTCTTGCGCTTTTTGCTCTTGGCGAGATTAATAAAGGCGGTCTCCTGCCAGAGGCGCTCGATGCGCTCGGCACTGACCTGGAAGTTGAGCCGCAGGGGGCGCTCCACGGTGACCTTCAGGTAGCCGAAGTCGCGGTTGTCGAAGACCTTCGAGCAGACCCGCTCGGTCTGCTCGCCGTTCACGCCCACCCGGCAGGTGGCGCCGTCCCTGAAGTCGGCATAGAGGCGGGTTAATTCCTCGATGTGGTCATCACTCAGCTCGTTGCGCTTGTTGCCCAGGCTCTTTTTCATCTTGCGGTAGTGGCGGGTGCCGTCGATGAGCTGCACCTTGCCCTTGCGATCAATGGGCTTGCGGTTGCTGACCAGCCAGATGTAGGTGTAGATGCCGGTGTTGTAGAAGAGCTGGTCCGGCAGAGCGATGATGGCATCCAGCCAGTCGTTTTCGATGATCCAGCGGCGGATGTTGCTCTCGCTGGGGCCGGGCTCGCCGTTGAACAGGGGCGAGCCGTTGAAGACGATGGCGATCTTCGAGCCCTCCCCCCCTTGTTCAGGGCTGGGCTTCATCTTGCTGAGCATGTGCAGCAGAAACAGCGTGGCGCCGTCGTTGATGCGCGGCAGGCCGGGGCCGAAGCGGCCGTTGAAGCCCAGTTCCCTGTGCTCCTTCTTCACATAGTCTTCCTGCGGCTTCCACTCCACGCCGAAGGGCGGGTTGGCCAGCATGTAGTGGAAGGTCTTGTCCGGGTGGCCGTCGCCGGTCTCGCCATCGCCCAGGGTGTCGCCAAAGGCAATGTTGTCCACCGGCTCGTCCTTGATCAGCAGGTCCGAGCGGCAGATGGCCCACGATTCCTCGTTGTACTCCTGCCCGTACAGCGCCAGGTGAGCCTGGGGATTCTGTTCAGTGATGTATTCCTCGGAGACCGACAGCATGCCGCCGGTGCCCGCTGTCGGGTCATAGATGGTGCGGGCAATGCCGGGGGTGTAGACCTCCTCGTCCTCGGTGTAGAGCAGATGGGCCATCAGGCGGATCACCTCGCGCGGGGTGAAGTGGTCCCCGGCCTCCTCGTTGGCCTGCTCGTTGAACTTGCGCACCAGCTCTTCGAAGACATAGCCCATGTCGTGGTTGCTGACCCGGTCCGGGTGCAGGTCAATGCGCGGGTCGGCAAACTCCTTGACGATGAGATACAGGCGGTTGGCCTTATCCAGTTTCTCGATCTCCGACTCGAAGCCGAAGGCCTCGAATATCACCCGGGCGGATTCGGAGAAACCGTTGATATAGCTGGTGAGGTTGGTGGCGATGTTCTCCGGGTCCGCCAGCAGCTTCTCAAAGGTGTAGGGGCTGATGTTGTAGAGCGGGTGTTCGCGCCCCTGGCTGGCCTTGCGTGCCAGCACCTTGTGCAGGGCGTCACCCTCCAGACCGCGAGCCTGAAGCTTTTCGTACTCCTTCAGCACCTGCTCCTTGGTGGGGGCCAGCACGCAATCAAGGCGACGCAACACCGTCATGGGGAGCATGACCTTCCGGTATTGCGGCGGCCGGTAGGGGCCACGGAGCTTGTTGGCGATCTCGAAGACGAAGTTGATGAGGTTGGTGGTGTTGGTGGTCATCTATGCCCTTATTGCGTATCTACGCTGAAAATTCGATATTGCTGTTCGTTAAAGCCCGCCTGCGCCAACGATGCATAACGCCAGGCTTTGCGGCGTGCCGGAGCGAAGCGTAGGCTCGTCCGACAACAGCCATTTGTTAGCTTGCTTTCAATTTTCCTAACAAAATTTGGTTTGCCTCGCTCATGATTTCAAAAGCATTTCTAATACAAGCCGATGACCAACCTAGCGCCCAAATTGTTTTATCGAGTATTTCTTCATTGAACTGCCTGCTTGATGAGCGCGACAATATTCTCTTCTCAGATCCATCAGGATAAACCGATTCAACATGCGACCAATAGCTTGTATTCCCAATGAAGCTCGGATGGGCTATGTCGCAAAGAAAATTGTAGGTCGGCATCAATTTGTCAGCTTTGGGGTTCCTTGATAAGCGCTGGAGCGAGGTCATGATATTCGTTTGTGTAACGTGAGGCTCTGGCTCTCCATATCTTGTACCCCAAATCATCTTTACCACCAATTCCTCCACCTCGGTTGAGGTGACCAAAGTATTTTCTGGAAAAGATAGCTCTCCGAAAGTTTTGTGCAATGAGTTGGCGTTCAAAAGGAAAACAGTTGAAAGCTCCAGTAATGAGCGACCCAAAACGGCTGGTGCAATAACCTCTTTCTCATTGACCCCATTCAAACAGGCCCTAGCCAGTTCGGCGCCGCGCCATAACGTCATTACAGAGTATGCTTCTACGTTACGCGCTTGATCTTCCCAAAAGATAGAGTTCCGTTCCCTATAGTTATTGGCGGCCTCATTAAGCTGCTTTCTCAATGCATCTTCGCTTGAAAACCTCCACCCATATTCATTTGGTAGTTTTCTATCGATTTCCAGAAGGTAAAGAACCATCTCCTCAGACGCCCTGATCATGTGATCGCCGTGATCGTCACAATATTCTTTTAACCAACTTCGGTATTTGGGATTAGTCATATTCGCCCTGATTGGCTCGATCTATTAAAGCTAACGCCAGCCATCAGCCGCGCGCGGCAAGAGCGTCGGCTGGATGGCCTGGTTAGGGCTTCCTTCATCGAATTGGATAGAAGCGCGATGCGATATTTTCTGCGCGCTCTTCATGCATCGAATCATGCAGGAATTTTCTTTTTGCCACCCATTGTATGCATGGAAGACCGGAATCATCGTAGTTCTCCAGTCTGGCCAAATGCTCGCCCCCAAAATCTACGTAAACTGGGCACTCGGCATCAAGCCATGTACGCCGTGGTCGCACCCAATCATATTGATGGTGCCCCCTGTATGCGAGAGCCACATCTTCTTCAATCTCACTCATGCTGTGTATCCAGCCCCCGCGCACGGTAGCCTTAGTGGCGCCGGGGTCTTCTTTTTGCGCCTCAGAAAGCCGAAAGAACAAACCCCGGTTTGCGCCATTCCTATGTCGCTTCGCCTTTGACCAGACGATGTCTTGAACGATACCTGAGTCCGGCGCCGGTAGCATATGGTATATATCGAAATTCTGATAAAAAACGCTTCCGTCGAGAACCCAAATAAGATTTTTGTAGAAGCGCTCTCTGGCGATCCGTTCTTCATCGCCCATAGCGGAATGCTGTAGCTCAATGACGATTCCAGTCGGCGTCTTTACATCGGCACGGTGGAGTTCCCCATCATCCGCTATGTGCGAAACTTCTCGGCAAGTCAACGGATACTGATTCTTCCACTCACGATGCCAAGGTGTCTCGTTTTCCCACCATGGATCACAATTCTTTGATCGATGGTGCGCCCAATGATGCATCACACGAGAGCCGCATTTTGCAATCATCTCAGAGCCGCACATCGGACACGCTCCGCGACCGTTGGGGAACGGTTCAATAGGCGTGTCGTTTACAAGCGCGATTTGCAATCAATTCCCCTCTTTAGCCCTAACGCCAGTGGTAATGGGCGCCAACGGAGCGCAGCGTAGTTGGCGTCCCGTTGACCACATTGTTAGATTTCAATAGTCGTGCTTGCCTGTATCAAGCTCGGCTATTCCGAACATATCCGCAGGACGCTTTGTTTCGAACGTAGGATCAGAAAATGCGGCAGAGAGTGCTTGCTCCGCATAATTCACAAGTTCGATAAGTACAGTATATGTCTCAGAGAGCACGACTTTATGTTTACCAGCATTCATAGTTATCCACCCCGACTCATTGACGAAGTCTACACGGCCGGCTGGCATTGCCAGCTGATCTGAAACTTTTGCTGGCATCACCCCAGGTCGGATAAAACAAGTTTTAACTACAAGTGGTGTGTGACTCACTGCAGTTACCCAGCTAAGCGATCCGAGAACTGAGGAATTTAAAGACACTATCTGATCTATTTTTTGTGCAAGATGGGCTGAAACATTCCTCAGTTGCCGAATTCCCTCAAGCTTTTCCTGCACTGTAGCCGGTGCATACCGAGCGGGCATCGATTTTGTGCCAGGTTGCATTTTCCAAAGGCTTCTGAACCTATCCGTCGCGTCGATAAATGCCCAAGCGTCCAAATACAGGTATGTAAATTCTCTAGGCGTTTCATTCCTGCAGTATGAAAACACATGCTCTGTAAGCCCTGAACACAATCGACGGTACGCCAGATCTGCTATTTGCGCTGCGTGCCTCAAACCATCGATATACAGCGCCTGTCTTGCATCTAGGGCCTGTGGAATATTTAGAAACGGTGAATCGTTGGAAAACATCATCTTTGAAATCTAACGCCCCGCTAAACGGCGAGCGTTAGCGAGTCCGGTGGAGGCCACGCTTTTTGTGGCCGGAACGCATTTGAGCGGCTTGTTATATTTTTTTTGCTTTTTGTCCGGCAAGGAAGACCTCAATTAAACAAACGTAATGGGCCGACTCTTTTCCTGAGAATGAGGCTGCCGCCTTGACGGTTCTACGAACACGGAAATGCCCATCCGCCCCTGGAATTTCGTGAGCGCCTAGCCAAGATTTTCCATCTTTTACAAACCTCCTTGGAGCAAAACTCTCTGAGACGACAAGCAGAAAAGCTCTTACCCCGCGATGCGCATCTGCTATCAAAAAGTTGTGCAACCTTTCTAGATCAGCATTAATTTCTCCCGCTTGCGCAGAACCTCGTTTAACCTCCAAAACGAACTCTACATGTTGCGCGATATTTCCTTCGCGACCGATGGGCTTTGCACCCGAACTACATAGAACCAGATCTGCGCGTGATTGCCCTGTTACATTTTGTATTTCGACACCCTTCGGGACTAGGTTTTTATACATGCACTCTGGAAAAAGAACCAAATTATGGGGAAGATTCGATTGAATCAAATTACATGCCTCTGCAACTAGCGCACCTTCCGTAAGCGGGTAGCCATTAAAAAGTGAGTGCCGATGCCCTATCCAGAATGCCAACCCCTGAAGTGCGTGCTCCAGCCATTTTTGCCTTTCGGGTAAAGATATTCCCACGGACTACACTCCGAAAATATAACAGTAGATTAGACAGAATCTGTCATATTGGTGATATGCAGAATCTGTATAGCACCTGATTCTCGCGGCGCCGTCCCTTGCTCTGGCAGCCGCTGTTCCTGCAGCATACCCATGACCGAAACATGGATAAACAAGGAGGTCGGCGGATGGCGACAGGAAGTCGTGCCGAAAGGGAGCGCCGTTTCTGGGAGCGATACCGGAATGTGGCGATTTCTCAAGGGGTTAAGTGTCGGGTCCCGGCTGATTGTATACACGTTTACGAAATAAATCGGGGCGTTCCTGTTGCCAGGCCTTGAGTGTCTCAACCGGCGTTCGGTGCCCCAGCGCCTTCTGCCCGATCTGATGGTTGTACAGGCGCTGGTAGTCCCGGAGGGTGTCCTTCAGATGCTCTCCCGAGCCGAAGCGCCGGGTCCGCAGCAAGTCGGCGATGCGGCCGTTGAAGCGCTCCACCATTCCGTTGGTCTGCGGCCGTTTCGGCCGGATCAGACGATGCTCGATCCCGTGGTCGGCGCACAGCCGGTCG
>NZ_KB906190.1:0-12977 GCF_000381205.1 Thioalkalivibrio sp. ALE11 | reverse complement strand
ACTGGTTCATGACCTGCCCCCTCGATATTGGCTCTGTGTTGAAGGTGGTTGTCCCAACCCCGAGAACATAACCCACGCTCTCGAGGTCGGGCAGGTCAATCCATCATGTCTACGGTGCCCCCCCCACCGCCAACCGCCTGTGGGAGCCTGCTCGCAGGCGAACAGGTTGAGCCCGGGGCGCACGCACGTCCGGTTCGCGGCCGAGGCCGCTCCCACGCACCCCCACATCGGCCTGTGGGAGCCTGCTCGCAGGCGAACAGCCGGAGCCCGGGGCGCACGCACGTCTGTTCGCGGCCGAGGCCGCTCCTACGCACCCGCCACCCGCCTGTGGGAGCCTGCTTGCAGGCGAACCGGCGCGAACAGCCCCTACCGCAGGATCAACGCATCACCGCTGGGTTCCACCTCCACCCGGTCGAGAAAGGTCCGCCCCAGGCGCGCCCGGTCGATGTGATCGTCCGGCACGATCACCGCGCTCACGCCACTGCGGCGGATGCCGCCCACCCGCACTTCATCCAGCGTCACGCGGCGGGCGTTCACGCGGCCGCGCTCGGTACGCAGGTGCACGGTATTGCCGCCGTCGGCGTCCACCCCGGCGCGTTCGGCGTCGCGCTCGCGCAGCATCACCGATTCGGCCTCGCGGTCCACCTCCATGGTGATGGCCCGGCCGTTCACGCCCACGGTCAGGCTGTGCACCCCGCGAGAATCGGGGTACACGGTGATCCCGGGGCCGGCGGCCTCTCTCTCACGGCCCGCGGCTTCACCATCGGCCGAATCCGCATCGCCAGCCCCTGTGGAAGCGGGTTCCCCCGCCCCGCGCTCCAGCCAGCGGGTCTCCCCCGCGAACTCCACCTGCACACGCCCGCCGCCCGCCTGCAGCACCCGAACCCCGCCGGGACCGCTCTCGCCCTCGGCCACCACGGCCCGCTCGCCGTCCACCGACAGGACCGCCCGGCCGTCGAACACGGCGTGGACGGTGACGTCGGCGGCGGCAGCGCCGGGGAGCACGAGGGCGGCGGCGAGCATGGCGAAGCGGGCGGCGTAGCGTATTTTCCGGAATTTAATCATTGTTCTTTGTATACAACCTTGGCGTTTCGCCTGCGAGCAGGCTCCCACAGACCGGTGGTGGCGGCGGCACCGTTGGAGCGGCCTCGGCCGCGAACCGGACGTGCATGCGCCCGGGCTCCGGCTGTTCGCCTGCAAGCAGGCTCCTGCGCGATGGGGCGCATCCAGACCCCGATCGGCCAGAGGGCTGGCCTCCCACAGGGTGCCGGGCCCGTAGGAGGCCAGCCCTCTGGCCGATCGGGCATGTCCAGCACCCCCACGCGCAGGGGACTGCGCTGCTCGTGTCGACGGTGGATTGCGCCGGGGACACCAGCACGCGCAGGGGACTGCGCTCCTGCGTGGGGGAGGAAGGATTATTGGCGGGGGAGCGGGGGCATACAAGAGCGACTACGAGCCGGGGCGACAATCCCGATGGGCACACTCGGGAATACCCGCAAACTGACCAAGGTTGTCACTCGAGGTGACAAATTTCGTCACCCGAGACTGACAATCGCCGTCACACTCGGGGTGAATGAGTTGGCACGGAATGTGATTGCCCGCACAAAAAACAAAGGAGCATCCACATGCGACAACTCATCCAGAAGGGCTTCACGCTGATCGAACTCATGATCGTGGTCGCGATCATCGGCATCCTCGCGAGCCTCGCGCTGTTTGCCTACGCGGACTACCAGGTGCGGGCACAGCTCGCGGAAAGCGTTTCGCTCGTGGGTCCGGCGCGGAATGCCGTGGAAGAGTTCTACAACGAACGGGGCCACTTCCCCGCCTCCAACGAATCGGCCGGGCTGGAAGACCCTCAGGGATATGCGGGGAGTTACACCGAATCCATTGAGGTGCATGATAACGGCACCATCCGGGCCCTGATCGGGAACGACGCCAATACCCGCGTGGCCGGTGGCTACATGGTGTTCTCGGCCTCCACCGCCAGTTCCGGGCTGACCTGGCAGTGCGTGGGCCAGGGCGACGTCCCTACCCGCCTGCTGCCCTCGGGATGCCGCGGCGAATAAGCGGGCCCAAATTTCCCTGCCCGGCGTATTGCAATACCTGGCATCACGATTGCATACTCTCAGGCAGGGTTTAGCAGGACCCTGACCAACTCCCAAAAGCAAGGAGCAACACCATGCGCAAGCAAGTCCAGAAGGGTTTCACCCTCATCGAACTCATGATCGTCGTCGCGATCATCGGTATCCTGGCGGCCATCGCCCTGCCGGCCTACCAGGACTACACCGTCCGCGCCCAGGTCTCTGAAGGCATGTCGCTGGCCGCCGGTGCCCGCACTGCCGTGGCCGAATATGTAAACCAGCGCGGCGAGTTCGCCTCCGACAATGCCTCATACGGTCTGGAACCCTCCGAAGAGATCACCGGCTCTTACGTGACCCATGTTAATGCTGGCACGTCTGGCAACGAGGGGAGCAGCGCCGACGGCATCATCACGATCACCTTCGGCAATCAGGCCAACGCCGCCATCGACGAGGATACGCTGGAGTTCTCGGCCACGACGTCCGCCGGCAGTCTGCAGTGGAACTGCCGCCCCGGCAGCCTGGAAACCAAGTACCTGCCGACCGACTGCCGTCAGTAAGCCGGACTGACCTTCAGCCGATCATCGGCTGATACCGGCACCGAACACCCCGCTCCGGCGGGGTGTTCTTTTTCCACCCCGTCCCCGCAGTTCCAGACATCCGCCACGAGGCCACGGTGAACGGACCCTCCCGCACCCTATCCGGAACCACGCTGAGCACCATTCTTCTGGTCGCCCTGCTGGCGGCTGTTGCACTGGTCTACGCGCCCGGCAGTACCGGGGGTTATGTCTTCGACGACATGCCCAATATCGTCGACAACACCGCACTGGAGATGGATCACCTGTCGTGGTCCGAGCTGCGCGCCGCGGCGTTTTCCGCGGATTCCGGCCGCCTGAACCGGCCCATCGCCATGGGCAGCTTCGCCCTGGAACGCTATTTTTTCGGGCTGGACCCGTTCCCGATGAAGATCACCAACGTGGTGATCCACCTGATCAACACGCTGCTCGTGTTTGCCCTGGCGCTGCTGGTCGCGCGCCGGCTCGAGCACCGCCTGACCGAACGGCGCGGGCATGGCCTGAGCCTGGTCGTTCCGTTGCCGATGTTCGCCCTGGCCGTGGCCGCCGCCTGGGCGCTGGCCCCCATCAACCTGACCGGCGTGCTGTACGTGGTCCAGCGCATGGAAGCGCTGGCCACGCTGTTCATGCTGGCCGGCCTCATTGCCTACATCCTCGGGCGGCGGCGCATTGAACGCGGGCGTCTGCGCAGCGGCTGGGCGCTGGTCCTGGGCGGGCTGGGCCTCGGTACGGCCCTGGCTGTGCTCAGCAAGGAAAGCGGGGTGATGCTACCGGTGTTCGCCCTGCTCGCCGAGTGGCTGCTGTTCGGCTTCGGCGCGGCCGGCACCGCCACCCGGCGCGGGCTGTACTGGCTGTTCGGCCTGGTGCTGGTGCTGCCCGGCGTGGCCGGCCTGGCCACGGTACTGCCGGTGAACCCCGAGCTCCCCAACCGCCCGTTCGACCTGTGGGAACGCCTGTGGACCCAGGCCCACGCGATGTGGTTCTACATGCGCAACATCGTCGCGCCCGCACCCGGTGCGCTCACCCTGTACCACGATGCCTTCCCGCTCGCGCGCGGCTGGAACGATCCCTGGACCAGCCTGCCGGCAGCGCTGGGCCTGCTCGGGCTGGTCGCGGGGGCCTTCGCGCTGTGGCGCCGTCACCCGCTCATCACCTTCGGGATACTGTTCTTCTTCATCCCGCATCTGCTGGTGTCCACCATCATCGGCCTGGAGCTGGTGTACGAGCACCGCAATCACATGGCCTCGGCCGGCCTGATCATGGCGGTGTTCGGGGTGCTCCTCTCGGGCCGCCCGGGCGACTCGCTTGCGTTCGCGCGCAAGGCGGCCGTGATCGGCCTGATCGCACTCTACGGGTTTCTCACCTTTCTGCGGGCCAGCGAATGGAGCGATCCGGTGCAACTGGCGTACTTCGAAGGAACCCGGCAGGAAGACTCCCCACGGGCCAGCTACCATCTGGGCCTCATCCTGATTCAGGCAGGCGCCGAACCGGGCCAGCCGGTATACGGACTGGCCATTGAACAGATGCAGCGCGCCGCCCGCCTGCCCGGCGCCACCCTTACGCCCTATCAGGGGCTGATCTTCGAACATGCTCGGCACCCGGGACTAAACGTGGACCCTGAATGGTGGACCGCCATGGAGGAATACATCCGCCGCGGGCCGCTGACCACGCAGGACGTGGGTGCGCTGATGTCGCTGGCGCGCGCGCAGTCCGACGGCACCATCGATCTGGACCCGCAGCGGCTGCAGCGGGTGCTGGAAACGGCCTATGAGCTCCATCCCGACCGGAGCCGCCTGCGCCCCGCGCTGGCCGACTTCCTGATCAACGTCGCGGGCGAGCGCGAACGCGGGTACGAACTCCTGCTCGAGGAAACCGCCCACCGCCCCGGCAACGAGGTGGCCTGGCTGCGGCTGGCGCGTTTTCAGATCGTCAGTGGAATGTTGCACCAGGCAGAACAGAGCCTGATGCGTGCGGCAGAGGCCGACCGGCACGACCGGCACGGCAGCACCCGACGCGCCCTGCAGGCCCAGCTCGATGAACGCCGGCAGGAGCCGGGCCAGATCGAGCCGGGCGGGATCGAACCGGGCGAACTCCGGCCCCACGGGGAGGTCATGCCATGACGCGGCTGAACTCCGTTCGGTCTCATACGGCATGGCGCGCAAGGCTGGCCCTGCTCCTTCTGCTGGCCCTCGCCTGGCTGATCTACCGCCCGGGCCTGTCCGGCGATTTCATCTTTGATGATCTGACCAACCTGGCCCTGCTCGGTTTCTACGGCACCATCGACAACCTGCAGGCGTTCTGGCTGTACGTGCTCTCGGGCTTTGCCGGCCCCACCGGCCGGCCGGTGGCCATGGCCTCGTTCCTGATCGATGCGCGCAACTGGCCGGCGGACCCGGAGCCGTTCAAGCACACCAACGTGCTCATCCATCTGGCCATCGGCGTGGTGCTGTTTGGCTTGCTGAACCGGCTGGCACGGGCGCTGGACGCGGACGCCCGCACCGCCGCGCTGGTCGCCCTGCTGGCCACGGCGCTGTGGCTGCTGCACCCGCTGTGGGTCTCCACCACGCTGTACGTGGTGCAGCGCATGGCGCAGCTCGCCACGCTGTTCGTGCTGGCCGGGCTGTGGCTGTACGTGCGCACGCGGCTGGCACACCCGCCCGAGGTCCGCCCGGCCACGGTGCTCGGCATGGCCGGCGGCATCGGCGGGTTCGGCCTGCTGGCCGTGCTCTCCAAGGAAAACGGTGCCCTGCTGCCGCTGCTGGCGCTGGTGCTGGAAGGGACCATCCTCGCCGCCCATGCGCGGCGGCACCGCCTGCAGCCGACCCGCGGGTTTGTCTGGTGGCGGCGGATCGTACTGGGGGTTCCGATTGCGCTGCTGATGGCCTATCTGGCCACGCGCGCCGGTGCGCTGCTGAGCGCCGACCCGGGCACCCGCGGCTTTACCGCGCTGGAACGCCTGCTCACCCAGGGCCGTATCCTGTGGGATTACGTGGGCCACCTGGCCCTGCCCCGTCCGGTCACGGGCGGGGTGTTCCAGGATCACATTGCGGTCTCCACCGGCCTGTTCAGCCCCTGGACCACGGCGCTGGCCTGGGCGGCCTGGATTGCCCTGGCCACGCTGGCCATCGTGTGGCGGCTGCGCTTCCCGGCAGTGGCGGCGGCCATCCTGTTCTTTCTGGCCGCGCATCTGCTGGAATCCAGCTTCATCCAACTGGAGCTCTACTTCGAGCACCGCAACCACCTGGCCGCCGCCCTGCTCGGCCTGCCGCTGGCGCTGGCCTGGCTGCGCTGGAAACGGCCGGATGCGCTCACCCGCACGCTGGTGCCCCTGCTGGTCGTGGCCGCGCTGGCCCTGGTGACCGCGCTGCGCGCGGACCTGTGGGGCAGCCCCTTCCAGCAGGCCCGTGCCTGGGCCGAGACCCGCGAGGATTCGGCGCGTGCCCAGCACTATCTGGCCGGATTCTGGCGCGAGACCGGGCACTTTGAGGAAGAAGAACGGCTGATCCGTCGAGCCATCGAACTGAACCCCGAGGGCATTCCCTGGCGCATCCGTGCCGTGGGCATCGCCTGCGAACGCGGCCGCGACCCGCATGAGCCACTCGAAGGCACGCTGGCCGCCCTCGCCTCCATGAGCGCCGTACGCTCGGTACAGCGCTCGCAGGTGAACACCCTGCTGGAACACCTGCACGGCGGCGGCTGCCCGGGGCTGGACCAGCCCGAAGACGTGCTCGCCATCATCGACCGGCTGGAGGCCGACGACCGGGCCCGCAACCGCCCCGGCCTGGGCTCCACACTGGAACTGTGGCGCGGCCATGTGCACCTGGACCAGGGCGAGATCGAACCCGCGGTGGCCGCCTACCGCCGCTCCCTGGGCGAAGAACCCCGGCCGGGACGGGTCCTGGCCGTGACCGCGCGCATCGCCAGCGCCGGCCATCTTGAAGATGCACTCACGTTCCTGGAGACCACGCCGCTGGACACCCGCGCCCGGGGCACGCACATCGACGGCATCCGCGCCCGCTACACCGAACGAACGGGGTATTATGAGCGCGAGCGCGAACACCTGCGAGGGGCCATCCTCGAGGACCTGCTCGCACCGGATTACCCGATCCCGGCCCCGAGGACCGGGCAGGCCAACATGGAGTGAAGCGCATGGATCCGCAGCTGAGCATCATCCTCCCCGCCAAGAACGAGGACGCCGCCATCGGACCGGTCATCTCGGCGCTGGTGGAGCAGTTCCCCCGGGGCGAGGTGCTGGTGGTGAACGACGGCTCCACCGACGAGACGGAACAGGTGGCCCGTGAGGCCGGCGCCCGGGTAGTCACCCAGCCCTACAGCATGGGCAACGGCGCCGCGATCAAGCGCGGGGCGCGTTCGGCGCATGGCGAGATCCTGGTGTTCATGGACGCCGACGGCCAGCACGACCCGGCAGATATCCCGCGCCTGCTGGAACGCCTGGACAACGGCTACGACATGGCGGTGGGCGCGCGCCAGCGCGGCTCGCAGGCCAACCTGGGCCGCGGCCTGGCCAACCGCTTCTACAACCGCCTGGCCAGCTTCATGACCGGGCAGCGCATCGAGGACCTGACCTCCGGATTCCGCGCGGTACGCGCGCGGCTGTTCCGCGAGTTCCTGCACCTGCTGCCCAACGGCTTTTCCTACCCGACCACCATCACCATGGCGTTCTTCCGCGCCGGGTACCCGGTGTGCTACGTGCCCATCCACGCCGCCAAACGCATCGGCCAGAGCCATATCCGCCCCATCCAGGACGGCATCCGCTTCCTGCTGATCATCTTCAAGATCGGCACGCTCTATTCGCCGCTTAAGCTGTTCGTGCCAGTGGCATTCCTGCACGGCTTGCTGGGCGTGGGCTACTACGCGTTCACCTTTCTTACCCAGGGGCGGCTGTCGCTGGCCACCATCTTCATGCTCACCGCCGGTGTCACCATCTTCCTGATCGGCCTGGTGTCCGAGCAGATTACCCAGCTGATGTACAAGGATGCGCACTCGGAGGGCGACTAAAACGCCGAACAGCGAATGCGTAGCCGCCGCCGAACCACGAACCACAGCCACACGTTCCACACCACCAGACTCACGCTGGTGGCCGCCGCCGCACCCGCCACGCCGAATAGCGGGATCAGCGCCAGGTTCAGCACCACGTTCAGACCCGCCGCCACCGCCACCACGCGGGTCACGTCGCGTTCGTGGCCCGTCATATTCAGCAACAGGCCGGTGGAACCAAACCCGGCATTGAATACCTGCCCCAGCCCCAGAATCAGCAACGGCAGCCAGGCCGCCCCGAAATCCGGGCCGAAGACCGTCACCAGCAACCACTCGCCGACCAGCGCGAACACCAGCACCGACGGCACCGCAAAGGCGAGCGCGGCCTGTGCAGTACGCCGAGCCATCTTCTGCAGCTTGCCGAACTCCCCCTGGTTATACAGCCGGGTAATGTACGGGGCCACCACCATGTTCAGGGCCTTCAGAGCAAGAGCCACCATCAAGGCCCCCTGCGCCGCCGTGCGATACACCCCCACTTCCACCGATGCCGCCAGGATCCCCAGCAGGATCACGTCCGCGTAGCGATTGATCTGCTGAAACCCGTGACTGAGCGCCATCGGCCAGGCGGCCGCGAACCAGGCCCTCGCATCATACTCGGGCGCAGCCCGCGTCATCTCCGGCGGTCGCACGCGATAAAGCCACAACACCCCAAGCGCAAAGGCCAGCACGGCAGCCAGGACCATCATAGCCATTGCCAGGTCCGGCGTGAGCGCCACGGCAGGCAACCACAGCAACAGCCCGATGAGCACCACTGCCAGGCCCGGGCGAATCACCTGCCCCGGCAGGACCCCCGCGAGCACATGACGCAGCCCGCGCAACGCCGCAGTGCGTATACCGAGCAGGGCCAGCAGCGGGACCAGCAACACACCCCAAAGCAACGTTGAACGAAGCGTCTCGTCTTCAACTCCGGCAACGATGATCACGCCTCCCAGACCGAGGGCAACCAGAACCGAAAGCCCCATGGCCACGCCATGCGCCCAGCGCCAGAGCCCACGGACCGGCCCCCACGCGCCCGAAGCCTGCCCCCTGGCCGTCTCCCGTACAATCAACGGCGGCAGCCCCATGCGGGTAGGCACGGAAAGCAGTGTCATCAGGCCCAGTACAAAGGCATACACACCCAGCCCTTCGGCTCCAAGCCCACGCGCAAGAAGCACCAGCAGCAGCAGCCCCAGCAGAACCTCGGCAATCTGTGCCGACAGGCTGCCGGCACCGCCGCGCAAGAGCCGTCCGGCAAGACCGTTGCCCCGCCAGCCATCGCGTAGCGATTCCTGCTGCTGATTATCTTCCGCGCTCACAACCCATCACCTCCCCCACCTTCGGCCGTACCGATCGATGCCCGCCATGGTACGCTGACCCAGACCCCATCACGCGACCTCAGCACGATGAGCAAGCCCCCCGGAAAACCGCGCCGACAATGCATCCTGCGCTTCGACGTCGATACCGAACTGTGTCTGCGTGAGGGTGTTCCGGCACTGGAAGCCATTGCCCGGCGACACGAAACCCCATTGAGCCTGTTCGTGAATCCCGGGCGCGCAATTGACCGAGGTGCGCTGTTCAAGGAAGCGCTGAGAGGCTTCTCCGGCCAATCGACCACCCGACCACCCGACCGTCCTCCGGCTCTGTCCGCCCGCGACAAGCTGGGCATGCGCGAGACGGGGCGTCTGCTACTCAACAACCCGCCCACACTTGCGCAGCATGCCGGCACGATCCGAAGGCTCGCCGGCAGCGGGCACTATATCGGGTTGCACGGGGGGCATAACCACGCCGCCTGGCAGCGACACGCATATTCCTGGCCGGAAGACAGGGTTCGCCGGGAAGTCGACTGGGGCCGCCAACAGTTGCAAGAAGCGGCCAACCAGCCCGTTACCGGTTTTGCCTCTCCCGGCTGGACCAGCCCTGAAAATCTGCCGGATATCCTGATTCAAAAAGGGTTCCGGGTCCTCGCGGACGAGCGTTCCGAGCGCTGCCCCTATCCGCATGAAACCACGCACGGCCAAATATTGTCGGTTCCCAATACCCTCGCGGGAGAACCGGGTGGCACCGGCTACTTCGAAAGCCTTCGGTTCCGCTTCGGGAAAGACGAACAGGCGGCGCGCAACGAAATCGATTCCGCCCTGGAAACCGCACAACCGTATCTGTGCCTCTACGACCATCCCTTTTTCGTAGGTCGACATGCAGTCGAACTGTTCAGCCACCTCGTTACGCGGTTACTCGCGCTCGGTTACGAGATCGTAACGCCCGACAATTTCGTCATCCCCGAGGTGGGAGAGAGCCAATCTCAATAACGCTATCTCATGCCCCGGCCTCGGAATAACCCAACCGTTCAGCCAACGGCACGAGATTCGCAAGAACATCAGCGGGTATTGGTGGGTTTCCCGCACCGCTTTGAACGCATTCGGTCGGCCGTGCGTTAACGACGGGCAGGCCATCAGCATACCGCCGCAGACCTTCCCCGTCTTCCAGGTTCAAAAACTGGGCCACCTCCCCGAGTACCCGGCGAGGCTCCATGCTGAGATCCTCAAGCCGAACACGCAGGAAGCGCTCTCGTGGTACCCGGCTTTCCAGACCGAGAATACCCTCCTGAATACGCCGCCACTGGAAGGCCACCACCACGGCCAATGGCGCATCCCGAACGCTTTCCCAGCCTTCCGGCAACGGAAAATTCCAGTGTTGGTGCGGGTAATCCGGTATCCCGAGCCCACCCGGCACCTTATAAGTGAAAAAGCGATCCGGATCGAGCCATCCATCGCGCATCGAGGCCAGGGTCGCCTCGGGCTCACGCACGATATGAACGAAACGGGCGTCCGGGAAGCAACGCTCCAGCAGTTCGGTCCATAAACCGTTATGGACCGATTTATCCACCAGACGCCGTTTCAATGTGGACCGCCACAACTGTCCCCGCGCGCGAACGACCGCCCGATAAGCGGGTGCGGCCAGCCGAGCGATGCGTCCTCCCTCGCGCTGTCGTGCCGACACGTCGCTTGCATCCGCCCGCCGCCACAGGGCAGCCGGCAGGGCCGCACGAGCCAGCTCCCGGTGAATTTGCGCCACTTCCTCTTCCGGGACGGCCCCCGGAGCCATCTCGCCGCGCCATTCGAAGTGTTCCGGATGGGTGCGTGGCCCCCAGATCTCCCCCGATTCCCTGGCGGTGGAGACCGAACCCGGCAACCCCCTCAAAATCCTGTGCATCAATGAGGTGCCCGAGCGTGGCGCTCCCAGAATAATGACCGGGCGCTGAAACCGCCTGGTTCGAACCATGATCAATCCCCCTGCTCCAGCCGTCGGAGGATGTCCGCGACGATCACCTCCGACGGGCAGCACTCGCTGTCGAGCTTTGCCGAACCACGGTGTCCGCCTTCTGCGACTGTCTCCACGAACCGTTCGGATACTCTGGCGTCCAGACCGTCCAGCACCACGTTGTCTCCGAGCCCCTCCCGCCTTTCGGTGGCCGTGCGCATCAGAAGGGTCGGCACGCCCAGATAGGACAGCTCCTCCTGATTGCTGCCCCCATCCGTCACCACCAACGCTGCCTCCGCCAGATGCCGCATGAATGGCAGGTAGGTCATGCGTGCTCGCAGTGACACCCGCGGGTTCGACTCGAGGACCTCCAGATCACCGGTCTGTTCCAGCCGTTTGCGAGTACTCGGATGCAGGACCATCAACACCGGGAATCGCTCGGAAATCGCTTCGACCGTCGACAGGATCCGGGCCAGGCGCTCCCCGGAATAGAGGTTTTCGAATCGATGGATGGAGACAACCGCGGGCCCGGCCCTCTCGGCCCCATCCGGCACGGACGTCCTGCCCACCGCAAGACGCAGAGAGTCGAGAATGGTGTTCGCTCCCGTATCAACCACCCTCAGTTTCCGGCTCCTGAGGTTTCCGCAGGCCCACTCTCCGGGACAATAGCCGACATGTGCCAGGCGACTCACCACCACCCGCACCAGCTCTTCCGGAAAAGGGTTGCGCCAGTCGTGGGACCGCAACCCGGCCTCCACATGCAAGACTCTGGCCCCGGCCAGGCGCGCCACAACCGCACCCACCAGGGTTGAAAAGGTATCCCCGTGAACAAGCACCTCGGCAGGCCCGGATCGGGTCCCGGCCCAGCCCTTTCGGCTCCTCCACAGCCGCCAGACCACCCGCGCCAGCCATGTGACCGCCTCACCCCTGCCTTTTACATCCGGTCGATCCACCAGCAACCTTCCGCCCGTGCGCACACCGAATTCTTCCAGCAATTCGGCAACGGTGTCCCGGTGCTGCCCGGTCAGCACCAGCCGGTACTCCACGGCCTGGCGCTCGAGCTCCAGCAGCACCGGCGCCATCTTGATCACTTGGGCACGAGTGCCCATGATCACCGTCACCCGCGCCTCTCCGCCATTGCCTTCCATGCGCACTCTACTCCCACAATCCGACCCCGGTCGGGCACATTAACACAACAATAAGCTGGCCTCGCTCACGTGTCCGGCATACAATCACCCCATACTTGGCACCTGAGAAACAACTGAAACCAACCCGGACCCTCACCGTGCCATCACCTACTCGGCTAATTTATCGCAATGAAACTACTCGTCCTGACAAAACGCCATCACATGGGCATGGACGCCTATCAGAATCGACACGGACGCTATTTCGCGATTCCCGAACTCCTTGCTCAGTCCACCAATATCACCGTCACCGGCCTCGTCGCGGATTACCACCCCTCCACTAGCGGCAACAACCAACATCCGGAGACCTTCGCAACGTGGGATATCGTCGCGTGCGCTCAAAAAGGAGTTCCCAGAATCGATCGCTTTTGGCAACGTTTACGCCGAACTATCGAAATCACCAATCCCGACATAATATGGGCAGGCGGAGATGCTCTTATCGCGATAATGGCAGAACGCGCCCAACGACAATACGACATCCCCACAATAATCGATCTAAAAGACAACTACGAAGCCTATAGAATTACCAAATTTCCGGGGGTGAAGCACGCGCTTCGTCGTGCCCTGGGAAACGCCACCGCTGTCACCTGCGGCTCGCATGCCCTTCAAAAATACGCCACCACCACAGGCGCGACCACATCTTATGTACTGCCCATGGCAGCCGATCATAATAATTTTTTTCCAATAGACCAAGCCCGGGCTAGAACGAACCTGGATCTACCACTTGACGCCTTCTATGTAGGTACGGCCGGAAAGCTTAGCGCACGTAGAGACACACAGACACTCTCCGACGCGGTCGACGCCCTTCACGGAAAGATTCCCAATCTAGCACTGCTCGTGGCAGG
>NZ_KB906189.1:0-14128 GCF_000381205.1 Thioalkalivibrio sp. ALE11 | reverse complement strand
CCAGCAGCCGACGCATGAACCCCGCATCCGTGTCTTCGGGACAGGGCATGAGAGGCCGGTGAGGAGAACCCCTGGCGCTCCTATGAGGCACCCCTTCCCCGGAAGGGCTGACCCTCGCCCGTAGAGAAGGGCAGCTCCGCGACGAAGTGAAGTCCGGTCGGTAACCAACCCGCGTATATCAGAGTGATCCACCGTCGCAATCCGCTTCTCGTGCCCTGCCTCGAAGGCATGGAAAACTGGAGGTCTCGATCGAACGCTACAGCCAACCGTTGACAGGTCAATCCATATCAGGAGGCCGGCCCTCCGGCCGATCCCGCGTCCGGCCGATCTCCCGCGCCCGATCGGCCAGAGGCTGGCCTCCCACGGCCCCCCGCCGCGCAGGAGGCCGGCCCCCCGGCCGATTCGGCGTCCGGGCAATGTCCTGCGCCCGATCGGCCAGAGGCTGGCCTCCTACGGCCCCCGCCGCGCAGGAGGCCGGCCCCCGGCCGATCCCACGTCCGGCCGATCTCCTGCGCCCGATCGGCCAGAGGCTGGCCTCCTACGGCCCCCGCCGCGTAGGAGGCCGGCCCTCCGGCCGATCCCACGTCCGAGCAATGTCCTGCGCCCGATCGGCCAGAGGCTGGCCTCCTACGGCCCCCGCCGCGTAGGAGGCCGGCCCCCCGGCCGATTCCACGTCCGGGCGACTTCCTCCGGCGTGGTTGACCCCGCCCCCCGTCCGCCCTAAAGTCCGATACAGTGCGACAAATTGTCGCAATCATCCACGCTTGTCATCGCGTCGAAGGGCGCAGGAGATGCCACCCATGGCCCGAAGCGTTCGTCTGGACGACACCCTGGTCCGTGATGCACAGGTCTATGCGGAGGCCAATCACCGCAGCCTGCCCAAGCAGATCGAGCACTGGGTGCAGATCGGCCGCACGGCCGAAGACAACCCGGATCTGCCCTATGAATTTATCAGGGACGCACTGACTGCAACCGCCGAGATCGACGCAGGACGGGTCGAGCCGTATGTCCGCCGAAAGAAGGATTGAGATACGGCAGACGCCGACCTTCCGCAAGGCGTTCAAGCGTTTGAGCGAAAAGCAGAAGGACCGGGTGGACGACGAGATCGCCCGGCTGGTCGAGAATCCGGAACTGGGGACGCGGAAGCGGGGCGATCTCGCACATCTTTGGGTGCATAAATTTCGGCTGGAGGGGCAGGAGATCCTGCTGGGTTACGCATGGGACGAGGGACAGCTCGTCCTCACGCTGATGAATCTGGCCCCGCACGAGAATTTCTATCAGGCCGCCCGCAAACGCAGGGACGCGGACCTCAAGTTCCTGCACGAACCGGACCCGGGCACATGAACCTGGACTGTTTCAAGGCGTACGACATCCGCGGACGGGTGCCGACCCAGCTGAACGAGCGGGTGGCGTACACCATCGCGCGGGCCGTTGCGGAGGAGCTGGGGCCGCAGATGGCCATCGTGGGGCGGGACGTGCGCCTGACCAGCCCGGCGCTGGCGGCGGCGGTCATCGACGGACTCTCCGCCGGCGGCTGCAACGTGGCCGACATCGGCCTGTGCGGCACCGAGGAGGTCTACTTCGCCACCGCCTACTACCGGGCCGGGGCGGGGATCATGGTCACCGCCAGCCACAACCCCCTGGACTACAACGGGCTCAAGATCGTGCGCGAGGGCGCGCGGCCGGTGAGCGCGGACACCGGGCTGGAGGCGATCCGCTGGCGGGCGGAGCAGGGCGGGTTTACCCCTCGGGTGCGCGGGCGCACCGGACGTCTGTACCACCGCGAGGCGTACATCCACCACCTCCTGAGCCTGGTGGACCCCGAGGTGATGCCGCCGCTGAACCTGCTGGTGAACCCCGGCAACGGCGGGGCCGGCCCGGTGCTGGACGAACTGGATGCCCATCTGCCGGTGGAGATGATCCGCGAGAACGCCGAGCCGGACGGCAACTTCCCCAACGGCATCCCCAACCCCATGCTGGAGGAGAACCGCCGCTTCACCAGCGACGCGGTACTCTCCTTCGGCGGCGACCTCGGCCTGGCCTGGGACGGCGACTTCGACCGCTGCTTCTTCTTCGACTCGCACGGCGAGTTCGTCGAGGGCTACTACATGGTCGGCCTGCTGGCCGAGGCCAGCCTGCGCGCACAGCCGGGAGGCGGGCAGGGGAACCGGGTGGTGCACGATCCGCGCCTCACCTGGAACACCATCGAAATGGTCGAGGCCGCCGGCGGCGTACCCGTGCAGAGCAAGGCCGGCCACGCCTTCATGAAGGAGACCATGCGCCGCGAGAACGCCGTGTACGGCGGCGAGATGAGCGCCCATCACTTCTTCCGCGACTTCTACTACTGCGACTCCGGCATGCTGCCCTGGCTGCGGGTGGTCGAGCTGATGGGGCGGCGCGAGCAGTCCCTGCGCGAGATGGTGCGCGAACGCATGGAGCGCTTCCCCTGCAGCGGCGAGATCAACTTCCGCGTGGACAACATGATGTCCGCCATCCACCGCGTGATGGTCGCCACCGACGCACAGTCCGACCGCATCGACCGCACCGACGGCATCAGCGTCGAATTCCCCGAATGGCGCTACAACCTGCGCGGCTCCAACACCGAACCCCTGCTGCGCCTCAACGTCGAGACCCGCGGCGACCGCCACCTGCTGCACCGCCAGGTCGAACACATCTCTGCGATCATCGAGGCCGGCGAATAACCCCCCTGGCGCCCGATCGGCCAGAGGGCTGGCCTCCCACGGGTGCCCCGACCGGATCGGCGGGCCCCGGCGGATCGGCGGGCACGGCCCGTAGGAGGCCGGCCCTCCGGCCGATCTGCCCCGGTGGGTCGTCGGGCCCCGATCGGCCAGGGGGCTGGCCTCCTACGAGGCGGGGCAAACGGTAGGAGGCCGGCCCTCCGGCCGATTTTGCGTTCGGGCAACCCCCGGCGCCGGGTAGGTCAACGCCCGATCGGCATTCAATCAGGCCGCAGCCGAGTCCGCGCCATTTCGGGTGACCGACGGCAATCGAGCACGGCAAGAATCTGAACCCGCTCCGGCTCCGGCATTCGATAATACACGGCATACGGGAACCGACGAGCCAGCAGCCGGTAGAAGCCGAACCGGGTCTCATGGATGCCGGCGTAAAGGGCGAGGGAGTCGATTTCGCTGGCCAGGCTTTCGAGAAAATAGAAACCGACCCCGGGACAAAGCTTTTCGTAGAAATGAAAGCCGTCAGTCAGATCGCGTTCGGCTTCCGAGAGGAGCTCAATCCTCATTCAGGGCGATTGAGCAAGCGTTCCCGCGCACTGCTCCAGGGAGTGAATTGCGCGTGCCCCTGTTCCACCCGCGCCGCCCGGTCCTCCAGGATCTCACCGTGCCACTCCGGAGCGGGAACCTGCTCGGGGGTGCGGCTCAGGTCCTCCCACAGGGCTTCCATGGTTCGCAGTTTCTCGGCGACCGACATTTTTTCGATGGGTGGATCCATAGCCTGGTACCAGAATGTCAAGGGATTATGGCCAGCATATCATCGAGCAGGGGATCGGCCAGGGGGCTGGCCTCCTGCAGGGCGCGGGAACGGTAGGAGGCCAGCCCTCCGGCCGATTTCGCGTTCGGACATCCCCCCTGCGCCGGATCGGTCAACGCCCCGATCGGCCATGGGGCTGGCCTCCCACGGGTGCCCCGGCCGGGTCGGCGGGCCCCGGCGGATCGGCGGGCCCGGCCCGTAGGAGGCCGGCCCTCCGGCCGATTTCGGCCCCGCCTCCTGCAGGGCGCGGTTACAGCCATATCGCGTCCCAGTGCGGATAATCGCCGAGGTTTCGCACCAGCCCCGCACGCAGCGGATTGGCTGCGATATAACGGGCGATCGGCAACAGCTCCTCCTCCCGCCGCAATGCTCGGTCATGGAACCCCGGCTGCCACACCGCATGCCCGAGACGCCTGGACGTGACGGCCTTGATGGATCGAACCACCGTGGATAACGATTCCACTTCGCCCAGCGACATCAACCAGTGCAGATGGTCGGGCATCACCACGAAAGCGAGGGTCTCCGCGTGGTTCTCCCTGTCCGCGTAACGCAGCGTACCGATCAGGGCGCGGGCGGCCCACAGATCCCGAAAAACCGGCTTGCGGTCACGCGTGACCGTGGTCACCAGATAGATACGGCCGGGTTCGGAATACCGGCCCCGGCGAAGGGCCTCGGCATGAGGGCGGCCATCCATGGCGCGTTTCTCCAGCTTGTGTTCCTTAGCCAGAAAGCCTATCGCGCTCCCGGATGCCCGCCAACCCCCGACCCGGTAGGAGGCCAGCCCCCTGGCCGATCCGGCGTTCGGGCATCCAGCGCGGCCCCATCGGCCGGAGGGCCGGCCTCCCACAGGGCGGGATCAGGTCGTAGGAGGCCAGCCCCCTGGCCGATCGGGGCCAGAAGACGCACCGGGCAGATCGGCCAGAGGGCTGGCCTCCTACGGGTCCGGGGTGGGGTGGTGTTCCTTCAACCATTCCTTCAGGGCCGCGTCCATGCGCGTCTGCCAGCCTTTTCCGGTTGCGCGGAACGCGTCCACCACCTCCGGTGACAGGCGGATCGTGATTCGTTCCTTGGTCACTTCGGACCGTGGGCGACCGACCGGACGAAGGTTCGCGAACTCCTGTTCATCGGGCTCATGGGTGTCCGGATCCGCAGCGATGCCCTCGTTGACCCGGGTTTCCTCGTCGGCATCGTTCAGCGCGACCCGGCGGCCGTCACGTAGCGTTATAAATTTGGGCATAGCGAAGGATCTCCCGGTTGTTGGCCTTGCGCAGGCTGATAATGCGGCGAGCGGATCCCCGGTCCGTGAAGACGACGCAGTACAGCCGTTTTTCCCGGAGGGCGTACCCCGTCATCCGGCATTCGCCGTAATCGGCCCTGCGGTCCTCCATCGCCAGCAGCGTGTCGCAGTCGAGATGCGCGGCGTCGGCCAGAGAGACACCATGTTTGGCCAGATTCGCGGCGTCCTTGTCCGCATCAAATTCGATCTCCATTTGAATATTGTATGTACAAAAAACATGTGCCGCCAGCGCCACCCGGCGCCGGAGACAGCCCGGAGGCACAATCGGCCGGAGGGCCGGCCTCCTACCGGTCGTAGGGTTCGGCCTGTGGGAGGCCAGCCCCCTGGCCGATCGGGCGCCGGAGACAGCTCGGACGCACAATCGGCCGGAGGGCCGGCCTCCTACCGGTGGTAGGGTTCGGCCTGTAGGAGGCCAGCCCCCTGGCCGATCGGGTGCGGGATGTCGGGGCCTGCGGTTGGCCATGGTTCGTTGCGCCTTGCTGTGCCATATTGGAGCTGCATGTGGCAGAGGATGAGAGCTGTGGCACAAAACGAAAACGAGGTGCAGGTTGGCGCACAAGGCAGGGTGGTGATCCCGGCGGCACTGCGCAATACCCTGAAACTGCGCCCGGGCGACCGCCTGGTCGCGCGTCTGGTCGGGGAGAGCCTGGTGCTGGAACGGCGTGAGATCGTCGAGCAACGGCTCCGTGATCGATTCAGGCACATCCCGCGGGACGTCAGCCTCTCGGACGAACTCATTGACGATCGGCGGCGCGAAGCCGGGCATGAACATGGTGAACCATGACCACCGTGCTGGATGCTTCCGCCCTGCTGGCCTTTTTGCATGACGAGCCGGGCGGAGACAGCGTGGCGCGTGCCCTCGACGGCGGCTGCATGTCCACCGTGAACTGGTCCGAGGTTCTCCAGAAAGCCCTGCAGCGCGGGGTCGACGTCCGGGGCATGCAGCAGGAGTTCATGGATGTCGGGCTGGTGTTCGAGCCATTCACGCCGCAACAGGCCGAGCTGGCCGCACAGCTGTGGGAGTCCTCCCGCCGACATGGCCTGTCAATGGCCGACCGTGCCTGCCTCGCGCTGGCCAGAGACAAGGCCCTCCCGGTCCTGACCGCCGATCGGGCATGGAGCCAGCTGGACCTGGACATCGAGGTTCGCTCGTTGCGTTAACCCCGCCAGCCGCTCGTATCCGGGGCCTGGCCGACGGGGCAAGACTGGCACCGGGCAGATCGGCCGGAGGGCCGGCCTCCCACAGGGAAGGGAGGGGTAGGAGGCCAGCCCCCTGGCCGATCGGGCGCCGGGGCTGTCGGCCGGAGGGCCGGCCTCCTACGTTCCCAGGATCTCCCTGGCACGTTTGGGATCGTCCAGGCAACGGTAGAATTCCTGTGGCTTCAATCCCGTCTGGTCGATCATCGCGCGCAGGATGCCTTTCGCAAATGGCTGATTGTGTTCACTGACCAGGACCACGCGTTTCGCGCCGCGAAACTCGGGATGCACCCACTTCTCATGTGCGCCCTTTCCCTGCTTCCTGTTCACCTCAAAACCGAGGTGTCGAAGCACGCGGGTGAATTCACGATGGCTTACCTGCCGTTTGTTGGCGCCGAATCCCATGGCACATGGAGCGGTGGGTCACGCGAGGGCGCTCGGGATATCGGCATCCTCTTCGAAGCGTTGTCGATCGCGCGGCCCCTGGCCGTTGTGTCGCAACCAATCCAGGAGCCGTACCCAGTGAAATTTCAGAAAAACTCCGGGTCGTGCCTTGCGCCGGAGAAGCTGCTTCGCTTCTTCAAGATTACCGGCCTCGGCGGACGCGGCCACCTCTTCCAGGTGGTTCTGGATCATGGCGTGGAGCTGTTCGCGTACGTCCTCCAGCGAATCCCCTTGAGCAGCAATCGCAAACTCGAGGGAATATCCCGCATACAGGTTGTCAGCCCGCCGCTCCAGCAGGCAGCGAACATGAATACGCTTCTGTTCCATGGTTATCGGCGCTCCCTGTCCCCGATTCAAGTTCAAAATGCTACGCCTCCGCAACGGGGCTGTCATCACAGCATTGCCTTCCCCGACCCGTGGGAGGCCAGCCCCTGGCCGATCCGGCCCTGGAGACAGCTCGGATGCACGATCGGCCGGAGGGCCGGCCTCCCACAGGGCGGGATGGGGTCGTAGGAGGCCAGCCCCCTGGCCGATCGGGGCCCGACGACCCTCCGAGGCGGATCGGCCGGAGGGCCGGCCTCCTACCGGTCGGGTGTAGTAGGAGGCCAGCCCCCTGGCCGATTTGGCGCCGATTCGGCCCCGATTCGGCCCCGATCCGGCCCCGATACGGCGGTCGGAGGCCCGCACTGGGGTATGATGCCGACATGGACGATACCGTGATCCAGCCCGTCATCCTCGCCGGCGGTTCCGGGACGCGCCTGTGGCCGCTCTCGCGCGAGGCGCATCCCAAGCAGTTCCTGGCCCTGCCGCATGCCGATGGCCCGACGCTCCTGCAGCAGACACTCGCGCGGGTGGCCAGCGCTTACCCCGGTTCGACCACCCCCCGCGGGAGGCCGGCCCTCCGGCCGACCAGCTCCGGCGCCCGATCGGCCGGAGGGCCGGCCTCCTACCGGGCAGGGTTTGGTCGTGGGAGGCCAGCCCCCTGGCCGATCCCCCCGGAGCCCGCAGCGGAGGCAGCCCCGGACCCCGCCCCACGCTTCGCCCCCGCCCGGATCATCGTCGGCGCCGAACACCGCTTCCTCGCCGCCGAACAGCTCCGCAGCGCCGGATACACCGACCTGCCGCCGCTGGTGCTGGAACCCGAGGGCCGCAACACCGCCCCCGCCATCGCCCTGGCCGCGGCCTGTGAAGAAGCCGCGGGCCGCGACCCGCTGCTCCTGATCCTGCCCGCCGACCACCACATCGCCCGCACCCGCGACTTCCACGCGGCCGTGGCCCGCGCGACCCCGCTGGCCGAAGAAGGCTACCTCGTCACCTTCGGCGTCACCCCCGAACGCCCCGAGACCGGCTACGGCTACATCCGCCGCGGCGAGTCACTGGGTGATGCCGGCGCCCGCGTGGCCCGCTTTACCGAAAAGCCCGACGCCGCCACCGCCCGGCAATATCTGGAAGAGGGCGACTACCTGTGGAACGCCGGCATCTTCCTGTTCCGCGCCTCGCGCGTACTGGCCGAACTGGAACGCCACGCCCCCGACATCCCGCGCGCCGCGCGCGCCGCCATCGCCGGCGCCCAACACGACCTCGACTTCCTCCGCCCCGACCCCGAGGCCTTCCGCCAGGCCCCCGCGCGCTCCATCGACTACGCCGTGATGGAAGCCACCTATGCCGCCGCCGTCACCCCGCTGGACGCCGGCTGGACCGACATCGGCTCCTGGGAGGCACTAGCCGCACTGCAGGAACCGGACGTCCACGGCAACCACACCCGCGGCGACACCGTACTGGAGGACTGCACCCGCAGCCTGGTGGAAGGCCACGACACGCTCGTCGCCGCCCTCGGCCTGCAGGAGCTCGCCGTGATCGCCACCCCGGACGCCGTATTCGCCGCACCCCGCGACAGGCTCCCCGAACTGCGCGCCCTGGTCGAACGCCTGCGCGAGCAGTCCCGCCCCGAGGTGCACCAGTACCCCACCGTGCACCGCCCCTGGGGCCATTACCGCAGCATGGAGACCGGCGAGCGCTACCAGGTCAAGCACCTGCACGTGCGCCCCGGCGCGCGACTCTCCCTGCAGCGCCACCGCCACCGCGCCGAACACTGGATCGTGGTCGCCGGCACCGCCCGCGTCACGCGGGGAAAAACCGTTTATGATGTACGGGAAGACCAGTCGACCTACATCCCCCTGCACGAGATCCATTGCCTCGAGAATCCGGGCGAGGGACCGCTGGAGGTGATCGAGGTGCAGACCGGGGATTATCTTGGAGAGGATGATATTGAGCGACTCAAAAAGAACGACTGATACCGGCTTTAAGGGCTCAGGCTCATCGTTTTGTGGAAGTTAGAGCGATTGCAATATAAACGCATACCAACGCCCTCATGCTATACTGAGAAGACTTCTAATTTTATTTTGTTGGATATTAATTTTTTGTGACGCCCTCTAGAGCTTGGCGAGGACTCAATGAGCGGTATAGTTCAGATCAAAAATCCACTCCGTTCTTGCTTTGACCTGACGGTCAGGCAGTGGGCCGCATACCAAGCGTTTGGCGTGGCCCCGAGAGATTACCGGGCCATCGAGAAACTGTGCTTCTTTGACGGCTTGGGTATTTGTTACAATCGCGTCCAGAAAAATGCTAACACAACAGTGGTATGTGTCTTGTGTGCGCTGGAGGGTTATAAATTTAAGGGGCATTCCGAGGCCAAAAAGAAAAGCAGGAAGGTGCCCGCGCGCTCCGTTTTATCCAGACCTGTCTATCATAAGATGGTCGTTGTTCGAAGCCCGTACACACGACTGCTCTCCGCCTTTCTTCAAAAGTTCACTTATAGGCGGGAGAAGTATGTTCCTGTGTATGGTGACTTCTCTCCCACTCCGGAAGGATTTCGAGACTTTGTGATGTATCTTGCGCAAAAAGGAATTTCAGGAAATAGTCATTGGGACCTCCAAAAAAAACAGATTGCTTACGACCTGAGTTTTTATGACACGGTTGTTCGGTTTGAGAATTTTTCGACTGAGTTTGGGGCTATGCTCGAGGAGCTAAATTTGGGTTCTGACGATGGTTGGCTCCGCGATCTTTGGCCAAGCGATACCAAGAAGAAGACACAATCTTCTACAATGGTTGACCGTTTCTATGACGATAGCTTAATTGATATCGTGCGCGAACTTTATTCGGAGGACTTTGCATTTTTGGGCTACAATAATCGAATTACGTAGGCTGCAAAACGTCTCGATATTTTGCTTCCGGTTCGTGGCGTGGTCTATCTGGCCGAATGGTGCTTCTCATCGAGGTCTGGTGGTGTTTTGAGGCTGTCAATGTCAGTTCGGTTGGGGAGGATCTACAAGCTAAGGGAGACGCTGATTTAATCCGCCGCTGCTCCCGCCCGGCGAGCGGGTTTGGGATAATGGCAGCAGGTTTTCTGCCCGAGGTGATGGTCGATGTCGCAGCGCAGTTTTTCCGATCTCGAGTACTCCGCCAAGCGCAAGCAGACGCGGCGCGACCGGTTTCTGGGGGAGATCGATGCGATCACGCCCTGGGCGGCGCTGGTGGAGGCGATCGAGCCGCACTACCCGAAGGGGAAGCGCGGCCGCCCGCCGATTGGTCTGGAGCGGATGCTGCGGATGTACGTGGCGCAGCAGTGCTTCAACCTGTCGGATGAAGGGATCGAGGACGCGGTCTACGACAGCCAGGCGATCCGGCGCTTTGTCGGGATCGACCTGAGCCGCGAAGACGCCCCGGATGCCACCACTCTGCTGCAGTTCCGTCGGTTGCTGGAGCGCCACGACCTGACCCGGGTGATCTTCGAGCGGCTCAACGCCCATCTGCAGGAACGGGGCCTGCTGCTGCGTGAGGGAACGGTCGTGGATGCCACGCTGATCGCCGCCCCGCCATCGACGAAGAACGAGAACAAGGCGCGTGACCCGGAGAGGCACCAAACGAAGAAAGGCAATCAGTGGTGTGTGTCACGAACACAGGCTTTGCCTGTGGTGCTGTGCTAAAGATGGGAGAGGTCCTCCCGGAGTCGGCTTGCAGGAGCGGGCTCCAAACCGCCCGGTGCTGCTGCGTCCAAAAGACGTGGTGGTGAGCGACCGGGAAAAGTCACTGATAAGGTGGCAGGTGTGCATTGAGAAGATGAGCGAAAGCGAACCGTCCGACGACGCATCGTTATTGCCAAAAGTGCTGTCAAAACTGAGGTAGACCATTGGCTTCAGGACGAGTTGGGGCGTTACCTGCTTACGGACCCGATGACAGCCGGTGTATAGGCGGCATGATCTCAATGTGGGCTTTGGTACGGAACGTGAGAACCTTGTTCCAGATGATAAGGGAAATGACAAGTGGCTGAAACCATAAGGAAGAATACCGATGCTGGGACGAGGGGCGGAGCCGCTCGTAGTAGTGAAGAAGCCTCTGTAATGGAGGTGGAGCGAAGGGGCGGCCTTATCCTGTCGACGAAGGCTGTCAACCTCCGGGGATGAGCAGCATGATCTCGACGAAACCTTATGGCATAGCGAAACGCGTGGTGTGGGAGGCATACCAGCAAGTCAAGGCCAATCGCGGTGCTGCCGGAATCGACGACGAAACGATCGCCGACTTCGAGCGGGACCTTCCGAAGAATCTATACAAACTGTGGAACCGGATGTCGTCGGGGTCATACTTCCCGCCGCCGGTTAAGCAAATTGAGATTCCAAAGGGAACGGGAGGCACACGTAAGCTGGGTGTTCCTACGGTCTCCGACCGTGTTGCGCAAACCGTCGTCAAACGTCATATCGAGCCCACCCTGGAATTGATCTTTCATCCGGATTCTTATGGATACCGGCCTGAACGATCTGCAAAGCAGGCTGTGGCGATTACTCGCGAACGCTGCTGGCGATATGATTGGGTGGTTGAGTTTGATATCAAGGCAGCCTTTGATCAAATCGATCATAGGCTTTTGATGAAGGCGGTTCGTACCCACATCACGGAGGACTGGGTTCTTCTGTACATTGAACGGTGGTTGATTGCACCGTATGAAACGGAAGAGGGAGAACGCGTTCCTCGTGAGCGTGGCACACCGCAGGGCGGTGTGGTTAGCCCCATCCTGATGAATTTGTTTATGCACTATGTCTTTGATTGTTGGATGGCCCGTAACAGTCCTAACTGCCCGTTCGCCCGTTACGCCGACGATGCGGTAGTTCACTGCAAAACTCGCAAGCAGGCGGAATACGTGATGCGTGCCATCGCGGAACGGCTCTCGCAGTGTGGCTGACGATGCATCCTGAGAAATCGAAGATTGTATATTGCAAAGACAGCAACCGGACTGAACAGCATATGCATGTCAGCTTTACCTTCCTGGGATTCACATTCAAGCCGAGGAAGGCCTACAGTAAGCAAGGCATGCTCTTTACCGCCTTCCTTCCGGGGGCGAGCAAAGACGCTTTGAAGCGGATGCGTCAGGCAGTGCGCAGGTGGCGGCTGAATCGGCAAACCCATGTAACGCTAGCCGACGTGGCTCGGCTCTATAATCCAGTGATACGGGGATGGTGGCAGTACTATGGTAGCTTTTATCGCACCGCTATCCTCAGTGTCTTCGGGCACATTGATCAGGCGCTTGCGCGTTGGGCTCGACGAAAGTACAAGAGCCTCTATGGACGCAAACGGCGCAGTTCTGAATGGCTGGGGAAGATTCGGGAAGAGACGCCGCGGTTGTTCTATCACTGGGATGTGAGAGAGCAGCAGGTTGGGTAAGGGGAGCCGTATGACGCGGGAGTGTCACGTACGGTTCTGCGAGAGGCTGGAGGCGAGATTCCTTCGGTCTACTCACCACTTCGGGATGAAGGCGCATGTCGGCGCGGACGTGGTCACGGGCCTAGTCCACACCGTGAAGGGGACGGCGGCGAACGTCTCGGACGTGTCGCAGGTGCCGGACCTGCTGCACGTCGAGGAAGACAGCCTGCATGGCGATGCCGGCTACATCGGTGCGGAGAAGCGGCTGGACGCGCATCGTCCCGAAACCCACATCGCGCGCAAGCGCGGCACCGTGCGCGCAATGCCGGAAGGCCCGGCGCGCGAACGGGTGCGCGCCGCCGAACGGCAGAAGGCGCAGTTGCGTTCGATCGTCGAGCATCCGTTCCATGTGGTGAAGAACCTCTTCGGCTACCGCAAGGTCCGCTACCGCGGCCTCAATAAGAACACCGCGCAGCTGCACAGTCTGTTCGCCCTGGCGAACCTGTACCGCGCGCGACGGTGGGGGCTCCTCACGCAGGGATAGTGTGTCTGCATGACCGGAAATCGCCCCTGTAACCGCTCAAAACGGCGGTTACAGGGGCCAAAACAGGCCGCCGGGGCCCTGATGTCCTGCCAAACGCGCTTCGGCGGGATATGGAGCGGCATGCGGAGCCTTTGATCAGCGTTTCCGCAACAGGAACGCCCCGGTTCATTTCGTAAACGTGTATATAACCAGCCGGGACCTGCCACCTATGGGATAATCAAACGCAGCGACCGACCGCTTTGCGCCGTCAAGGAGGGCGTGTGATTATAAGTCACAAATATCAGTTCATCTTTGTTCATAATAGGAAGTGTGCTGGTAGTTCTATTGCGTCATGCCTATACCCTCACCTAGGGCCGCGTGACATATACCTCGATTCCATTCAGACAATTACGAATTGCTTCCCGCCTCGGAAGTTTATAGTGCGTGATGTCTTTCTTAATCCGAAAGGGCTCGGGATGTTGGCCCTTAAGGGGGGCGGTCGCGCAATCACTCGTAAGGGCTCTTTTGAGGGGGTGCTGAGGGATTCGCTATATTCTAGCTACAAGAAACTTTTTCCTGAGACTCAATCTCCGATCTTCCCGAACGCTTCCGAGGTTCAAAAGGCATTCCCGTATGAATGGGAAAATTACTACAAGTTTTGCTTTGTACGAAATCCATACAGCAAGATGGTTTCTGACTATTTTTGGAGAAGATCATTAAAAGGTTCGGAAGTCGGGTTTGATGAATTTGTTCGGCGTGCTTATTTCGAGTCAATCGAGGGTAAAAAACAGGACGACCTCCTCCCTAGTCCGATAACAAACTGGCCGCTTTATACAATCGAAGACAATGTGGTTATGGACTACGTTGGATTCTTTGAGAGTTTGGATCTAGATTTTTATTTTGTTGCTTCCAAGCTTGACCTTCCTGTCGACGCAATGGCTCTGCCTGAATTAAAAAAGCGTTCCGGATTATTCGACTATCGCGACATTTATACGGAAGTCTCGCGTGAGTTGGTTTATAGCTTATGCAGTAAAGAAATTGATGAACATAAATACTCATTTTGACCCAAAAAAGGCACAAATAAAAATGTAATTAAAGGGGGTGATGCTAGTGCTATGGCAGCCCACTGCTGTCCCACTTAATTCAACGAGATAGCCCGATTCCTGGGCTGTTTTCGATACAATGATTTCACTAAAATTGCAGGTCTCGCCTGATTGCATACCGCGAGAGAAGGCACCCCTGTTTCATGCCCGGGAGTGGATGAGTATTGTGCCCGATGAGCGAACGGGAGGCTGACCGCATGGCGAGTACGGCGTCTGTCCAGAAAATTGTCGGCCCTGAACTGAACTCTGAATTCAGGAACTGAAGAACGAATAAAACTCATCGAGGGTAGTATCTTCGCAGTAGGCAAGATGATTGGTTTTTTGAGCAATGTGTCGGGATAGGTTCTGGAAAGAAGGAATCTGACT
>NZ_KB906188.1:0-15245 GCF_000381205.1 Thioalkalivibrio sp. ALE11 | reverse complement strand
CCCAACGCGCGACCTCCGCCCTGTTGAACGACAGCCCCGAAGACAAAGGGATTAAGACACTGCTGCGGGTCGCGCTGGGCGAGATTGCCGAGTTGAACGACAGCCCTGAAGACAAAGGGATTAAGACGCTTCCCGATCGTCCGGGAGGAGCCCGTCCTTCGCGTTGAACGACAGCCCTGAAGACAAAGGGATTAAGACAGCTCGGGCTGGACCTGCTTCATGCCATTGCCCGTTGAACGACAGCCCTGAAGACAAAGGGATTAAGACGGGGATTCGCAGGCTTACGTAACCGCTGGAGTCGGTTGAACGACAGCCCTGAAGACAAAGGGATTAAGACGTCGGTGGTGCGGTCGTCCCAGCCGGGCTCTTGTTGAACGACAGCCCTGAAGACAAAGGGATTAAGACACGCCACGACAGGGCATGGGTTGCAGCGTTTCCGCGTGGGATTCAACGGCAAGCGTGTTGTGGTACCACTACGGGCGTAGGAACCTTGAAGGGGCTTATGCGGAAGCCGCGCTCAGACTGTACTGACCTAGACCGAAGCTGGCGTTCTTGCCGGCATGCAGCCACTGTCCGGCTTGAAGGATGGCGCTGAATGGCTGCAGGTCGCCCTCGAGGGTCCATTGGCCCACAACGCCGGACAGCTGCATGGTCTGTTTCTGACGCGAGGAGTAGCGTGACCACGATTGCCATTCCAGCGACTTTTGGCTGCGGATAGTTTGTGCGAGGCCCTTGAGGGTGGGGTAGTCCCAGTTCGGTGCGGTGCCGCCATGGAATTCGCAGATGAGGGAGATACGCCGCGTGAGGTTCATGAGCAGGCGTTCGGCATCCAGGGCGTCGGGCCCAAGTGCGTGCCCCTGGTGCTGTAGGCGAAGCGGAGTGTGCAGTTGCAGTGTGACGCGGTGTGTTTCCCGGGGCAGGCCGTGAGTGGCCAGTGACTCGGCTTCGAGGTCAGTTGCCACGCTGGCAGGGGGCTCGGATGTGACGGATGTGAGTTCGGCGGGGGCGCGTCGCTTGCCTAGACCCCGGGCGAGGGCCTGATGCCATGCCGAGAGAATGAGTTCGCGCTGCTGCACGGCGTTCCCTGCGAGCACGACGTGAAAGTCGAAGGCGTCACCAGGCTGCAGGATCCGTTCGCCACCGGCGGGTGGTTCTATGACGTAGGGTGCGGGGATCTGGCTGAATCGCTGTAGCGTGTGCTCGGCTGGCGGCGGTGGCTCGAACAACGCAGGGTAGGCGCAGTCGCGGTAGAGTTTGCATTCTGCGCAACGCGGGGCACGGGTGATGCACACGCTGGTCTTCAGGGCATGGCCGAACGCGCCCCGCAACATCGAGCCCGCGAATGGTGGCAGGCGCAATGGTGCCCGGGCGACCGCGTGAAACCGCAGCCGTTCCAGCGATAGCTCGGGAAGTTCCACAATTACGGGTGGGGCCGTCTCCGTAGAATCACCGGACATGGCGTTGTGCAGGGAGGCGGATTCAATGGTGGGCCGGGACATGATTCTGACCTTCGGGAATCCAGCAGCTTTTCATTGTGCCGCGTCATCGTCGGGGATGTGAGTGATGCGATACTCTTCCAGCCGGGCGTTGCAGGTGTCCAGGGTGTCCGCGTCCAGCTCCTGGCCGCGAATTCCGGGCGGGATGTCCAAGGACAGATGCAGGTAGCGGGCTCCGCGCGCACAGACCTGCGCAGCCAGGTGGATTGGGAGGGTGCCCAGGACACAGTCACCGGGCTGCAGGATGCTCGGGTCGAGATGAGGAATACACCGGTCGATGTGGATGCCCCTGCGTTCGGTCCACTCGATGGCACCGGGATGTCGGGTCACGAGGTAAGTTGTGGCGGTCATGGCAGTGGTCTCACAGGGGCCTGATCTCGCTAATGTTCCATCACTCGTCCAAGGATTTCCTGGTCGACAAGCTTTTCGAGCGGATCGCGTAACTGGGCTGGGAGAAAGGAGTGCACGAAGGCCTGGCGGATCAGCGCCAGGGTTTCCCACTGGGTCAATCCAGCGTGCCCGGACCCGGCCTGCATTCGGGCCGCCGCAAGGTATTCGTCTGCCAGAGTGGTGCGGCTGATCCCGGGGTTGTCTGTGCACACGGTGAGCGGGATGCCCATCTCGAGAAGCGGCCCTAGTGGGTACGGTGGCTGGCTATGCGATCCGGTGATCCCGGGATCGTAGAAACCGATGACTTCGCGGTTGGAACTCGGACACAGCTCGAGCAGGATACCGCGGTCCCGAAAGCGCTGGGCCAGCGGCCGGTTGTCCGCCAGGGTTAGGCCGTGACCGATGCGGTCGGCATGCAGGCGGTAGGCGGCTTCCCAGATGTTGTCCGCGGCTTCACCTTCTCCGGCGTGGATCGTGATCGGCAGACAGGCCCGGAATGCGGGCTGGAAGTGCTGTTCCAGTGCCGCCGGCGGGTTTTGTGCCTCGTCGCCGGCGAGGTCCAGGCCCAGCAGAAAGGCTCCCAGGTTATCGCGCACTCGGGTGGCTCGGGTCACCACTTCGCCGATGGCTTCTGGGGGCTGGCGCCGGTCGAGGATCCACACGAACCCGATCCGCGGCTGATCGCCAAGCGTGCCGGGAAGCCCAAAAGCATCGCTCCGGTCACTGGTGATGGCGCCAGCGGCCCGCAGGGCGTCGCGCAGTTCGCGCAGGAAGCCTTCCGGATCCTCGGGTCGGTACTTGTGCGGGCTACCGCGCAGCTCCACCCAGGCGAGGCCTTCGCGGCGGGCATTGTCGACCAAAGCGCGGGCGTATGCGGGCAGGGCGGCCGGATGGCCGAGTACCGCGGAGCCGGTGAGTTCGCCCGGACGCTCGTAGGCCTGAAACCCGTGGGCATGCGAATCTTTCAATGCGATTCGCGGCTCGGTGATGTCGTAGAGCTGGCGCCGCAGCCAAGCCTCCGGGCACCGGAGCAGCAGGGCGCTGGCGCACAGTGCACGGTGGTGGCGCGGATCCTGCCATGGCGGACAGTGGGCGCGAAGCTGTTCGGGCCAGTTCCACGGCCAGTCGGAACCGCCATCGGGCGCCTCGCTACCGGCGGACGGCGGACCACCGTCTGCCCCGGGGTGGCGGAGCAGGGCGCTCGTGGCTTCCAGCGCGGCGGTCTGTTCCGCCGCGGTGCTCGCGGCCCAGATAGCCTCGGCGACTGTGCCCTGTTGGTCCAGGTCGAGGCATCCGCCAATATGGCGATGGAGGTCGGCCTTTGGCAGGCGCTCGAGCCATTCACGATGCTCCGGACCGATCGGGGTATGCCGCAGTTCCTGCAGGCGGGCTGGCGGCAGCCGGTACAGGCTCCGCCAGTTGCCGTAGGTTTCCTGCTGTACCAGTTCCGAGACGAAGTTGCCGAGCAGGCGCCGGCTTTCGCGGGTGCGGGCTTCGAGCGTCTCGAACAGGGGGGCATCGGCATCTCCGGCGTGCCAGCGGCATACGTCCCCATTGGCGGATTCGGGCAGGGGGAAGTCCGGCGCATGGATGGCGGGATCCAGGTCCAGCAGTTCGCTGCGCGGGTTCGCGCCGAGGTTCAGCGGACGGATCTGGCGGGCGAGAACCGCCGGCAGTGCAGTCTCGAAGAGCCCGGGCCCGGCTTCCCTCAGTGCGGGGTCGAGGTTGCCTACGTCGGTCACGTGCAGCAGGGCGTCGCAGCCCATGTACTGCGCGGCGGCCTGCAGGTCGGCACTCATGGTCTTGCGCCCGCCGGCCAGCGAGAGCAGCAGTTGCCCCGAGTCCGGCAGGGCTTCGCGGGCGGCGAGCACCACGCGGTAGGTCAGTTCACGCAGCCTCTGGCATTCCGCTGGCGTGGAGAGTTCGTCGGTGCCTTCGGCCTGCCAGATGCGCAGGGCAAACGGCCGGCCCAGGGCCTCCCACCACGCGGAGAGCTGGTCGATCGAGCGGGCAGCACGATCGCCGCTGGTGGTGACCAGGTGGATCGCGTCCGGCGGGCGGAGGCCGTGGAGCTCGGCACGCACGGCATCACGCTCCGGATGCCGGGCATAGAGATCCAGCTTCCCCGGTGCCAGGGCCCCGTACACCTCCGGGACCACGGCCCAGCTCCCACCCAGCGAGCCGACGAGGATGCATCGGTGCGAGGCGTCCATGTCAGTGAATCACGGGGTTCTGACCCGCGCGGCACAAGCAGAGGCGAGAGTGGTTCATGATATGCCACTGCCATTGCGCAGGGCGGCGATCTGGTCGCGCCGTTTGTTCTCCTGCTTCTCCCGCTTGTCCTTCTTGAGCCCCGAGGGCGTCCACCCGAAGCGATCGTAGGCCGCTTCGATGGCGTCGGCCGCCTTGTGCCGCTCCGCCTCGGTCCAGCCGCGGGCCTTCCGGTCGAGTTTGTTGAGCAGGCCGGCCAGTTCCCCGTGTCGGCTCTTGTCCAGCGGTGGTTCGAGACCCGCAAAGCCTTCGAGCGCGGCGGCAAGTTCGCGCAGTGCCTGTTCGCTCTCCGGCAGGGCCTCGAATTCCTGCTGCCGGCGTCTGGCGGCCTCGGCCTCTTCTTCCTGGCGGCGGCGTTCGATGGCTTCGCGTTCGGCGGCCTCCCGGCGCTCGTGTTCCTCGCGCCGACGTTGTTCCTGGCGTTCGCGGTCGATCGTCATGGCTCCGTAACCGACGGCGGTCTTGGCGCCGAAGCCCAGCCAGTCAAAGGCGTGCTCGAACGCCTTGGCCAGCAGTTGCTGCCAGCGGTTGCCTTGCGCCAGCTCCGGTGTCAGTTGCGTGAGACGATACTTGTCGCAGACGACATGGAAGCTGAAACGCGAGCCCGGGGGTACGGTCAAGAACGGTATAGGCGTAGGCTGGCCGGAGTCGTGTGGCGTGACGCTGCCGCCGGTCTTCGTATCCTGCCGCTGCTGGTAGTAGTGCGCCTGATGTGGCGTCATGATCTCCACGTGCAGGCGGTTGCCCGCGATCTGCGGGACCACGTCCCAGAACGTCAGGGCGCCGCGGACGTGCATTTGTGCTCCGTCGTCAATTTCCAGGCCGAACAGCGCGTCGATCATGGACAGGTAGACGGTTTCGTTGCCCATCGTGCAGGGATAGCGGGTGGAGTCGTCCCAACCGCCCGAATCGTCCCCCCACGTGCCACCCGCCAGTTCGCGTGCCGCCTGGCGCAGGACGCCCTTGATGCCGGAACCCGGCAGAACGGGCAGGCCGTAGGGGTCGAGAAAGGCGAAACCATTTTCCAGCGGATGCTCAATACCCAGCCCGGTGGTAAATGGCGCGCTGGCCTGGCCCTCGACCAGCAGATGGGAATCGTCCGGGAGGGCTGCGGCGAGCGCATGGGCGCGTGTCTCCAAAGCCACCATGCGCTGCTGGTCGTGGCGGTTGAGCGTGCGGGCCGCTTCCAGCGCGGGCGCCTTGTTTTCAACGCTCTTCGATCGTTCCCGCCGGTCTTTTCCGGTAATTTCGTAGGCGGTGTCATGGGTTTCCCACAGGTGCTCCTGCGTGCGCTGGTCGATGCCCCACAGGTTCAGGTACATGCCGAAGCGCATGCCGGGCGAGGCCTCGGTGAAATCCTGCCCGATATATTTGGGTACGGCGGCGATCGGCATGTTAGCCCTCCTCGCCCATCCGGGCATCGGCCATCTGGCGCAGCCACTTGAGCCAGACCAGGGCCTCGGCCGTGACCAGCTGGAACTCCCGTGGCTCCGACTGCATCAGCGCCTCCATACAGGGCTTGAAGTCCTTCGGGAGCTGATGCTGGTGGTGCAGCCAGTCGTGCAGGTGCTCGGCCAGCAGCCGGTGCTGACTGTCCTTGCCGTTGAGAAAGGCGAGTACCTGCATCAGGCCCGTATTCATGATCAGCCCAGGTACGGCCTTGGCGACGTTGGCGTAATCCTTTTTGAACTTCTGTACGCCGTCACCGGCCTTTTCCCAGGCGTGCTGCGCCCTCTGCTGTTCCAGGGACAGGCGTCTTCCGTTCGTCGGATGATTGGGGTCGCCGGTCGCCTGTGCCGCCGGTTTCGGTTGCTTGTCGCCGATTGACAGGGTGGAGCGCTTGCTCATGAGGGATTTCCTCCTTCGGAATGAGCGTTCACCAGACGGCTGATCACCTGACCCCTTCCGGTAGTGGCGTCCCCGCCGATCTGCAGGAGCCTGCCGTTCATCACGGTCTGCATGCGTGCCATTACGGCCTGGGCCTCCAGGTGGTCGTCCTGCTGGCCAGTGCGGGTTCGGCTGGCCGATAGGGGCGCGAGTAACAACGCCTCCGGGGGCAGGTTCTCGGTGTAGAACAGGCCACCGTCGTCGGCAGTGCCGGTTTCCTCGTTAATCCGAACGTGGGGTTCGACCAGAGTCGCATGCTGCACGAAGTAGTCGAAATCCGTGTCGGAGAGCAGCACGAGATCTTTTTCGAGCTTGTCACGGAAGAACCGATAGCCGTCGTCTTCGGGCAGGGCGTGGGTGGCCAGCCAGTTGCTGGTGGCCTCTAGGGCCGCGCAGTTGGTCATTGCCGCCTCGTATTCGAAGACCTCCAGGTGCAGGCGGTCGTCTCGTGACAGCAGGCCGGGGTGGACAACTCGGCATTGCCCCGGTTCGACGGCGGGCAGGTCGGGCCAGTCGTGGGGGACGCCGATCAGTGAGAGCAGGCGGCGTGCGCGCTCCAGCGCGATGGGGCTGGTCGCGTAGACGTATCCGCCCTTCAGGCTGCGCACCGGGAAGGCCACGATCTGGGCGTCGCCAAAGCTTACCGCCCCGGCGTGCAGCGAGTCGGCCCCGGCTTCCGGCCCGAACAGGCGCTGGATATCATCCTGGTGTCCACCCAGGGTCTGGTAGCTGTGGCGTACGGCGCCTTTGATGCCCGAGCCGGCAAAGCTCGGATGTCCGGTGTGGCGTTCACGCTGGATAGGGTTGTCGATGACTCCAACGGCATTGCCTGCGCCCACATGGACCGGGCTGACGGCGTAGAGAAAAGCGACGGCTTGTTTCTCAAACATGATGGTGTTCCATATTCAGGGTGATGGACATAGCGGTGGTTCCGTGGTCAGGCCGTTTCCGGCCAGGTCGCCAGCAGGCATCGATTAAAGCCCTCGGCACGGCGCGTGGCATCCTCCTCATCGCAGTGGGCGGGCCAGAGGCCTTCGGTTGCGAGCCGTTGCAGGGCGTCGGCGGTCGTCCCCGGGGCGAGTTCCAGCCAATAGACCGCCCCGGCTGGAACAGCCTGGCGTGCGGGTTTTGGCCGGTTGCTGGCCAGATCCCATCCGGAGATGACCTCGGCGCGGGGCACGGCGGCGGCGACGATGCGTCCTTCGACGCCGTGCAGTGAGAACGCGGCACCCCGTGACGCGGAGTCGTCCGCGGGCGCGGCCGTACCGGTGGGCAACCAGCCGTGCGCGAAAAGACCGGGGGTGGTGAGCAGGATACGGGCACGTCCACTGCGGGCAATGGCCTCGAGATCCGGCTCGGGCCAGTCGACCGCGCATTGTTGGGCGCTGGCGGCACGGCCGTCGCCGCCGAGGCGCAGTGCTAGGGACTCGGGCAGGGTGGCGCCCCGCACCCGGCTGACAAAGCCGGTGCCCTCGCGCATGGCGACGGCCTGGGCGGTGAACAGGTGGGCATCCTCCGCGGAACGTGTCGCGGGGTTCAGTGCGATGCCGATACGCGGGTCCGGTGCCCAGATTTGGGCGGTGCCAAGGAGCTCATCGGGCTGGGGTAGATTGCCCGCCAGCCAGTCCGCCAGACCGCGCCCCGTGAGCCATAGGCCAGTCACCGGCTTGCCGCGGCGGGTCTCGGGCAGTACGGGCACATACGGCAGCGGATGGCTGTTCTCCAGGCCGGCGGCAGGAGCGGCCGGGAGGCTGCGGCGCAGTTCGAGCGGCGGCGCGTCCGAGCCCTCACGAGTTTGTTCATCCTCGTCATTCGGTACTTGCGCGGACAGGTCGGCCGGCAGCGGGTACAGGGGCTCGATGCGCTCTTCGTGTTCCCGCGCGAGCTGGAAGGCCTCCACGGTGAACGATCCAGGATCGGCCGGGGTGCCCAGCTCGGGATGGGGTGCGTGGCCCCGGGCAAATTCGCCCAGGTCCACGCCCTCGCGGGCCAGAAGGGCGCTGCGCAGGCTGCCGGCCGCCAGCGAGGGCCAGGGCGGAACCAGGGCCTCGCCGTAGCTTCCGGCGGCACCGAACAGCCGGTTACCGCGCAAGAAAAGCACGTCCAGTGGCTGAATGAAATGGCTGATGGCGGCTGTCATGCGGCGGTTTCCCCCTTGCCGTCCGGGTCGGCATCGGTGTTGTCCTGCGGCGAGCTTTCGGTTCCGGGAGGCTTGCTGCGGATCTCCCGCGCCAGGAACTCGGCGGTGAGCAGCAGATCGCGCAGCCAGTCGCGCGGGGGCCGCTCGCTGCAGGCGCAACGGGCCAGATCGTGCGCCAGCCCGGGCACGTCATGGTGCTGCCAGACACTTTTCCGGCCGCACTGGCGCCGGAGCTGCCAGTCCAGCAGGCTCTCAAGCATTTCGTGCGGGACCGGGTCGGGCAGGTCCTTCAGCCATTCCAGCGTGCTGTAGACCGCGCGGCGGGATACCGCCGGCTCGCGCAGATACTCGACGGTGCGCTCTAGCATGCCCAGCACGCCGAACGGGGCGGTGAAGTGCGTGATGGCCCCGGCCCGCTTGATCAGCGTGATGCTGAAAGCGTCGCGTCCACCCTCTTCTTTGGCGCGTTGTTCCGCGGCGGTCAGGGCCCGCCGCACGGCTTCCAGCGGTGCCTGGTGGTGGGCGATGACGAGGCCGGCGGACATGGTGGCGTGCGGCCCCATCATGCGCAGCAACTGGCCGCGCAAATGGGCGAAGCCGTCGCGGCAGAACAGTTCCTGCCGGCCCCAACCGTCCTGGCCGGCGCGGCGGTTGCGAATGTCGGTCCAGCTGAATGCCTCATCGCGCTGGTCGTGTCCCGACCACGCATACCGCAGACGGCGGGCGCAGCCCAGGGCGTCGGCCACCGGGAGCATGGCCAGCACGTCATCGCCCCCGGCGTAGATCAGCTTGCCGAGGTGTTCGCGCTCGACCACGTGGGGCACGATTTTCAGCGCGAAGTCGTTGAGCGCGCCGGAGATGGCGAAGTGCCGGCCGGGGGAGAGCGCCCGCGGTTGCTGCGCATAGTCGAGCAGGCGTGGATTGCCTTGCGCATGCCGGCGGAAACCCTCGCGCACCTGTGAGTGAAGACTGTCCTCGTAGCGGATGCCGACATCGGATGCCGGGTCGCCGGAGAGGATGGCGCCCATGCGGTCGCCGTCCATCAGCAGCAGGGCGTAGTAGGTCTCGATCCCGGGGCGGGCTGTACCATCGCCCAGGGCATCGCGGACGGTATTCTGGCCGGCCTTCCAATCCTCCGGATTGTCGCTCTCCTGCATCTCTTGGAGATAACCCGGCAGCTGGCTGGCCATTTGCCACTGCGGGTGGCCGCGGTGGCGCTCGACCAGACGCCGCGGCAGTGCGACGCGCTCGCCCTGGTACTTGAACTCCCGCTGCACGGTCGCCGAGGCATCGGCGCCGCTTTCCAGCCAGCGGTCGAGCTGGTACGCGACGGCCATGGTGTGGGTGGAGACGACAAAGCGGCCGATCGGCGCGATATCGCCGTCGTCTTTTTCGGCCACCGTCCTGCCGACTGCCTCCGCGAAGATCGTCGGCCACAAGCGCTTGATGGCGGAAAGCCCTCCCAGGTGCTCGCCCTCGCGGGCCCAGGCCGGGCGGTTGGCATGGATGCGGGTCCAGAGGCTGTCCCGACGCTGACCGGGCGGAAGCGCGAGCTGATCCCGGTTCGTGGTGAGCCATTCCGCCTCGCCGGCAAGCGAGTCGCGGTAGCCCTCCTGCGGGCTGGAACGGAATGCACGAACGCCCTTGGATGCCGCCAGCAGTCGTTCCACGAGGTCATGAATCGCCGGGTAGAGCACGCCGGGGTTGGGGGCAAAGAAGCGGGTGCCGTCGTCCCAGTCGATGTCGTCGCGCAGCACCTGCCAGGCCGGGGTGTCGAGAAACCCGGCGAAGGCGTCCGGGTCGCAGCCGAAAAAGGGCGCCATGGCCGCCTGCAAGGCCGTGGTATCCAGGTCTCGCTGTTTCTCCCGGTCTCGCGGGCGAATCAGCGAGAACGGTACGGCGGCCCAGTGCACTTCCGGGAAGCCTTGCAATTGAGCCTTCATCTGGGCGTAGGGCACGGTCTCGGCATCCACGTCCATGTCGGCTTCCTTGAGCAGGCGGGAGACCACGTCAACGCCCGTGTCGTCCAGCCATCTCTGTGCGGCGTCGCGGGCCCGTTCGGCCAGCTCCCGGGCCTGACTTGCTGGCACGATGGCGACAAAGCGGTTGGGCAGGGCCGCAGTGAACAGCGGGTTCGCATCCGTCTGACGGAAGGTCCAGGGGCAGTGGCGGCCGAACCACTCGTCGCCCAGGCTGTCGCCCAGCTCGAGGTCGTCCCGCAGCCAGGCATCCACCTGAGGTACGCCCCGCAGCCGGGGGAAAACCATTGCGTCCGGACCCAGCGCCTCGCAGATCACGCGCATGGCCTCCCAGGCGAGCCGGGACAGAAGATGGGAGCCGGCCCATAGGTCCTCGGTCTTACGCGCCGAGGCGATGAATTCCTGCACCGGACCCAGGGAGACGGCCAGCAGGGCGGCATCCCCGTCCGGGTCTGCGGCAAAGGCGCCGGCGAAGGCGCTGGTCAGATCCAGGTGATCCCAGATGCTGTGATCCGGAACTCGGGTGTCGGCCGGCAGGTGCGGCCATAGAAGCCCCAGTTCGCCGGTATCGTGGTCCCGGGTGTCGTCGTCGGCCGAGTCCAGCAGCGAGGCCTCGCCCAGCAGTTCAGGGCCGAAGCGCCAGAAGGCGGCATGGGTGCGCCGGTAGTCGAATGCGCCATCCCTGTCCCTGACCACCAGCCGTTCGAAGTGGCTGAAACTCTTCGCCTTGATCGTTTCCACGTCGGTCTCGCCCAGCGAACCGAGGTCGAAGGTCTGTCCCGTGAGCGGGTGGATGATTTCCGGCTTCCGGGTCCAGCGCACCTGCGCGAAATCGGCCACCGCGAAGGTCTTCGGGCTGCCATCGGCCGCGGAGACCGTCTTTTCGTGCATGGGCCACTGCGGCCGGTCGGCCGCGGCTGCCCACCAGTCGGCCCGCCGAACCGTTTCGTACATGGGGGCCGGGATGCCCTTGTGAAACAGCACGCTGGACAGCACCTCGGCATTGTCCGGATCCAGCCAATCCGAAACGGGAAGTTCGTGGTAGCCGGCGAGCCGGTGCAGGGCCCGCGAGGTGCCGCCTTCGTGGCCTTCGGGGTCGCGGAGCAGGACCAGTGCCTTCTCGACCGGGTCGTGCAGGCGGGCATGCAGTTTGGTCTGCCAGAAGGTGTTGTGTTCGCTCATCACTGAACTCCGCTGAGACGCCGGAAAGTGCGGGCGCTGTCGAGATGCGATGCGACATCGCGCCATGCCTGTTCGAGCTTGTTCAGCTCGAGGGTTTCGCCCGAGTCAGTCGGAATCTTGTGTGGCATTGCAAACACGCGGATCCGCAGTTTGCCGTCCGGATCCGCCATCAGCTTCCACCGCAAAGGGCTGGCCATGCGGCCGGCACCGGCGAAGCCCAGCGCCTTGCGCAGATCTGCAGCGGGTTGCTTGAGCTTCAGGCGAGCGTTGCGCCGTTCCTGGGCCATGGCCGCCATGGCCTTGTCCCAGGACTCGAAGGACTTTGTGCTTTCCCAGATCCAGGGGCCTTGTTCGCAACGGGCGATGGCGCGGGCCCAGTCGGATTTGAGGCAGCGTTGCCAGTCGAGAAGAATGCCGTCCGGCACGGATGGGGCGGTCGCTTCTCCATTGTCTTTAATTGCCACGGATCCCCATCCTCCTCTTGATCGGCTGCCGAGGGTTCCGAACTGGTGGGCCAGTTCCATTACCGTATCCAGCCGATGGATGTAAGTGTCCGGAGCGGCGATCTTGAGTATGCGGACGGATTCCTCGGCGCGGGAACGGATCGCGTTTCGATCCGGGATATTCTTGCCGCGCCTGACAAGGCCGAACCAGGCATATCCATTCTCAATGCTGGTCGCCAGTGGGGCGACGCCTTCCTGGCTGCCATGACGCCAGGCGGTTTGGTCACTGGCAGATTCCGTATCGAGCCGCAGCCTTACGAGGCTCTTCCTCGCACGGACTGGCTCGCTGGCCTCATTGGGAACATCAGTCCGGTCATCCTCGAGCCAAGCGTGGCCGAACAGCAGTCCCTCCTCCCGACGCATGCGGGTAATGTCTTTCGGGTGGCCGTTCTCGGCCATCCAGGCGACGCGCCACCACTGGCGGAGCAGGGCCTTGAACGGCGGGGTACGCCACTGGGCGTCCTGCACGGCGTTGCCGAGAAACGCCGGGGCGAGAAAACGCACGGTGTAGTGGCGCTGCGTGTAGCGGACGTTCGGTTGGGCCATCGGCGGTTTCCCATGAAGCAGTTGCGTGAATGCTATCGCGCCCGTGCCGGCACGGCGCGGCTGACAAGCTTGTCGGATCAGGTGCTGTTCAGGCGCTGGATGGCGGCTTCCAGCTCGCGATGCAGACGTTGCCGGTTGCGGATGATCTCACGCACTCGGCGATGTCGTGGCGGTGTTCCATGGGCCATGGCGTTGCGGAGCTGCCGCAGCAGGTGCCAGGCCTCGTGTTTCCATTCCGGTTCGCGGTCGAGTGTTTGGGCAAAGCCGTCGCGTACCCGTTCACGGTTCGCGTGGTCACTCGGATCCTCGCCCTCGTCGCTGCAAAGGCGGGTCAGAAAGGCTTCGAAGCCGAAAATGGCGGCGCGTGGATAGTCGCGCCGGCCCAGAGCGCGCAGAGCGAGCTTGCGCTGGTTGTCACCCAAGTCGTTGCTACGCGCCCAGGCCAGGCGGTCGATCAGCTTGCCTTGGAAAAGCCCGGAGGCTCCGGCGAGTGGATTGCTTTCTAATTCCTGCAGAACGGTTCGCAGGCGCTGGCGGGCCCCAGCCAGGTTCAAAGTTGTTTCGAGAAAGTTGGCTTCGACCAAGCAGTTGGCCTTGTCCTCCGGCAAACCGTCGCGCTCCAGCAGGGGGGCGAAGACGCCGTAGTCACCCGAGGAGTCGAAGCGGGCAAGGGCTTCGATCCAGCGGTGGACCGCATCCAGCCCGTCCAGGCGCAGTACCGGAGTCTCCCCCGCTTGTGGTCCTTCGCTTGGTGTCATGTCGAGCGCGGCGTACCACAGGCCATCGACCCGTACAGAGCGCAGCGCTTCCAGGAAATAGGCGGAGAGAAAGCCAAGCATGCCAAGGTGGCGGAAGCCGTGCGTGAGGTCGAGGTGGAGTCGGCCGCCCGAAATCGTTTCGGCGATTTCTTGGAGAATCCGGATCTGTTCGTCGGATTCGCGGGCTCCCGGGATCAGCCGCAGTTCCGCATCCATACCTGCGGCTTCGCGCACGAATTCGGTGACCGGCGCCAGTTGTTCCATGGTTACGCGCTGATTGGTCTCCGCATCAAGCAGCGCCAGGCGTTCCGCTTCCAGAGAGGGGTTGTTGGGTTGCACCAGGTGCTCGATCAGCACGCTCCACATGCTGCCCGGTGTACCGAGGATTACCACACGGGCGGGCTGCAGCTGGCGTGCCAGTTCGATGCCGAAAAACGGGCTTTCGCGCAAGCCGGCTTCGGGAAACCGGTAGCGTGCACGGCGATAGCCGGTGTTGTCGTCGTGCCGACCTCGCCCGAGGAAGGTGATCAGTGTGCTCATGGCCGTCCTTGTCTGCAGGGGGACACACCCAGTTTCGGTACTGACCTAACGCCTCATCCAGCGTGAGGGTAAACCGATTGGATATTGTGGGGAAAGGCGTCGATGCCGGTGGGAGTTATGGTCAAGTCTGGTGTATGAGCGATGGCAGGTTCAGGCGGCGTTTTGGTCGGTGATGGATGATGCCTCGTCGTTGGTCGGTTCGGTCTGTTCGACGCCGTCGATGAACGTCACCCCGCGCTCGAGCTTGTCGAGCCATCCGTAACCCCGGAGCCGACGCCAGCGCTTCTGCGCGCTCTGACCGAGCTTGAACGTCAGGCTCAGGACGGTGTTGCGGGTCCGCCGTAAGCTTCCCCGTCAAAAGGACCATTCATTCTTAGAGTCCTCAGCGGTTGAATGGAGCTGGGCGTAGACGGCCGGCGGCAGGTCGCCGAGGGCGTCATGAGCCCGCTCCTCGTTGTAGTCGATCACCCACCAGTGGGTGATCTCGCGGACCTCCTCGAGGTCGTTGAACAGGTAGAGATCCAGGACCTCGTTGCGGTAGGTGCGGTTGAAACGCTCGATGAAGGCGTTCTGGTTTGGCTTGCCGGACTGGATGTACTGGATGAACATCGCGTTCGCCTCCGCGCAGGCGCGAAAGGCAGCGGACAGGAATTCCGGACCATTGTCGACGCGCAGGATCTGCGGGAGACCCCGCTCGGCCTTCACCCGCTCGAAGATGCGGGTCAGGCGGTGGCCGTTGATGGAGGTGTCGATCTCGATGGCCACCACCTCGCGGTTGAAGTCGTCGACGATGTTGAAAGTCCGGAAGCGCTTGCGGGTGTACAGCCCGTCACTCATGAAGTTGGCGGACCAGACCGTGTTCGGCGCATCCGGCACGAACAGAGGGTTGTAGGCCCGCGGCGGCCGTCGTCGCCGGGTGCGGCGCGGCTGGTTGAGGCCCATGCCCCGATACACGCGGTGCACCCGCTTGTGGTTCCGGGGGTGGCCCTTCCGGCGCAACTGCCGGTAGAGCTTCCAGAAGCCGCGCCGGGGCGCGTCGTCCACCGCTTCGTTGAGGGCGTCGATCACCGGTTCGTCACGCTCGGCCGGTGACGGCGCCTGAGGACGTCGATACCAGGCCGACCGGGAAAGCCCAACACAGCCGCAGCTGCGGCGGATGGACAGGCCGTGGCGCTGGTGGAGAAAGGCCACGGCTTCCCGCTTCTCGGTCGGCCTCAGAGCTTTCGGTCGATGAGGTCCTTCATCGCCGTGTTCTCGAGCGAGAGATCGGCGTACATCTGCTTGAGCCGGCGGTTATCCTCCTCCAGCTCCTTGAGGCGCTTGAGGTCCGAGGCGGCCATGCCGCCGTACTTCGACTTCCAGTTGTAGAACGTCGGCTGGCTGATCCCGTGCTTGCGGCAGATCTCCTTCACGGACTGCCCGGCATCCGCCTCCTTCAGGATCGACAGGATCTGGTTCTCGCTGAAGCGTGACTTCCGCATGGCTCCCCTCCCGGCTGCTCGACCTCGATTGTGCCAGAGGACTCTAATAACCACTGGTCCTCGTGGAGGGGA
>NZ_KB906187.1:0-15389 GCF_000381205.1 Thioalkalivibrio sp. ALE11 | reverse complement strand
GACAACGTGAAGATGACGGTGTCGCTGATCAGCCCGATCGCCATGGAAGACGGTCTGCGTTTCGCGATTCGCGAAGGCGGCCGCACCGTGGGCGCCGGCGTCGTCTCCAGGATTATCGAGTGATAGACTGAGCAGTCAGCTGGCAGGCCTCCCGCGTTTGCATCCGCTGCAACCGCGGGTGCCTGCCTTCTACGATTACAGGCCAGTAGCTCAATTGGCAGAGCAGCGGTCTCCAAAACCGCAGGTTGGGGGTTCGAGTCCCTCCTGGCCTGCCATCTTTTACGATGGCGGCAAGCACCGGGTGAGACGATTTCATGACTGAACAATCGGAAGGCAGCGGCGCGCTGGATACCGTCAAGCTCGCCGTGGTCGTGGCCTTGCTCGTTGCCGGCGTCATGGGCTTCTACTGGTTCCAGGACGAATCGACCCTCGTGCGCGTGGTCGGTTTGCTTGCTGTCGTGGCCGTGGCCGCCGGGATCGGCATGACCACCTACAAAGGCCGACAGCTGAGCGCCTTTATGGGCAACGCCCGCACCGAAGTGCGCAAGATGGTCTGGCCGACTCGCGTCGAAACGACCCAGACAACCCTGGTCGTGATCGCCGTCGTCATCGTGGTGGGGATCTTCCTCTGGCTCCTGGACATGTTCCTGGGGTGGTCCGTCAGTCGCTTCATCGGATAGGCATCAGGAATCTACCCCATGGCATTACGCTGGTACGTAGTACAGGCATTCTCCGGCTTCGAGTCCCAGGTCAAGCGGTCGCTGGAAGAACGCATCGAGCGCTTCGAGATGCAGGACCATTTTGGTCAGATCCTGGTCCCGACCGAAGAGGTCGTGGAGATGAAGGACGGCCAGAAGCGCAAGAGTGAACGGAAGTTCTTTCCGGGGTACGTGCTGGTCCAGATGGATTTCAGCGACGAGGCCTGGCACCTGGTGAAGGCGGTCCCCCGTGTTCTCGGGTTCATCGGGGGCACGGCGGATCGCCCGGCCCCGATCAGCGAAAAGGAAGCCGAGGCCATCCTCAACCGCATGGAAGAGGGCGCGGAGAAGCCGCGTCCGAAGGTGCTGTTTGAAGTTGGCGAAATGGTTCGCGTCATCGATGGTCCCTTCAACGACTTCAATGGTGTCGTCGAAGAGGTCAACTACGACAAGAGCCGTCTGCTGGTGGCCGTCCAGATTTTCGGTCGTTCGACCCCGGTGGAACTCGAGTTCCATCAGGTCGAGAAAACCTGACGCAGTCTGCGTTCAACACCTTGATCGGGGAGCCGCGAGGCGCCTGTACCCGAGGGAGTCAGCATGGCAAAGAAAATCGAAGCCTACATCAAGCTTCAGGTCGGGGCTGGCAAGGCCAACCCGAGTCCTCCCGTCGGCCCCGCGCTGGGTCAGCGCGGCGTGAACATCATGGAGTTCTGCAAGGCGTTCAACGCCGAGACCCAGGACATGGAGCCCGGTCTGCCGATCCCGGTGGTGATCACCGTGTATTCCGACCGGTCGTTCACCTTCGTGACCAAGACCCCGCCGGCTCAGATCCTTCTGAAGAAGGCCGCCGGAATCCAGAGCGGTTCGGGTGAGCCGAACACCAAAAAGGTCGGAAAGGTCACGCGCGAGCAGCTGGAAGAGATTGCTCGCGCCAAGGAACCGGACCTGACCGCCGCCGACATGGACGCCGCGGTCCGGACGATCGCCGGCAGCGCCCGCAGTATGGGCATCGATGTGGAGGGTCTCTGAGATGGCGAAGCTGAGCAAACGCATGCAGACGATCCGCGAGAAGGTGGAGCCGACTCGTGCGTATCCCGCCGATGAGGCCTTCTCCCTTCTGCGCGAGCTGGCCACCGCAAAATTCCGCGAGTCCGTCGACGTCGCCGTGAATCTGGGCGTGGATCCGCGGAAATCCGATCAGGTCGTGCGCGGCTCCACGGTCCTCCCGCACGGCAACGGCAAGACCGTTCGCGTGGCGGTGTTCACCCAGGGCGATAACGCGGATGCCGCCAAAGAGGCCGGCGCGGACGTGGTCGGAATGGATGATCTTGCCGAACAGGTCAAGGCCGGTCAGCTGGATTTCGACGTGGTGATCGCCTCCCCGGATGCGATGCGCGTGGTGGGTCAGCTGGGCCAGATCCTCGGTCCGCGCGGTCTGATGCCCAACCCCAAGGTCGGTACCGTGACGCCGGATGTGGCCACGGCGGTGAACAATGCCAAGGGTGGGCAGGTGCGCTACCGCACGGACAAGGGCGGCATCGTCCACTGCACGATCGGCGCGGCCGACTTCGAGGCGGATGCCCTGAAGGACAACCTGAACGCGCTGCTGCAGGATCTGATCAAGATGAAGCCGGCGACCTCCAAGGGCCAGTACGTGCGGGGAGTCACGGTGTCCACGACGATGGGTCCCGGGCTGAAGGTCGACGGCGCCACCCTCAATCTCTGATTCCGCCGTACTCGGCGGAATCCAATGCTTTGGTCGGCTGTCGCGCGAGCGGCACGCCATCCAAGACCGCAGGCGGGCCGCATGGCGGCGCTTAATATCCCAGCCTGCGCAGATGGTGTCACCCGATTCAGGAATGGCCTGCGACGGGAGCACCTGAGTACTGGTCTCCGGACCGGTTCACGACCATCTCCGGATGGTCTCAACAGAGGAGAGTCAACGTGGCTTTGAATCTCGATGACAAGAAACAGATTGTCACGGAACTGGCTGCGATTGCTGCCTCGGCGCACTCCGCGGTGGGTGCGGAATATCGAGGTCTCTCGGTCGCGCAGATGACCGAGCTGCGCAAGCAGGCTCGGGAGCAGGATGTTTATCTGCGCGTGGTGAAGAACAATCTCGCCAAGCGTGCGCTGGCGGGCACGGACTTCGAGTGCATGCAGCCCGAGCTGCATGGGCCGTTGGTTCTTGCCTTCAGCCTGGAGGAGCCATCCTCCGCCGCGCGTCTGGTGCGAGATTTCGCCAAGACCAACGATCAGCTGAAAGCACGGATGGTGTCCTTCGGCGGTGAACTGATGGGGGCGAACGATCTCGAACGCCTCGCCAGCCTGCCGACCCGCGAGGAGGCCCTGAGCCAGCTGATGGCCACGATGCGCGCACCGCTCGACAAGTTCGCCCGCACCGTCAACGAGGTGCCCGGCAAACTGGTGCGTACCGTTGCAGCGATCCGCGATCAGAAGCAGGCAGCCTGATCCCGGTTCCTGGAATCCTATTCGCTTGCACATTTCTGAATGCGGGCAGCCCCGCAGGGAGAACCTACTAATGGCCGTTTCGAAAGAAGATATCCTGGAAGCCATCGGCAACATGACGGTCCTCGAAATCGTGGACCTGATTGGCGAGATGGAAGAGAAGTTCGGCGTGACCGCGGCTGCTGCCGTGGCCGCAGCCCCGGCCGCCGCCGGCGATGGTGAAGGTGGCGGCGGTGAAGCCGAGAAGGACGAGTTCGACGTCGTCATGTCCGGCTTCGGCGACAACAAGGTTGGCGTCATCAAGGTCGTGCGCGGCCTGACCGGCCTGGGCCTGAAGGAGGCCAAGGAGATGGTCGAAGGCGTGCCCGCCACCGTGAAGGAAGGCGCGGCCAAGGAAGAAGCCGAGAAGATGAAGGCGGAGCTGGAAGAAGCCGGCGCGTCCGTCGAGCTGAAGTAACAAGGGCGTTACGCCCGTTGTCAGACGTGTCCGTCACGGGCATGCGGAGCTGGCGGCTGCGAGGCCGTCAGCTTCCGCCCGTGGTGGCGCGGATTTATTGCGCGTTGTTCTGCTAGCCCCCGAGGTATTCCATGGCCCTCAGTTATACCGAAAAGAAACGCATCCGCAAGGATTTCGGGAAGCGTCCCCAGATCCTGGACGTTCCGTATCTGCTGGAGACCCAGCTCACCTCCTACCGCAATTTCCTCCAGGAGGACCGGGGTGCGGACAGTCGCGAAGGACTCGGTCTGCACGCGGCGTTTCAGTCGGTATTTCCCATTGTCAGTTATTCCGGTCACGTTCAGCTGGAGTATGTCAGCTATCGGCTCGGCGAGCCGGTCTTCGACGTCAAGGAATGCCAGATCCGCGGCGTGACCTATGCGGCCCCGCTGCGTGTGCTGCTGCGGCTGGTGATTCACGACAAGGATGCGCCTGCCGGCTCCACCGTGGTGAAGGAGGTGAAGGAGCAGGAGGTCTACATGGGCGAGCTGCCCCTGATGACCGAGAACGGCACCTTCGTGATCAACGGTACCGAGCGGGTGATCGTTTCCCAGCTGCACCGTTCGCCCGGGGTGTTCTTCGACTCCGACAAGGGCAAGACCCAGGGTAGCTCGCAGAAGCTGCTGTACAACGCACGCATCATCCCGTATCGCGGTTCGTGGCTCGATTTCGAGTTCGACGCCAAGGACGGGGTGTATGTCCGTATTGACCGTCGCCGGAAGCTGCCGGCGTCCATCCTGCTGCGTGCGCTGGGGATGGACACCGAGCAGATCCTGGAGACGTTCTTTGATTTCAATCAGCTCACGCTTGATGAAACCGGCGGTGAGCTGGACCTGATCCCCGAGCGCCTGCGCGGCGAGACGGCCGTGGTGGATATCCGGGACGGTGACCAGTTGATCGTGGAGGCGGGTCGACGCATTACCCCGCGTCACATCCGGGAGATCGAAAAGGCGGGGATCCGCACCCTGCGCGTCCCGGACGAGTATCTGGTGGGCCGCGTTCTGGCGCGCACGATCATGGACCCGTCGACCGGCGAGGTGATCGGCAATGCCAACGACGCGCTGACCCAGGACCTGCTGGACCGTCTGCGCGCTGAAGGCATCCATCAGTTCGACACGATCTACACCAACGAGTACGACCACGGGCCGTACATGTCGGACACGCTGCGGCTGGATCCGACACGCACCCAGCTGGAAGCCCAGGTCGAGATCTACCGCGTGATGCGTCCGGGCGAGCCGCCGACCAAGGATGCCGCGGAGAATCTGTTCGCCAACCTGTTCTTCTCGGAAGACCGCTACGATCTTTCGGCCGTCGGCCGCATGAAGTTCAATCGCCGCGTCGGCCGTGATACCGACGAAGGCGAGGGGGTGCTGTCCACGGACGACATCCTCGATGTGCTCAAGGTCCTGATCGATCTGCGCAACGGCAACGGCCGTACCGACGACATCGACCACCTTGGCAATCGTCGCATCCGCTCGGTGGGCGAAATGGCCGAGAATCAGTTCCGCCTGGGGCTGGTCCGCGTCGAGCGCGCGGTCAAGGAACGCCTGACCGTCGCGGAGAGCGAGGGGCTGATGCCGCAGGAGCTGATCAACGCCAAGCCGGTGGCGGCCGCGATCAAGGAATTCTTCGGCTCCAGCCAGCTCTCGCAGTTCATGGACCAGAACAACCCGCTGTCCGAGGTGACCCACAAGCGCCGGATCTCCGCGCTGGGTCCGGGTGGCCTGACGCGCGAACGCGCGGGCTTTGAAGTGCGGGACGTGCATCCCACGCATTACGGGCGGGTGTGCCCGATCGAGACGCCGGAAGGTCCGAACATCGGTCTGATCAACTCGCTGGCGGTGTATGCGCGGACCAACCGTTACGGCTTCCTCGAGACGCCGTATCGCAAGGTCGAGGACGGGCGGGTGACCGCCGAGATCGCCTATCTCTCGGCCATCGAGGAAAGCCAGTACGTCATCGCGCAGGCGAACGCGGCCATGGACGAGGACGGTCGCCTGACCGATGACCTGGTGTCCTGTCGGCACCAGGAAGAGTTCACGATCTCCTCGCCGGACAAGATCCAGTACATGGATATCTCGCCGAAGCAGATCGTGTCGGTGGCGGCCGCGCTGTTGCCGTTCCTGGAGCATGACGACGCGAACCGCGCGCTGATGGGCGCCAACATGCAGCGCCAGGCGGTTCCGTGCCTGCGCTCGGACAAGCCGCTGGTCGGGACCGGTATCGAACGTACCGTCGCCATCGACTCCGGCTCGGCGATTGTCGCCCGTCGCGGCGGCACCGTGGATTCCGCGGACGCCGGTCGTGTGGTCGTGCGGGTCAATGACGACGAGACCCAGCCGGGCGAACCCGGCGTGGATATCTACAATCTGACCAAGTATTCGCGCTCGAACCAGAACACCGCGATCAACCAGCGTCCGCTGGTGGCCGTTGGTGACGAAATTGCGCGCGGCGATGTGCTGGCCGACGGTTCCTCCACCGACATGGGCGACCTGGCGCTGGGCCAGAACATGATGGTCGCCTTCATGCCCTGGAACGGCTACAACTTCGAGGACTCGATCCTGATCTCGGAGCGTGCGGTTCACGAGGATCGCTATACCACCATTCACATCGAGGAGCTCAACTGCACCGCGCGTGACACCAAGCTCGGGCAGGAAGAGGTGACGGCGGACATCCCCAATGTCTCCGAGTCGCTGCTGTCCAAGCTGGACGAGTCCGGGGTGGTGTACGTGGGTGCCGAGGTGAAGCCGGGCGACATCCTGGTCGGGAAGGTGACGCCCAAGGGCGAGACCCAGCTGACGCCGGAAGAGAAACTGCTGCGTGCGATCTTCGGCGAGAAGGCGTCGGACGTGAAGGATACGTCCCTGCGCGTCCCGTCGGGCGTCGAGGGAACGGTCATTGACGTTCGAGTGTTCACGCGGGACGGCGTCGAGAAGGACGCCCGGGCCAAGTCGATCGAAGAAGACGACATGGCCGCGGTGCGCAAGGACCTGCGGGATCAGCTGCGGATCTACGAGGACGACATCTTTGCGCGGATGGAGAAGCTCCTGGTCAACAAGACCGCCGCAGGCGGGCCCGATGGGTTGGGAGACGGCTCCAGGGTGACGAAGAAATACCTGCAGGGCCTGTCGCGTGACCAGTGGTTCGAGATCCGCCTGCAGGATGACGACGTGAATGCCCAGCTGGAGGACCTCGGGCGTCAGCTCAAGGACCAGAAAACGGCGTTTGACGAAAAGGTCGAGCACCAGAAGGCGAAGCTGGCCGCGGGGGACGATCTGCCGCCGGGCGTGCAGAAGATGGTCAAGGTCTACGTGGCCGTGAAACGTCGTCTGCAGCCGGGCGACAAGATGGCCGGTCGGCACGGGAACAAGGGCGTGATCTCGATGATCGTGCCGGAAGAAGACATGCCGTTCCTGGATGACGGGACGCCGGTGGACGTGGTCCTGAACCCGCTGGGCGTGCCTTCGCGGATGAACGTCGGTCAGGTGCTCGAGGTCCATCTTGGCTGGGCCGCGAGGGGGCTGGGCGACAAGATCAACCGCATGCTCGAGGCGCAATCCGAGATCGCGAAGCTCCGCGAGTTCCTGGACCGCATCTACAACCACCGTGATCGCAAGGTCAACCTGGACGAGCTCTCGGACAGCGAGATCCTGACCCTGTGCCGGAACCTGCGGGGCGGCGTGCCGATGGCGACCCCGGTGTTCGACGGTGCGGCCGAGGACGAGATCAAGGAGATGCTGCGGCTCGCCGATCTGCCCGAGACGGGGCAGGCGACGCTGTACGACGGCCGGACCGGGGAGGCCTTCGATCGCCCGGTGACGGTGGGCTACATGCATATGCTGAAGCTCAACCACCTGGTCGACGACAAGATGCACGCGCGCTCCACCGGCCCGTATTCGCTGGTGACCCAGCAGCCGCTGGGCGGCAAGGCGCAGTTCGGTGGCCAGCGCTTCGGCGAGATGGAGGTCTGGGCGCTGGAGGCCTACGGCGCTGCCTACACCCTGCAGGAAATGCTGACGGTGAAGGCGGACGACGTGCAGGGCCGCAACAAGATGTACAAGAACATCGTCGACGGCGAGCACCAGATGGAAGCCAATGTGCCCGAGTCCTTCAACGTGCTGATGAAGGAAATCAAGGCGCTGGGCATCAACATCGAGCTCGAGCAGGACTGACCCGCTCCGTTCGCAACGTGATCCGAAGGGGCGCCGTGCGCCCCTCGAAAACTAGCTGTGAGGCAAGTGAATGAAAGACCTCCTGAATCTGTTCAAGCAGCAGACCCAGCCGGAAGAGTTTGACGCCATCCGGATTGGCCTGGCGTCCTCCGACCAGGTGCGCTCCTGGTCGTTCGGCGAAGTGAAAAAGCCGGAGACGATCAACTACCGGACCTTCAAGCCGGAGCGGGACGGGCTGTTCTGTGCCAAGATCTTCGGCCCGGTGAAGGATTACGAGTGCCTGTGCGGCAAGTACAAGCGCCTGAAGCACCGGGGCGTGGTGTGCGAGAAGTGTGGCGTCGAGGTGACCCAGACCAAGGTGCGCCGCGAGCGCATGGGGCACATCGATCTGGCGTCCCCGGTGGCGCATATCTGGTACCTGAAGAGCCTGCCGTCGCGCATCGGCCTGCTGCTGGACATGACTCTGAAGGACATCGAGAAGGTGCTGTACTTCGAGTCCTTCATCGTGACGGACCCGGGCTTCACGACCCTGGAGAAGCGTCAGCTCCTGACCGACGAGGAATACCTCGAGGCGATGGAAGAGCACGGTGACGACTTCACCGCGATGATGGGCGCGGAGGCGGTACTGAGCCTTCTGAAGGAACTGGACCTGCAGTCCGAGGCCGCGCGCATGCGTCAGGAACTGTCGGAGACGGGGTCCGAAACCAAGATCAAGCGGCTCGGCAAGCGCCTGAAGCTGATCGAGTCGTTCCTCGAATCCGGCAACAAGCCGGAATGGATGATCATGGACGTGCTGCCGGTGCTGCCGCCGGACCTGCGTCCGCTGGTGCCGCTGGATGGGGGTCGCTTCGCGACCTCCGACCTGAACGACCTGTACCGCCGGGTGATCAATCGCAACAACCGTCTGCGCCGTCTGCTGGAGCTGAATGCCCCGGACATCATCGTGCGCAACGAAAAGCGCATGCTGCAGGAATCGGTCGACGCTCTGCTGGACAACGGCCGTCGCGGCCGTGCGATCACCGGCACCAACAAGCGCCCGCTGAAGTCTCTGGCCGACATGATCAAGGGCAAGCAGGGTCGCTTCCGCCAGAACCTGCTGGGCAAGCGCGTCGACTACTCCGGCCGCTCCGTGATCGTGGTCGGCCCGACCCTGCGCCTGCACCAGTGCGGCCTGCCCAAGCGCATGGCGCTGGAACTGTTCAAGCCGTTCATCTTCGGCAAGCTGCAGCGCCGTGGCCTGGCGACCACCATCAAGGCCGCCAAGAAGGCCGTGGAGAAGGAAGGCCCCGAGGTCTGGGACATCCTCGAAGAGGTGATCCGCGAGCACCCGGTGATGCTGAACCGCGCCCCGACCCTGCACCGCCTGGGCATCCAGGCCTTCGAACCGGTGCTGATCGAGGGCAAGGCGATCCAGCTGCATCCGCTGGTCTGTGCCGCGTTCAACGCCGACTTCGACGGTGACCAGATGGCCGTGCACGTGCCGCTGTCGCTGGAGGCCCAGCTGGAGGCGCGCACGTTGATGCTGTCCTCCAACAACGTTCTGTCCCCAGCCAATGGCGAGCCCATTATCGTGCCGTCGCAGGACATCGTGCTCGGCCTTTATTACCTGTCGCGGGAGAAGGTCAATGCCCGGGGCGAGGGCATGGTGTTCGCGGACGTGGACGAGGTGCATCGCGCCTACGAGAACGGCAAGGTCGATCTGCATGCGCGCGTCACCGTGCGCATGGAGGATCCGCACGCCGAACATGCCGAGAGCGAGGGCGAGCGTCCGCGCGTGCGTCTGGAAACCACGGTCGGGCGGGCGATCCTGTCGCGGGTCATGCCCCGCGGACTGCCCTTCGAGCTGATCGATCAGGAGCTGGACAAGAAGAGCATCTCGCACCTGATCAATGCCTGCTACCGCCGCCTGGGCCTCAAGGACACCGTGGTGTTCGCGGACCAGCTGATGTATGCCGGTTTCTACTACTCGACCCGTGCCGGCGTGTCTTTCTGCGCGGATGACATGGTCATTCCGGAGGAAAAGCAGCCGATCCTGGAGAATGCCGAGGAGCAGGTGAAGGAGATCGAGGAGCAGTACGCCTCGGGCCTGGTCACCAAGGGCGAGCGCTACAACAAGGTCGTGGACATCTGGGCGCACTGTAATGACCAGGTGGCGAAGTCGATGATGGAGCACCTCGGCAAGGAAGAGGTGACGAATCGCGACGGCGAAGTGGTCGAGCAGCGTGCGTTCAACTCGATCTTCATGATGGCCGACTCCGGGGCGCGCGGATCCGCGGCGCAGATTCGCCAGCTGGCGGGCATGCGCGGGCTGATGGCGAAGCCGGACGGGTCCATCATCGAGACACCGATCACCGCGAACTTCCGCGAGGGTCTCAACGTCCTGCAGTACTTCATCTCGACCCACGGCGCCCGCAAGGGCCTGGCGGATACCGCGCTGAAGACGGCCAACTCGGGATACCTGACGCGTCGCCTGGTGGACGTGTCGCAGGACGTGGTGGTGACCGAGCCCGACTGCGGTACCGAACAGGGCCTCTTGATGAAGCCGATCATCGAGGGCGGCGATGTGGTCGAACCGCTGCGCGACCGCGTGCTTGGTCGCACGGTGGCGGTGGACATCCTGCGCCCGGGCACGGACGAGGTGCTGGTGCCGAAGGACACCCTGCTCGACGAGGCGATGGTGGATCAGCTCGACGCCGCGGGCGTCGACGAGGTCCTGGTTCGGTCGGCGATCACTTGCGAGACCCGCCAGGGTATCTGCGCCAAATGCTACGGGCGCGATCTGGCGCGCGGCCACGAGGTTAACTCGGGTGAATCGGTGGGGGTCATCGCGGCCCAGTCGATCGGAGAGCCCGGAACCCAGCTGACCATGCGTACGTTCCACATCGGGGGTGCTGCGTCCCGCGCCGTCACGGTCAGTGCGATCCAGGTCAAGAATGCCGGCCACATTCGTCTCCACAACATCAAGACCGTGGAGCACAAGTCCGGCAACCTGGTGGCGGTGTCGCGTTCCGGCGAACTGGGTGTGGTCGACGAATCCGGTCGCGAGCGCGAGCGCTACAAGGTTCCCTATGGCGCGACGATCATGGTCCACGAGGGCGATGCGGTCGAAGCCGGTCAGGAAATCGCCACCTGGGATCCGCATACCCACCCGATCGTGACCGAAGTGGCGGGTACCGTGAAGCTCGCGGACTTCATCGAAAACGTGACGGTGACGAAGGAGACGGACGAGTTCACCGGCCTGTCCTCCAACGTGGTCCTCGATCCCAAGAGCCGGAGTTCCGCGGGCAAGGATCTGCGGCCCACGGTCAAGCTGCTGGATGACGCCGGGAACGAGGTCTACATCCCGGGGACGGACATGCCCGCGCAGTACATGCTGCCGGCCAACGCGATCTTCAACCTGGAAGACAATGCGCGGGTCGAAGTGGGTGACGTCATTGCGCGGCTGCCGCAGGAGTCTTCGAAGACCCGTGACATCACCGGCGGTCTGCCGCGCGTCGCCGATCTGTTCGAGGCGCGCAAGCCCAAGGAGCCGGCGATCCTGGCGGAGCTGTCCGGTACGGTTTCGTTTGGCAAGGAGACCAAGGGCAAGCAGCGCCTCATCATCACGCCGGACCGGGGCGACGCCCACGAGATGCTGATTGCCAAGCAGCGGACCGTTAATGTGTTCGAGGGCGAACGTGTCGAGCAGGGCGAAGTGATCGTCGATGGCGAACTGGACCCGCACGATATCCTCCGCCTGCGGGGCGTCACCGCACTCGCGGAATATCAGGTGCAGGAGATCCAGGACGTATATCGTCTGCAGGGCGTAAAGATCAACGACAAGCACATCGAAGTCGTCGTCCGCCAGATGCTGCGCAAGGTCAACATCCTGGATCCGGGCGACACCCGGTTCCTGTCCGGTGACCAGGTGGATCGCACTCGTGTCCTCGAGGAGAACGAGAAGCTGTCCGGCGATCAGCAGCCGGCGACCTACGAACGCGTGCTCCTGGGGATTACCAAGGCCTCGCTGGTGACGGAATCGTTCATCTCCGCGGCCTCCTTCCAGGAGACCACGCGGGTGCTGACCGAGGCGTCGACGCGCGGAGCGCGGGACGACCTTCGCGGGCTCAAGGAGAACGTGATCGTGGGTCGCCTGATCCCCGCGGGGACCGGGCTGGCCTATCACAAGGAACGCCGGCGCAGGCGGGCTCTGGAGATGCCCGAGTTCGAAACGGTGGGCGAGAGCACACCACCGGCGGCCGAGCCGGCCGAAGTGCCGTCGGCCGGGCCGGAGAGCGACCCCGGCGGCGACAGTGGAACATCGGGTGATTCCGCGGAGTGAGGCGGAATCGAGTTGACAGTCAAGAGGGCGCGCATTAAACTTCCGCTCCCTCGACAGGCCGGTCTCGGCACCGGCCTGTCGTTATTTTTAGGCTAGGAGAAAGGGTTTCATGGCCACGATCAACCAGTTGGTACGAAAGCCGCGCAAGCGGCCGGTCGAGAAGAGCGACGTGCCGGCGCTTCAGGGTTCGCCGCAGAAGCGCGGTGTATGCACCCGTGTCTACACCACCACGCCCAAGAAGCCGAACTCGGCGCTGCGCAAGGTTGCGCGCGTGCGGCTGACCAATGGTTACGAGGTCAGCTCCTATATCGGTGGCGAAGGGCACAACCTTCAGGAGCATTCGGTGGTCCTGATTCGTGGTGGTCGTGTGAAGGACCTCCCGGGTGTGCGCTATCACACGGTCCGCGGAAGCCTGGACACCCAGGGCGTGCAGAAGCGCGCGAAGGGTCGTTCCAAGTACGGGACCAAGCGTCCGAAGAAATCCTAACCGTGTTCAAGTCCGGGAACTGAAACAATGTCGAGAAGAGCAGCCGCACCCAAGCGTCACATCCTCCCCGATCCGAAATTCGGGAGCGATCGTCTGGCGAAGTTCATCAATACCGTCATGCGGGATGGCAAGAAGTCCGTCGCCGAGCGAGTCGTCTATGGCGCGCTGGACCAGATCGAGTCCAAGCAGGGTGACGGCCTGGGCGCGCTTGAGCGTGCGCTCGACAACGTGCGGCCGCGGGTCGAGGTGAAGGGCCGCCGGGTTGGCGGTGCCACCTACCAGGTTCCCGTCGAGGTGCGGGCGGTTCGTCAGGACGCGCTGGCAATGCGCTGGGTGGTCGAGGCAGCGCGCAAGCGCGGGGAACGCACCATGGCCATGAAGCTGGCCGGCGAGCTGATGGATGCGGCCGACAGCAAGGGTTCCGCCGTCAAGAAGCGCGAAGACACTCACCGGATGGCGGATGCCAACAAGGCATTCGCGCACTTCCGCTGGTAAGAACGAAGAGGCACCTCAGTGGCACGCAAGACCCCCATCAAGCGCTATCGCAATATCGGCATCAGCGCGCATATCGACGCCGGCAAGACTACGACGACCGAGCGCATCCTGTTCTACACCGGCCTGTCGCACAAGATCGGTGAGGTGCATGACGGCGCCGCCGTGATGGACTGGATGGATCAGGAGCAGGAACGCGGGATCACCATTACCTCCGCGGCGACGACCTCGTTCTGGTCCGGCATGGCCAAGCAGTTCCCCGAACACCGCATCAATATCATCGATACGCCGGGGCACGTGGACTTCACGATCGAGGTTGAGCGGTCCATGCGTGTGCTGGACGGTGCCTGCATGGTGTATTGCGCCGTCGGCGGCGTGCAGCCACAGTCGGAAACGGTGTGGCGCCAGGCCACCAAGTACGAAGTGCCGCGGATCGCGTTCGTCAACAAGATGGACCGCGCCGGCGCCGACTACGAACGCGTCTACAATCAGATGCGCGAGCGCCTGAAGGCCAATCCCGTGCCGATCCAGATCCCGATCGGTTCGGAAGACGCCTTCGCGGGAGTGATCGACCTGGTGAAGATGCAGGCGATCCACTGGCATGACGACAACTATGGCATCAGCTTCGATTACGGCGAGATTCCGGAGGAGCTGAAGGCCGACGCCGAGAAGTGGCGCGAGAACCTGGTCGAATCCGCCGCCGAGGCCTCGGAAGAGCTGATGGAGAAATACCTCGGCGAGGGCGAGCTGAGCGAGGAAGACATCAAGGCCGCGCTGCGCAAGCGTACGCTGGACCTCGAGATCGTGCCGATGATGTGCGGCTCCGCGTTCAAGAACAAGGGTGTCCAGGCGATGCTGGATGCCGTGGTTGAATACCTGCCGTCGCCGGAAGAAGTGAAGGCGATCAAGGGAGTCAAGGCCGGCACGGAAGAGCCGATCGAAAAGAAGGCGACCGATGAAGAACCGTTCGCGGGTCTGGCCTTCAAGCTGATGAGCGATCCCTACGTCGGGAGCCTGACGTTCGTTCGCGTCTACTCGGGGGTGGTGAAGGCCGGTGACACGGTGCTGAACACCCAGAACAACCGTCGCGAACGTATCGGGCGCATTCTGCAGATGCATTCGAACAGCCGCGAGGAGATTCCGGAGCTGCGTGCCGGTGACATCGGTGCGGTGGTCGGCCTGAAGGATCTCTACACCGGGACCACGCTTTGCTCGCCCGATGATCCGGTCGAGCTGGAGCGCATGGAGTTCCCGGATCCGGTGATCTCCATCGCGGTCGAGCCGAAGACGAAGACCGACCAGGAAAAGATGGGCATGGCGCTGAACAAGCTGGCGCAGGAAGACCCCTCGTTCCAGGTGCGGACGGACGAAGAGTCCGGTCAAACCATCATTTCGGGCATGGGCGAGCTGCATCTCGAGGTGCTGGTCGATCGTCTGAAGCGGGAATTCAAGGTCGAGGCCAACGTGGGGCAGCCGCAGGTCGCGTACCGCGAGACCATCACCAAGTCGATCGAACAGGAAGGCAAGTTCGTCAAGCAGTCCGGCGGGCGTGGTCAGTATGGTCACGTCTGGCTGCGGATCGAGCCGCAGGAGCCGGGCGTCGGCTTCGAATTCAAGAACGAGATTGTCGGTGGCGTGGTTCCGAAGGATTACGTGCCGGCGGTGCAGAAGGGTATCGAAGAGCAGATGCGTAATGGCGTGCTCGCTGGCTACCCCATCGAGGATGTCAAGGTGAGTCTCTTCGACGGCTCCTACCACGATGTCGACTCGAACGAGAACGCCTTCAAGGTCGCGGCCTCCATGGCCTTCAAGGATGGGGCCCTGCGCGCCGGGGCGGTGCTGCTCGAGCCGATGATGAAGGTCGAGGTGGAGACCCCCGAGGAGTACATGGGTGACGTGATGGGCGACCTTAACGGCCGTCGGGGCCTGGTGCGCGGCATGGAAGACGTTGCCGGCCAGAAGCTCCTGCATGCGGAAGTTCCGCTGTCGGAAATGTTCGGGTACTCGACCCAGCTCCGCTCGCTGACCCAGGGCCGCGCGACGTATTCGATGGAATTCGAGAAATACTCGGAGGCGCCGGCCCAGATCGCCGACGCCGTGGCCCGCAAGGCGTCCTGATACCGCCATTCCGTAGAGAACGATTTAAGAGGTCTTAGCTGTGTCCAAGGAAAAGTTCGAACGCAAGAAGCCGCACGTGAATGTGGGGACGATTGGTCATGTGGACCACGGGAAGACGACGCTGACGGCGGCGTTG
>NZ_KB906186.1:0-16507 GCF_000381205.1 Thioalkalivibrio sp. ALE11 | reverse complement strand
CCGTTCGACCGGCTGTGCGCCGACCACGGGATCGAGCATCGTCTGATCCGGCCGAAACGGCCGCAGACCAACGGGATGGTGGAGCGCTTCAACGGCCGCATCGCCGACTTGCTGCGGACCCGGCGCTTCGGCTCGGGAGAGCATCTGAAGGACACCCTCCAGGACTACCAGCGCCTGTACAACCATCAGATCGGGCAGAAGGCGCTGGGGCACCGAACGCCGGTTGAGACACTCAAGGCCTGGCAACAGGAACGCCCCGATTTATTTCGTAAATGTGTATACAATCAGCCGGGACCCGACATCTAGACATTCACAATCAAACCTTTACACGTTTCCCCATCGTTTCCTGTTCCGCCGTGAGCCTCGTGTGCATCGTCTTCGGACGATGGGTCCGGTCTTCCACCTCGGTGCGCCGGCGGCGCCACTTGCGCACCGTCATGCGACTGATGCCGTAGCGCCGGGCCAGTTCCGGGTCGCTGACGCCGGCCGGCGCCTCCGGCAGTTCCTGCCGGATCCGGGGTGTGGTGCGGGCGTTGGAATGGATCGTACTCGCCATGCGGTCAGCCTCCCGTTCGCTCATCGGGCACAATACTCATCCACTCCCGGGCATGAAACAGGGGACCTTCTCTCGCGGTATGCAATCAGGCGAGACCTGACACCTAAGCTCCGGGTTTTCCCGAATAGAATTCCTCACCACTCACGTGAACAGGAAGAAGCAGCGATCCTCCACGACACCAAATGGTGCAGAAACCGGTATGCCCGCGCCTCAATACCCGGGCACGTGGATTCTGACGGACCGGCGACGTTCAGCGTTTCAATACACTCGCTCGCGACCCAGAGGCCGATCTCAGGAGAACCAAACGATGAATCCAGGTCAACAATGAGATAAGGTTTTTTGTGCTTACGAGCGAGATTGCGGGTCAGCAGACTGCCGCCCGTCAGTGCCCCAATGGTAAGAATCAGTGTGCCGTCAGAATCGCGCACGTTCCACTCAGTACGCTTGTGACGCCCTCCCGTTGCTAGTGGATCAACAGGGTATCGTTCCGGAATAACGCCATCTTCAGCACATCGATCCGCAGGACACCAACCACCACAGGGCACACCGAGGTCACGCGCAACATCAAGAGCAGCGCGGTCCACACCCGTCTGACCCCCTGACACAATCTTAGACAACATCCAACCACATGCCGAATCGGCCAAACTTGATAGCCTTTGGATAAACTTATTTATTGCACCCGCCGACCTTGATATCCGGCAGGCATGCCCCCCCCTTAAAGCCTCTGCTCCCCCATATAATACTTTTTAGTCAACTATTCTTAAAGCCGCCCCCATCGACGTCTTCGTTCAAGTGATGGTCGCTTTACTGGGTCTCTTCTCATTCGTCGGATTTGATCCTGGTTGCTGCGTCCTGCATTATCATGAGTGTGGTCACACCCAATATGGCAAGCCACGTTCCCAGCCACCCGCCAACCGTCATCGCTGCACCCAGGTGCGAGATGAGAGCGAGAAACCCAAATGCTATGTAGGCGTTAGTGGCAAAGTCGTCTTTGTTGGAAGGTTGCTTCATTAGATTAAACCTCGCCAGTTCGATGTTTTGTGGGAGATAGACGCCTCCAAGGAGAATGATTGCCATAACGAATCTAGCGTAGACGCCGCAAGAGAAGAAACGCGGTGATCGATATCCCTGTGGTGGAGCATGTGCACATAGGCACGGGCTTGCCAGGCCCGTGTTTCCGCATGATGCCCTCGATTACGTAACCATTGGGCAAATCTCTGTCCATGCGGCCGTCCCTCACTTGAATCCTCCGGAAGATCCACCCTGAGCGGCTGTTGCAGCGCGGCCCATCGAAGAGACTCGAAGGTTGGCTCGTGGATCCAGCGTCGTTCCCATCCGGCCTCGTGCCATCCCTCGCCGATTAGAATCGACCCGCAAAAAGTGCATGCCGCGATTGCTCCATCCAAAAGTGTTTGAGGTGTACTCAGGCTCCCTAAATCTTTCCAATTATGACCGCTTCTTTCACAAAGGGTAGGCATGTATTGCAGGATTCGAGCCTCAAAGGAAAGATCGAAGGCCACGAATTGCGGATAACCAGCCGACTCTATAAAGATAGCCCTGCGGTAGGCTTGGCACCCGGCGCCATTGCGGGGCGCGCGCTGCATCCAATCGATATTCTCCACGTGTTCATACGCTACCTGCGCGGGGCTGCGTGCCCATTTGAAGTGCATGTCAAAACGGGGTACGAATGTGTCTTCTACGAAGACACCGCCCACGATCAGCACCGGCCACTCGCTGTCATACGCTTCTGGGTTCCAGAGTCTTCCTAGTGGTCCACGAGCATTGTCACTGACTCTTATAGGGTTAGAGCCGCTCAGTGCTCGAAGCTCACCGAGTGTTGTCCTCTCCGTTTCATGCGACCATTGGCCGTAGTGCAACTGCGCTACCGCTTCGAGTTCGATATAAGGATCTTTGAAAGTCATTCGGCTACAACGGCGACCGGTTCATTCGTTGCTGTGTCGGATGGACAGATCGCTGGGGGCTCTTGGGAAACGGTTGAATCGCTCCAGGTACTTGCATCCGTCCAATGGTTCGATTCCGTTAACGGATTCGAATTTGCTTTGCCATTTCGAAGAACTCCGCTCGCAATTCCGGGTGTCTTTCCTGCATGCGGCCCATAAGTGACCATTGGTACACGTCGCCATTGAGCTTAAAGGCCAAGGTATAGGTTCCACCCCGCGAAGGGGATTGGTTGGGGAAGACCACGTACCGCGCCACGGTATCTCCGAGATCAATCACCCCTTCCGATCTCGTCGGCTGGCCTTGCTGGGCTCCTCTCAAAAGGGTTTCCACGGGATCGTGGACACTGGGCAAGCCTTCATATCGAATTCCCATGTAGACACGGCCGGACTTTGGTTCAACGTACTGCGCAGCGGTCGCCTGACCCTCCGCTAAAGTAAGAGCCTCAATCTCGGGCTTTCCAGGAAATGGAAATCGAACACTGCCGAGTGATTCGTAATGTTCTTCGTCGGTGGGTAGCTGCAATGAAGAGAACGGTGGTGGAAAAAACGATCCTGATCGGCCTTGGAACGCTGGTTCAGCGGGTAAACGTAGCTGATCACGGTTGGCGGCAAAAATCTCCTGTCCTGTGCGTCCCGATATACTCGGAACTTCTTGAAGTGCCCAAGTGTGTATTCGTCCTTGATCGAAAACCGCGACGGTGTGGCTCGAGGCCACGTGGTCGACGACTCCCATCGTAGCGGTGAAGTAGCGAGCGGGCCGTCCCTGAATTGAGAGTGTCCCTTGATCAAGGAGTCGTCCATCCATAGCTTTGAGGCTTTCATACAGGTAGTCTGAGAGCCATTCGTCTGGATCACCGTCCATCCACTCGGGGTTGGGGGATAGCATGACTGTGGCCGTGTAGCCGATCGAAAAGCGTTCGTCTTTGTATTGGTAGACTGCCAACCGAGATCCATGTTCGGAAACATCGGCCAGCCGATTCGGTTCGGTCGGAAACGGGAATGACACTTCGCCCGCCAGCTCGTAGAGCGGGAGGCCCGGACTGGGATCGGCTGTGGCAGATACCCAAGGAACCATCAACAGGATAGTCCAGAGAAGCAGCCCCCATGGCCATGCGGCGCGTGGGCCGCGGACTGTCTGGGGTCCGTGATCCGCGGTTTCAGCGGGAAAGGCGCCATCAGGTTTCATGTCCGTTTCCTTCTTCACGAGGATCCCACTCCGACCGTCCCTCCATTACGAGCCGCCAGGCTTCTGGGTCCCCTTCGACAAAGCCGGGAAGCACCCCAATTTTGGCCGCATACCCGTATTGGCGTGCGCCCGGGCTCTGTAGCAGCCCTTCTTCATATAACTGCGCGGTCGTTTTCCCCTTGCCATCCTCAGGCGTAAGCGCAACGAAATCGGGGTCTAAAGCCGCTTCTGGGCCAGGAGTCGTTGAGGCGGAAGAGGCGCGGCCCATCTCCGCTTGATCAGAAAGGGCCGGGTCGCAGGGATCCATCGGTGAGCCAGCTATCGTGCGGTCGTTCGGTTCCCCGGCTTGAGTGGCCCCGGCAGCATCCTCGCGGAAATCGCCTCGTTGATCTCGGCGTAAGGCCGACCTTCCTGCACCATCTGCCGTATCTCGTCCCATATTGCCCCCAAGGGTCTGATGATCCATTACGCTTCTCCACAGCGGGTCCGTAGAACAAGCGTACATGCTACGAGTGCGCATGGGGTTTGTTGTCCCTTTGAGTCTCTTTTCATGGCCCAACCAGCAGACGCAAATCCGGGGCAAACGACGAGGCTGCGAATTACTGTCGAAAGACGTGTACAGGGGGGTTGAGGAAGGCGTTGAGTGGCGAGGGGATGGCGACCAGCTTCGGAGCAACGATCACTTCGTGGTAGACGTAGCCGGTATTCCTGCTGCCCGCCCGGCCACGCGCCACGGGGCGCTGGAGCCGATTCATCAGGGCATTCGGGAGCATTTTGGTGGTTTGGGGCAAGGGGTCACCAAGAGGCTGACTCTGATCCACGAAAACGCGCCGCACGCAGTACATCAGTGGCCATTTCCAGGACGAGCTGGCGTTTCTCGGAATCGAGTCGAGTCCAAGCTTCGTGCGCTCGCCGCGGGGGAACGGGAACGCAGAGCGTTTGATCCGTACCCTCAAGGAGCAGTTGCTGTGGATCCAGCGGTTCGAGATTGACGAGGAGCTGCGTTGTGAGCTGGTGGCATTCAAAGAGTGGTTCAACCGGCATTGGTTGCTCCCGCGCCACGACCATCAGAAACCGGCCCAGGTGAGCACCGCCCAGCAGCCTGAGCGAGCCATGTCTGGATAAAAATAGAGCAAACGGGTTCCTGAATTTCAGGGGCTTGACATCCGATCGCGTTCATAAACCATCACCCATCAGGGCACAAAGCCATGTCGGCGGCAACGATCAGTGCCCAAAGTATTGGGCAAAATAGCTGCTCTCTGCATCGGATCGAAACCGGCTTCAATCCGGGAAACATCAGGGTCTCAGTTGCGCCGCAGCGTCCACCGGATCCACGCAGAGTGGAGATACCGGCCCAGCCTCTCTGTACCGCTTCCCCAGCCATCATTTTCTCCTTATGCCTGCCATTCCTCCACAATCGCGCATCGTGATACGCACAGGCAGGCAGCCCCTATTTGGTCCCTATTCTCTCCCCGTTGGGTCCATTGAAATCCTGGTCAATCACGCCTTAATTTCTACCTGAAGGCGCGCCCAAGTGGACGCAAGGTTCCAGAGGTAGGATTTTGTGATCAATGCAAATAGCGGAAGGTGGCTGCACGGAGAAACCTTGCATCGGCCGAGTGGCCAATTTCGAGACCAGTGACCTTCACGCCCATACTTCGGCTCGAGACGAGGAACGATTATGAGGGCCGTCAATCGGTTTATTTTGTCAGCAGTCGCCGGCCTAGGGGTTGTATTAATAGTAACAATTCTGCATGACGGTGCCGGCTCCTATGGGCTTGGAGGTCCGGGTTTTTTAGGTGCAATGGCGGCCTTTGTAACCTGGTGGACCACAAGCCCAAAAGGAGGATAAGGAAAACCGAGGAGCTCAGTCGTGGCTGGATCGGGATCGCATAACATGGAGCTCCCCATAAACAAACTGGGTCAACCGGTCCCGAACGTATTCGCTCGTTGTTTTACCATGAACGGCGGCAAGACTGGCGATTGCGGTCTTGAGCTCCTCCGGTAATTTTACTTTTATTTCTTCTGTGGCCTTGCCATCCGGATGGGAAGACCCGCTTCGGGAGAAGCGAGGTTCATCATCATAGTCTGACATCATCTGACTCCGTTTCGTCTGGTGCTGAGTGTCTTTAAATGGCCTGACCAAACCAGAAACCATCTTCTGCATTCTAAGGATATCTATAATGCTTAAATCCGGGTACGGTGTACCAGCTGCTGCCGTGGAATGGGCGGCCCTCATCCCAACTTCATTCAGGTGTAGCGATGAAGCTCGACAAGCAGCGGCCCAGTGAAGAACCATATCAGATCAGTGCTTTGCGCGGGTTGGGTCGCTCGCAGGCGAGGATTCACGGGTGCTGGGCCGGAAGCTCGACAACATTCGACCGGAGCTGGGACGCAACAGCAAGGTGGTAGCCCCGGGGCTGAGAGGCATATGTGGATCTATCGGGAAGTGGACCAGCAGCGGAGGGCCGCCGGCTCGCCGTGAATCATTTACGGCAGGGGCGGCGGGGCTTCTGCCTTCCGGGATTTCCATGGGCCCCGGGGCTTGGCTGTATGCATCTCGGTTACCGCGCGCGGTTTGCACCCGGCAGGGGTGGTGGAGCAACCTGCGAATGTTTCGGACGGATGCGCCTTCGGGTACGTTTGACGTAGCGACTGGGGAAAGGAAGCAAACCCATGCCAGTAACAATCGACGATTTTGAAGCGATAACCGGGCGCTCACCCTATCCCTGGCAACGCCGCTGCTTCGCACGGTTGCTGGACGGCGAGATCCCCGATGAGCTGGCACTGCCGACCGGCACAGGAAAAACGTCGGTCGTTCCGCTCTACCTTCTGGCATTGGCCGCCGGGGCGCCGCTGCCTCGGCGTCTGGTGTACGTTGTGGACCGCCGCGCCATCGTGGACCAGACGACCGCGCAGCTACAGACGTGGATCGACGCTCTGGCTGAGATGAACGAGGCACGGGAGGGGCTGGCAGGAAAAGCGGCCTTCCGGCACCCGGATGCGGGGCCGGTCGCGATCGGCACCCTGCGGGGCGGGCTGATGGACAGCGGCGAGTGGCGGCTTGACCCCGCCCGGCCCGCCGTCCTCGTCGGCACCGTGGACATGATCGGTTCCCGTCTCCTTTTTTCGGGGTACGGCGATGGCCGAAGTCGCCGAGCCCTGCACGCCGGGCTTCTCGGGGTCGACACCACCGTCGTGCTTGACGAGTCGCACCTCAGCCCGGCCTTTGCCCAAACCCTCCGTCAGGTCGAGCAGCTTCAGCAGCGCCCGACCCGTCATGGCTTCCGCGCAATGACCGTGTCGGCGACCCCAAGGGAGGTGGGCGAGGCGACGCTTGAATCCGCCGATGAAGCAGACCCGGTTCTCGGGAGGCGCCTGCGGGCCGTGAAACGGTTCCACCTCCGGAAGGTGGAAGGCAAAGCCCAGTGGCGGGAGACGATGGTCATCCAGGCACTGGCACGGGAAACCGGCAAGACCCTGCTGTTTACCCGTTCGGCTCAGGAAGCGCAGCGCCTCCATCATGAACTGCTCAAGGCGCTGGGTACGGACAGCGGCGATCGCGTGGGACTTTTCACGGGGACGCTGCGCGGCGCCGAACGCGAGGCCCTGACCGACAGCCCGCTGTGGAAATGCTTTTCCGAACCGGACACGGAGCCACCTGGCGGCGAACCGGTATATCTGGTGGCCACGGCGGCCGCGGAAGTGGGTGTCGACCTCGATGCCGATGACATGATCATGGATCTGGCGCCCATGGACACCGTCATCCAGCGTCTGGGCCGCCTCAACCGTGCTGGATCGCACTCCGTCAGTGGCGTGACGATCGTTTACACGCCCGAGGATACCGACTACAAGGCCAACAACAGCGGATGGAAGCATCGCTACGCGGCCGCCTGCGAAAGAACACTGGAACTCCTCCAGAGGCTGCCCAACCTCGCTCCGATGGACCTCCTGGGCGTTCCCATTGAGTCGATTCAGGAGGCTTCCTCACCCGCCCCGCTATTCACACCACTCGAACACGACCGCATCGAGCTGCTCGCAGGGACCAGCGCCGGGATCGGGCTTCCACCGGTGGCGCCTCTCCTCCGTGGCATATCCGACGAGCCGGAAACCGCGGAAGTACATGTCCTGTGGCGCGCCGATCTGGGTCTGCTGCTCGAGCAGGGCCCTGGCGCCTGTCAGGACGCCCTCACGATCCTGCCGCCCCGGCCGCGCGAAACGCTGAGGATTCCCGCGATAGCGGCGGGCAAGGAACTGGCGAAGATGGCGGAGACAACGGGCGGTTTCGAGGGTGTCTTGGTACGGCCGGATGGCAGCTTCGGCCGGTTCGAGGTCACGCCCGACAGCCAGGGGCTGGCTGCGACGCTCGCTTACGGGACGCTCGTACTGCCCGCCGAAGTGGGTGGACTGTCCGAAGCCGGATTTCTGGACGCCCGAAAAGCCGGTAAACCCGTTGCCGATCTCGCCGACGACGGAGACGCCCTGCGGTTCGAGAAAACCGCGGGGGAGCATCCCGAGGACCTGCCGGAATGGGTGGACGGCGCCGTCCAATGGTGGGTCCCTCTGCACGATGAGGACGATGAGGATGCCGAGCCCCGCTGGTGGGTGTACGCGCGCCGTCGAGCCGGAGAACTCGCACTCCAGGCCGAAACGGACCTCACCCGTCTGGCTCGCAAGGCCGAGCCGTTGAAGACGCACAATGCCCGGGTTGGCGATGCCGCTGCCCGGATCGGCCATGCGTTGGGACTCGATGACTGGGTCGTGGCCGCGCTCCGGAAGGGCGGCGACGGTCACGACGACGGAAAGGCCGCCCGGATATGGCAACGCGCCGCGGGCAATCCGGGGCAGGAACCACCGGTCGCGAAGAGTGTCCGCGGGCGGTTTCGGCCTGGGCTGCTCGGCGGATACCGCCATGAATTCGGATCCCTGAGCACCACCTTGACATTGTGCTCTCATCACCTCGGAATCTCTGCTTCTCCCCTTATAACGCATTATTTTCCTGTTCGTTGCTGACACTCAGTGTAATTCGGGCGCACATATCGTCAGCATTCCCGGTTTTCTAATGGCTCGCGTCAAAGTAGCTCTCAGAATGCATTATGCACCACTCGCGGAGTACCACCGTGCATAAGAAGAAGCTTATTTGACCTGCATGTAGCCCCGCCCATGCGACGATCGGATATGGGCTAATGACCTCCACTTTTTTCTTCCCGTGGTCCTGTGCGATACACCAGCCCAAGAAACGGACGCGGCGCAAGCGGTGTACCGCACCACACCCCGGATCCGGCAGGAACTGCAGGCGGCACGGCGGGCGTCAGCGATCCGGAACTGGCCCGACGCTACAGCATCAGCCGCATGACTGTGCGCAAGTGGCGCTGCCGGCGCACCGAGGTGGAAGACCGGACCCATCGTCCGAAGAGATGCACACGACGCTCACGGCAGAACAGGAAGCGATCGTGGTCCAGGTCCGGGAGGTCGCCCTGCTGTCGCTGGACGACCTGTTGATCGTGGCGCGCGAGTTTCTGAACCCGGACCTCAGCCGGGCGGCGCTGGACCGCTGCCTGCGCCGCCACGGTGTCAGTGACCTGCAGGCGCTCAAGCACGAGCAGGCCGGCGAGCCCGTCGAGCCGGGCCACAAGCCGCTCAAGGACTACGTGCCGGGCTTTGTGCACGTGGACGTGAAGTACCTGCCCCAGATGGCCGACGAGTCCTCGCGCGGTTTTCTGAAGAAGCTGATCGAGCGGCCGCCGTTCCATGTCACGCAGGTGGCCACGGACAACGGCAAGGAGTTCACGGACCGCTTTGCGGCCACCGGGGAGCGCGAGCCCGCGGGGCGCCGTCCGTTCGACCGGCTGTGCGCCGACCACGGGATCGAGCATCGTCTGATCCGGCCGAAGCGTCCCCAGACCAACGGCAACGGACTGGTGGAGCGCTTCAACGGCCGGATCGCCGACTTGCTGCGCACCCGACGCTTCGACTCGGGGGCGCATCTGCAATACACCCTCCGGGACTACCAGCTCCTTTACAACCATCACATCGGGCAGAAGGCGCAGTTACGTTCGATCGTCGAGCATCCGTTCCATGTGGTGAAGAACCTCTTCGGGTACCACAAGGTGCGCTACCAGGGTCTCAGGAAGAACACCGCGCAGCTGCACAGCCTGTTCGCCCTGGCGAACCTGTACCGCGCAAGACGGTGGGGGCTGCTGCCGCAGGGGTAGTGCGTCTGCAGGATCGATCAACGCCCCTGAGGCCGCCAAAACGGCGGTCTCAGGGCACCCAAAAGGCCGCTCGGCACCATGTCCTTCCTACAATGCATTGGCGGACAATGGAGCCGGCTGCAGGGGCATTAATCAGCGCCTCCTAGCCGGCGGAATCTTCACAAAGGCTCAGAACGGTACCGAGATAATTCCTGGCCTGATCCCGATCAATGGACGAACGCAGCTGTAAGGGAACAGCCTTCGCGAACGCCTCCCGCGTGACCGGCTGATGCTCCACCAGCAAACGGATGATGTCTTCACGCAGCAATTTGCGGTCCTCGGGAACGTCCGGAAAATCGTCGTCGATGGTCTTTCGCAAGCGACGCAAGCTCTCTTCGAGCTCACCCGCCTCGGCCTGTTCAATCGCAGCACCCTTTTCCCGGAGCGCATCATGAGTTGGTGCTGGTTCTTGGACCTGCGCGTCTTCGCCGGCCCCTTTCACACCAATATCAATAGTACGCGACGGCACCTGTTCGCGCTTCTCAAGCGCCTCGGCCGCTTTGGCGTAGCTGCTATTAACGGCATCGACAAGACGGCGTATCTCACGATCGCGCCGGTTATACCAGTCCGCGGACCAGATGCGATGTATGCGCCAACCGAGGCCTTCCAGAATCTCCTGTCTGAGGTGGTCCCGATCCCTGGCTGACTTCGCGGAGTGATAGGTAGCCCCGTCACACTCCACTCCAAGGATAAACTCCTCACCGAACTCTGGATGACGTACGCCAATGTCGATGTAGAATCCAGCCACACCAACCTGCGGAACTGCGACGTAACCATGCCGATTCAGGGCTTCCGCCACTTCAACCTCGAACGGGCTATCCGGTTCGCGACCGGAGTCGGCCACAGGTTCCGAGAGCACTCCGCCCTTTTCGCAATACTCCAGGAAGTCGCGTAAGGCAGTGGCACCAACGTTCCCAGGGCTTGGAGTGACCTCCGTCGAGCGCATCGATGAATAGACGGCCATATTCTGCTTGGCGCGTGTGAACAGAACGTTGAGCCGCCGCCAGCCATTGCGCTGGTTGATCGGGCCAAACCGCTGGAACACGTGACCGTTGCGATCCTTTCCATAGGTCAGAGAGATGAATATCACATCCCGCTCATCGCCCTGCACGTTCTCCAGGTTCTTGATAAAAAAAGGCTCATTCCGCTCCGCCCACGCGTCGATCAGCGCCTCCTGCTCGGGGTGCTCTCGAATCAGGCGTGCCCATTCATCGCTCAACAGCTCCGCCTGCTGCGAGTTCATTGCCACAACGCCGACCGTACGCCTCCCGCGAGAGCCTCGGATCTCTCGCAGCACTCCGCGCAACACTTCCTGCGCTTCCGGAAGATTCGTCTGTTTCGAATACTCACCTTCTTTCACGTACTGGTAGGTGATACCGAGCGATCCGGAGGTGGCATCCTGTTTGGGCGACGGGAACACCCAAAGCCGGTCGTCGTAGAACTTGTAATTAGAAAAGGCGATCAGCGACTCGTGCTGCGACCGATAATGCCAGTTGAGTTGGCGCACACGGCCGAGCGCCGGCATCAACAATTCGAGAATGCTCTCCTTCCCCTCAACAACAGTCTCTTCGTCCTCGTCCTCGGACTCCTCAGCCTCCAGACGATCAAAGAAGCTCGTCGGCGGCAGCTGTTTGGGGTCACCTACGACGACCACTTGCTTGGCGCGTGCGATCGCACCCAACGCGTCCTCCGGACGCATCTGGGATGCCTCATCCATGATGAGGAGATCGAACTCCAGCTCTCCAGGCGTGAGGTACTGAGCTACGCTCAACGGACTCATCATGAAGCACGGTTTGAGCGCAGTTAGCGCGCCTCCCGCCCTGGTCGTAAGCCGCCTAATCGGCACATGACCACGCTTCTTGCCAATCTCATGGCGCAGCAGGTGCATTTCCGTGTAGTCCCGCACTTTGCCAACCCCATTGCCCGCAGGCGGGCGCCGCTGTGCCGCCGCAGCCGCGATCTCCTCGCGATGGAGCTCCCGCAGACGCTCGTCCACGTCTTTCAGGTTCCGCCTCAAATCCTCGTGCTCCAAGCTCTCGAAATCCCGGAGGACCTCGTGATCCTGGACCAAACGGTTCGCCACACTCGATAGTAGACCAAGCTTCAGAGTGGCCTTGGCCTGCTCATCCGCAAGCTCACCTACCATCAAGCCATTACCCAGTTGCGGCCAAGGCACGGCAGGGTCCCCACGAGGATGCAAGGAAAGAACGAAGTCCCTCCACGCACCGAAGCTGGCCTCTCCCTGAAGTGCTTTCTCCACGCGCTTGATCACCGTTGTGAAAGGTGCATCAGCCAGCGGCTGCCTACAGAACCACTCCCTGACACCAAGTAATTTAATGGATGGCCCGCACTCGCTGGCGTAGTTCTCCAGTAGAGAGTCTGTTTCCTTGAGCGCATACAGAAGTGGCGCAACGGCATGACCGTCTTTCCGTTGCTGAAGAATCAGTCGTGCTTCATCCGGCGTACGGGTATCCCACACGGCACCGCTAAACGTCGCGGCCGCCGATAACGCTTCCAGGATCTTTTCATCCAAAGCCCTCAGAGGCGGTGTAACCGCAAGGTAAAGCCTGCGACGCTCTTGGTGTTCTACGCTGCCAAGGATCCTCAAATAGGGTTTCGCTGCTTCAAACGCATCCGCGGGCTTCACCTCCTCTCCGCGCAGTGCGTTACGGATATCCGGAAGGTTTCCGTGCAGAGTCGCGCTAAGGCGGTCCGCAACTGACGCACCCTGCTCCCAGGAACCGAACCAGTCCTCGGAGAGGTATTCGCCCGCTGCATGCTGCATCTGCTCCAGGTACCAGATCGCCTGCTGAATGACCTTACGAAGGCCAGCGTCCTCCAGTTCGCGCAGCTCCCCTGCGGCGTCTACATCAATCCGCATGACGGACTGGATCACGGTAGGCGCATGTTGAAACCAGCGTCCTGCCCATGCCCGCACCTTCCCGTACCATTCGACCAGACGCACATAGTCGTCTACCGGCGTGTCCAACCCGTTGAAGGCTTTCCCAAGCAGCCCCGTGTAGTCGGGGTTTCTTTCAAAGGATGTGAGCCGTTCACTCAGTGATTCCAGTTCCCGGAGATCAGCAGCCCGTTTCTTAGACGAGCGTAGCAACGGCTTTCCACGACTCAGAGATTTGTACAACCTATTGGCTGCTCGCCACTCACTGTCGAAGACCCCCAGAACCAGCGCTTTCTGACCGATCAGCTCTGCGGCCGCGGCGAGCGAAGGGGTCTTCCGCGCTTCCTCGACAAGAAACCGTAAATCAAGGGATGCAACATCACGGTTGAGCGACTTTTGCTCCTGCGCAAGCCGTTGCATCGGCTCCACATCGTGAATGCTCTCCAGAGGTTTCGACCGCTGGTCCAATGCATCGCTGGGCATTTCCGCTAGGAGGTCAAAGAACTCATCAGCAGCCCTCAGCCCAACGACCCCTCTTGGAACCGTGACATCCAGGATTTGCTGCATGCGCGTAAAATCTTCGCTGTTCTCGGCGAATATCTCGGCAACGCCCCGGGCTGAGTCTGCAACGAGCTGTAAACCCTCTATGCTAAGAGCCGTAGCCTCGAAAATCCCTTCCCCAAGGGCACGAATGGACTCGCACCGTCTCGCGAGAGTCCTCGGTTCGTCTAGAACATCATTCTTCCATATGGCACTGGCGGTATTTCGTGCCTCGGAGAGACGCCGTTCATCTTCGAGATAGGAAAGAAAATCATCGGCTGCACGCTGACCATCGACCAACGTTCCCAATTGGACCGACGCCTCTGTTTTTTCGGGGTTGGCCAACGCCCGGGAGAGAATCGTCGCGGACCCTAATTCCTCGACAGTGTCCGGTATGTCTGCGTCCGAGCGCGCCGATAGCCGCCCAACGGCATCGCGTAGAGATTCCATATGACGCAGTATGGTTCGTAGCCTTTCTGCATGGGGCTCCCAAATCGACTCAGCCTCAGGATTCAACGCCAGTCCCTGGAGCGGGTGCTCCTTCAACTCCGGGAACTCTTCCTGCACGATACGACGGCGCGCCAGTATCGCGTTGAGTCGTTCAACCGCATCGTCCAGTTGCCTCTGGGTCAAACGCTCCGCGCTTTCAGGCACATCGTCCGTTATTCCTGCATCAGCGTCACCGCCGTTCCTTAGACGGCTGACCGACCACAGCAACTCATGCACGGAGAAATCGAACCCCGGAACGTCCTGGTTGATCAGACGAGCGTAGGCGTTCAGGCGGTCTCGTAGCCTCTCGTAACGATCAACCTCTCGCTCTAGACCCTTGGGCTCGGCAAATGCGTTACCTCGCTGGATACGGCTCTCAATATCCTTGAGGAGCTTCGAGCGTTGTGTCCGGTGGGAGTGAAGCTCCAAACAGAAATCACCGAGACCGATCGCGTCCATTCGGGTCCGCACGACATCCAACGCCGCCATCTTCTCGGATACGAACAACACCGACTGCCCCTTCTTGAGAGCCACCCCGATGATATTCGTGATCGTTTGTGATTTGCCTGTGCCGGGCGGTCCCTCAACCACCAGATCACTGCCTCTCGCCGAATCCACCACCACGCTGTGTTGAGAGCTATCCGCGCTATGGACGAGCCGGAATTCAGGAGCGGCCGACTCGATCTGATCTGGGCTGTATTGTGCGGAGTACTCGAAATCGCTTTCCCCACTCCCACCACCGAGAACCTTCGAAACCACCCGATGCTGGTCCAGGCGGCTTGATGAGGGCCACCTCTCTGGGTCGAGATCGAGATAGAGCAAAAGCTTGCCAAACTGGAAGAATCCCAACGACACGAAATGCTTGATGGTCCAATCGGGTTTTGCCTTAAGCAAGTCGCTGCAATTCCGGAGATAGGACTGTACGTTGTCGTCATCCTCTAGCTCCGGAAGGTTGAGGCCAAAATCCCTGTCCAGCTTCTGCTTTAGCGAAAGATTCGTCTGAATATCCTCACCGGTGTACTGAATCGAGTAGATTTTCCGGCGGGTCTCGTCGTCGTAACCACCTCTTTTTAGCTGAACCGGGACCAACAGCAAAGGAGCAAAGTACGTGCTGGATCCGGCTTGGTCTTGCCAACCGAGAAAGCCGAACGCAACGTACAGGATATTCGCGCCGGAGTCCTCTATGGCCGTGCGCGCAAGCTGCGCTATCCGGCTCACCTGACGCTCCAGATCTTCCGGATACATGAGGGTTTGTACGTGCGCGCCACGCCGGCCGCGCCCCTCACCACGACTGGTTTTATATAGCTCACTCAGTTCGTAGTCGGTCCGATACCCCTTGAACTTCGCCCACTCGTGCGCTTTCGGCTTTACGTCGCGGCCATTATTAGCCACCCAATCGGGCCATTCTCGCTCCAGTGCCTGCCCACGGGGCGGCGCAGGAACGTGTTGGACGCGAACTGAATTTCCAGATAGAAGACGATCGTATAACCACACCGGGTCTGTCTCGATGAACCGAAGCGAACGTCCCCTCGGATGTGGGTAATTCAACAAGCGGTTACGAGCAGAGAGGTCCAGGAGACGACTACGGAGCTTGTTTAGCTCTACCTGGTAATCGGGGCGATGCGTATCCTCAGATTTACTGCTCATCTCGCGTCTCCTGGCGCCGTGCTCTCAGGTGCCGCATGCGGTCGCTTTCGGTTGACCTGGCAAAAGCTTGCGCGATGGGCCAATCTAACGTCCCTCTGAAGGCATGGAAGGCTTACCTGCACGGCAAACGAACTCTATGACTAGCTGTGCGGTCAGTCCGTAGGTTGGCATCTCTTGTTGCATACTCGGCTGTTTTGCTCTTCAGAGGCGCCATCCGCCCCTACAGATTGCCTAACCGAACAGTCATCTACAACGAGTTAGGCACAACTTGTACCGCACCCGGATTCCTGGACACCCCGTAAGCATGATCATGCCGCCACCGGCATAGTTTCAAGGTAGTCGGCGCGGACCTGCGCCGGCGACCGGAACCCATGGCGCTCCAGCAGCCAACCTTGGTTATATTGCTCTTTCCAGCGCTGCAGGGCCTCGTTGAGCTCCGCCACGTTGCGGGCCCCATGGCACCAGAGCAGCTGCTCCTTGAGGGTGCGGAAGAACCTCTCGATGACGCCGTTGCCCTCCGGGGCGTAGACGAACGCCGGCGAGGACTCGAGGCCGAGGAAGCGCAACTCCTGCTGGAAGACATCGCTCAGGTATTGGCTGCCATGGTCGTGGCGCAGGGCCAAGCCGGCAGCGATACCCTGGTGAAATCCCCCGAAGATCCTTCGCACTGCCTGGCGCAGCGGCTCCAGCGCCTCGAAGCGGGTCCCAGGGCGGGCCGCGTGGATCCCCAGGCACTCGGCGTTGTAGTGGTCCACGACGGCGAAGACCGTCACCTGCCCGCACTCCGGCAGGAACGTCGCGGTGGCATCGGTCGCCCACATCCGGTTCGGCGCCTCCGTGATGATGGTGCCGTCGTGCACATCGGGGCCGAGGTTGCGCCGGGCCCGGTACGGGGCGAGCAGCCCGTGCTCGCGCATCACCCGCAGAACCCGCTTGCGGGAGGTGTAGATCCCTTGCAGCTGGCGCAGCCTGGCC
>NZ_KB906185.1:0-18721 GCF_000381205.1 Thioalkalivibrio sp. ALE11 | reverse complement strand
GTGTACTTCGCCCGGCCGTATCACAGCTGGGAACGCGGCTCGAACGAGAACACCAACGGCCTGATCCGGGAGTACTTCCCGAAGGGCACCGACTTCGCTCAGGTCAGCGAAGAACGAATCCAGGAGATCGAAGACAAGCTCAACCTTCGACCGCGCAAGCGGCTCGGCTACCGGGCCCCGATCGAAGTGCTGGAGCAATCTTTACAGCGGCGACGCGCCGCATGACGTGGCGTTGCACTTGTTGGTTGAATTCAGGCACTGTAAATGCCGAAGACGGCGGTTGCGGGGCGAGGGTAGGCGGAGTGTAATGGGCTTACCGCCCTTGCAGAAACGCTTCGGCGTGCTATGAAGTCGGAAGCCGGCGCATTGACTAGCGCTTCCCTAGCACTCCATGAGTTCGGGTGGTTGATGGCTACGGTCGGCATGGTTTACCAGATTGTGCGGCGGACCCGCAGTGCGTAAGGTCTGTTGATGTCGTTGTCGAAAGTCGCCCTCCCTCGTGCTGTGGGATGCACTTGGCGCGCTGGTGGCTCTTGGGCTGGGGGCACTCCAGCAGGATAGGTTCGTAAAGGAGTTGGCCATGGACCAGGATAGGGACGGCCGTGGGCTAAGAGATGAGCTCGTTGATGCAGTCAGACGGCGCCTCGTTGGGCCTCTGTACGGATTGCGGGAAGAACTGGCTGAACGTCCGCACAAACGTTATCTCTGCGGCATGCTGTTTCCAAAAAACTCGGTCGCGAGCGGGTCGTTGGCGGATGAGGAGTCGGACGAGATGATTGATCCCACCTTGGAACACGATGAGCCTGCCAACGAGTCACCGACGGACCTCCTCTTCCAGCAACTTCCAGCTTCGGTCGGCCTGAGCTTCGCGATCCACCTCGATGAGACGAGGATCCGAGTGGAGTGTGCGGGAGCATCGTATGCGCATGTTGAGAAGGCGCCAAGAGCTTCCGCAGATGCTGCTGAGGCCGCGGCGCCCCGGACGTGGCAGCGCCATGCGCTGACAGGTGAGGAGGATTCCGAGTCGATCGATTTTGATCCCGGAATGCGGGAGCATCAAGTACAGACCGTTCTGAACGGTCGCGCGAATGTTCACCTTCACGTCCGAACCGTGGAAGGGGCTCGAGTCGCAACCGTCACTCTGGTGAATGCTCGCGAAAAGGAAGAACGTGAAGCACTCAACGTTGAGGATGTAATCTTCCAGGCCGGGCTGCGGTGCACTCCGGAAAAGGGCGTGCCCGCCTATCCGGAGCCACCTCGACTTAGCAAGGATCCGGACGCACAGGAGCTTGCTCTACAGTATCGCGATTCCCCATCGTACGCCGTGGGGCACGGCTGTGGAACCGGCTGGGATCAATCCTGTGATTCGGAAGTTGCTTGGGTTGAAACAGATTTTCTCCCCAACCTTGAGGTCCCTCCTGTTACCGCTGAGGTGGATGGGTTGCCTCCAGAAACATCTGCTGCCCTTAGCCTCCAGAGGCTGCAGGACAGAGAGTTCGATCCATTTCCGGGGCTCGCGGGGCTCAGCGGGGCCTACGAGGCTTGGAGTAACACCCTTGCAAAAGTCGCTGTGCCAGACCATCTGTGTGGCGCGCGCGACCGGATTCTGGGCCGGATATCGCAGACGGTTGGCCGCATCCGGGAAGGCATTGAGCTGCTGCGTTCCGATGTACTGGCCCTGACGAACTTTCGTCTTGCCAACCGGGCGCTGCTGCTTGCCCTCGCGCGAAGTGGCGCTGCACGCGAACGGGTGCGGTCCGGATCTTTCGACAGTCCCTTTCGCGACATAGATCCGGATAGGCAGGATTTAACATCCTTCAGATGGCGGCCGTTCCAGCTTGCGTTCGTCCTGATCTCGCTGCCTGGCCTCAATGACCCGACGCATCCGGATCGCAAGATTGTGGATCTTATATGGTTTCCGACCGGGGGTGGGAAGACAGAGGCCTACCTCGCGGTCGCAGCGTTCGAGATGATCCGGCGGCGCATCGTTGCTGGCGGACATGATCCCGGTACGGCGGTTATCAAGCGCTACACGCTACGACTGCTTACGATTCAGCAGTTCGAGCGGGCGGGCGCGCTGGTCTGTGCACTCGAGACGATGCGGCAAAAGGGTGAAATTCCAGGCGAGCGTCCGTTTTCCCTAGGACTCTGGGTGGGTTCCGCGTCTTCGCCAAACACACGCAAAGATGCACTCAAACAGCTTGAGGCGCTGGAAGAGTCGCCCGCAACGCCCGAGGATGTCGGGGTTCCACTCAAGAGGTGCCCGGTCTGCGGGACAGGAATCGTTCCTGAAGGACGGACTTCGGAAGACGCGGAGCATCTGGGAATACGCCGAAAAGATATTGGCATCCAGCTCTTTTGTCCGGATACCTCCTGTCCGGGGCATCGTTCCGGGTTGCCCATATCCTATGTTGACGAGGACCTTTACGATGAACCACCGTCGCTGCTCTTGGCCACGGTGGACAAGTTCGCGAATCTGGCCTGGGATCACCGTCCACGTGTTTTTTTCGGAAGTGACCGGCAGGGATCTATCCCCCCCTCGCTTATCATCCAGGATGAACTTCACCTGATCTCGGGGCCGCTTGGAACGATAACCGGCGTTTATGAGGCCGCACTAGATACTATCATCCAGCGCCAAGGTATCCCTGCAAAATACATCTGTGCAACTGCGACCATACGGCGTGCGGAAGAACAGGTGAAGAAGCTCTACGGCAGGGAGTGTGCCGTTTTCCCTCCCCGTGGGATCGAGGCTTCCGATTCCTTTTTCTCGAGGACGTCAGCCAGCGAGCCGGGTCGGCTGTATGTGGGCGCCATGGGACAGGGTCACACGCCTACTTTCTCCAACGTCCTGGCATCGGCGGCGCTGATCGACGCAGTCGCCAACCTGCGTGAAGCGGCCGGTGAAGCCGTGGATACTTGGTGGACACTGGTGTCCTACCAGAACAGCAAGCGTGAGCTTGGCAAGACACTGACGCTGGCACGGGACGACATTCCGGCCCGCCTGCAGGCACTGGGATCGTCTAGGAACATTCGGGAAGACAACGTCCGTGAGCTGTCGGCGAACCTCCGGGACAGTGAGATTCCGGAAATGCTTTCACGCTTAGCGGTAGAGCTTCCGGATAAACGGACGCTGGATTTCGTGGCGTGCACCAATATGCTTTCCGTCGGTGTGGATGTAAGCCGCCTCGGCCTGATGATCGTTAACGGGCAGCCGAAGACAGTGTCGGAATATATCCAAGCGTCGAGCAGGGTTGGCCGCGACGCGTGCCGGCTACCGGGTCTGGTGATGGCGCTGATGTCGTCCACGAAACCGCGAGACAGGTCCCACTACGAATCGTTCCGTCCCTTTCACGGCGCCTTCTACCGGCATGTCGAGCCGACCAGCGTGACTCCCTTCGCTGTCCCTGCTCGGGAGCGGGCGCTCCATGGCGCGTTTCTGGCCCTCCTGCGCATGACCTCACCTGTTCAGCGCGATGAGGATGCTGCCCGCGTGCTTGAGGAAAATGAAACGATCGTGGCCTTGCGGGACAAGCTGATCGAGCGGATCGCGGTTGCGGAACCTGATGAGGCGGATGGGGCACTGGAACGGCTTGACGAGTTCATCGGAGACTGGGTCCGGAAGGCGAATGATCGAGGCCGAAATCTTCGTATCCATAGCCGCAGCAAAACGCACGCCAGCGTGATCAAGGATTTCGGCACCTCGGGTGAAGGGTGGCCGACACCTAGGTCGTTCCGCCACGTGGATACGGCTGTGACAGTGGAGCCAATGGCATCGGACTTTGGAGGGACCCGAACATGAAAAGGGAGATTCGTGCCGGAACCCTGGTGGGGTTCGCCGGCCCCGGGGCGGTCGTCGATATCGGTAATGAGTCGTTCATCGTGCCGCCGATCTACCGGTGGCATCGGAACGCGTTCCAGAGACTTGACCTTCCGCGCCTGTCTGGGAGGCTTGGAAAGGCGTTGCGGGCGGTGGAAGGTTCGAGGTCGACACTCCCGGCACAAAGATTTCCGGCGTCACTGTTCTGTGAGTCGTGCCGCAATCTCATCCAGTGGAAAACGGAGATGGAGGAGAAGGGTAAGGCACCGCGATGTCCGCGCTGTGAAAGGCGCGGTACTCTGGTTCCGATGCGTTTTGTCCTCGCCTGTGAGAATGGGCATCTCCAGGATTTCCCGTGGCATCTGTGGGCGCACAGTGGCGATTACGTTGACCGTGACTGCACCGAACGGTCGCGCCTGAAGTTTGAGGTCAGAGCGTCCGGCGGTGAAACCGGCTTGGCTTCGCTGCAGGTTCGGTGCACGGAGTGTGGAAGTCGGCGGGATCTGGGCGATATCACATCACGCCGGGAGATTGGCCGTCTGCTGCACCGGTGTCACGGGCGGCACCCGTGGCACCGTCAATCCGAGGAGTGTGATGCGAAGCCCGAGGTTCTGCAGAGGGGTGCAACAAATCTTCACTACCCGGTGACTCTGTCGGCACTCGATATTCCGTCACTCAGTGAGGAGGACGATACCACAGCCTACCGGGATTTAGTTCAGGGTCATGACAAGTATCCTAGATTGCGGGAGCTCATGGCAGCCGGTGGTTCCGAAACCGAGGAGCTTAGGCAGATCCTGACGGAAATGATCGCAAGTGATACCGGCGTGCGACAGGAAGTGGTCAGTGGTATTGCGGAGGCGAAAACTGATGGGCGGGACTCGACTGAAGTGCGTGAGCACGTCCTTGACCAGGACTGTCTGTTGCAAGAGGAGTGGCAGACGCTTACCGGAGCGATGGAGCGAGGGAGCCTGCGTTCCCGAACGTTCATCGCTGAAACCGAGTCCGCGAACACGGGCCTGCCGAGGTGGGCGAGCTCCCTGATCGATGGAATCCTGCTCATCCACCGCCTTCGCGAGGTCAGTGTCTTTACGGGCTTCCAGAGAATCCGCCCTGGGGCAGGAAGCGCTAGGGTGGCGGCTGACCCCCGCGGTTCCGAGGACTGGCTTCCGGCCGCGGAAAGGTTCGGTGAAGGCGTCCTCTTCCGGATTTCTTCATCAGTCCTACGTCATTGGGAAGCGAGCCTGCCCGCAGGGCAGAAATCGCACATTGAAACACTAGAAGCACAGCGCGTCGCGGAAGAGTACTGGTTCCTTCCACCTGTAACGCCGACCCTCATCGCAGTGCACACGCTCTCCCACCTACTTTTGCGCCGAATCACGTTCGAATGTGGCTACTCGTCATCGTCGCTGAATGAACGCCTCTACATTGATCCGGTCACTGGCCAAGCTGGAATCCTGATCTACACGGGGGACGGCGATTCTGAAGGTTCCCTCGGAGGGCTGGTCCGGCAGGGGCGGAATGACCGCATCGGACAGACTCTCCACGACGCGGTCGAGGAGGCAAGATGGTGTTCCTCCGATCCGGTATGTTCGGAAACCTCCGGGCAGGGCCTTGGTGGATTCAACCGGGCCGCATGCCATGCCTGCACATTGGTGTCAGAGACGAGCTGCACCATGGCGAACACCCTGTTGGATCGGCGCCTGCTTCTTGATAGCGAGGTCGGTCTCATTAACTTTGCGGAGTCTACGGGATGAGGCTGCCATCGAAACGCGATCTCACGGACCGCCAGAAGGAAGTCTACCTCTATGCCCCGCTTGACGAGCATACGCTGGTCGCGGGGCCGCCCGGTACGGGCAAGACTCTGATCGCATGCCTGCGGGCAATCGAGCTTGTGAGGGGAGGGAACCCCGTGCAGTTGCTGATGTTCAACCGGGTCCTGTCACAGTTCACGAGAGGACCCAGTGATATGGATGATGTGCCCGTCATGACCGTGCAAAGCTGGTTGACCCAATGGTGGCGCCATTCGGGCCTCCCGCCACACCCACTGTCTCAGAAAGTGATGATCGATGTGGACTATGGAGATCGGGAGAAAGTGAAGGCTCTGGGGGCGCGCTGGGATCGCAACCTTTGGCGTCCCGGCCGGCAGCCGGGCCAATATAAGAAGGGTGCTTGGTACATTGATGGAGCGGGAGCGATCGAAGTGGCGGAGGATCTCGCCCGGTGGCGGCTGTGGCCGGATCCTCCAAAGGAACCAGGAGATATGTATGCAATCTCTTGGGACGCGGCCGCTGAACATCTGGTTGACCATGCCGACAGCTTGAATGACGGTGCGCTCCAACTGGGCATGCTGATTATCGACGAGGGGCAGGATTTCCCTCCGGGGATGTACCGCTTTCTGCGGCGGCTGGCGGCGATCTCGTCCACGCGTGTCCAGGATTCCGGTAAGGCCGTTCGGTGTATGGTGCTCGCGGATGAGAATCAGCAGATCTCGGAGTACAACTCAACACTTTCGGATATCCAGCAGGGTCTGGCCATTCAGCATCGATATGATCTTCCTGACAATTTCCGAAACACGCGTGAAGTGGCCCGCTTTGCCTCTTGGTTCTACTCCGACACGGTGACGGGCATCGCAACCCTGCCCCGGCGGCGTGGCGAAGTCCCAGCACGAATAGAAGCTGAAGGAATCGGCAGCGCTGCCAAATTTCTTGTGCGATGGGTGAGGAATCACCCGCGGAAAGAGGTTGGCGTATTGGCGTTCCGGGAGCGTGATCGAGCAGAGCTCGTTGCAGAGCTGAGAGAAGGCCTGTCAGGCCTGCAGGGCCGAAACATCCGGGTGCAGACGTATTCATCCCAACGCAGGCAGGGAGGGAAACCGGATGACCTCGTGTTTGACCGCCCAGACACCGTCACGGTACTCAATGTGCAGAGCGCCAAGGGATTGGAATTCGATGCGGTTTTCCTGATCCGGAGCCTTTCACTGGAACGGGGCAGTTCGGCGGATGACCGGTTCCGCATGCGGCTGTTCGTTGCAGTGGCCCGTGCACGCGATTACGTATACATGCTCGATGAGCCCGGCGTGGCGGATGCCGTGGCAGGCACATTCTTGCCAGAGGATCCACAGATCCTGCAGGTAATTCGAGAGGATTTAGTCGGGGGCGGGGAACATGGTGACACAGACGAGCGACCCGAAGGTGCGGAAAATGGTCCCTCCTGGGCCATAGAAGCACGGGATCTTGCTGCCCGCCTAGGTGCTGAAGTCAGGGACCTGCGTGACAGGGGCGGCGCGTTCTGGATAGCGCTTGAAAGAGACTCATCTTATGCGAATGAGCTTGCAAGAAGAGGTTTCCGTCACAAACCCGGTAAGGGGTGGTGGCGGAAATAGCGGAAAACTGGCGCGACTCGCGCCCCTGGCCGTCGTGGTCATGCATGCTGCGGCTGGTGTACCCGGCTCTCGCCTTGGGAAACCGATATGAATTGGTTCATACCTTCCAATCGGGAAGATCTACTCGAACTGCTCTCTGCGCTTGTGATACCGACCGAACTACCGGCTAACCTCGTCTGTAGACCGGTTGCCGATGGACGGTTGGCCACACTGGATGACGGCCTCCGGATGTCCGAAGGGCAGATCATAACGGGGGGTGTGGCCCGGCGATTCCCCATTCTCGTTGAGACCGTGAGGCGTGATGAAGGCGTTGTTAGGATTGGTGATATCCGCTGTCTCCACTTCCGGAATGCGGATGAACGAGACCAGTTCCGGTTTCGGCCAGTCGAGGAACTTGACCCTGCTTGGTTTCCTTATGAGGTTTCGCTCCAGCTCTTCGGTCATGAGGGGGAGTCGCGATTTGAATGTGTGGCGAAAGGCGATTCCGACCAGGGCTTGGACGGCGTCCGGGCAGACCGAATAGCAGCAGGCGTCGCATGCCTTCTACATCTCGTCCGGTCAGAGCCTGCCATCGCCTATCCGGGGGTGTCGCTACTCGGCGTGGGGGACTCCGCGGAGGATGACATCGTTTCGCGGTGCTGGAACTTTCTTGGTATGGAAGAGAGCGAGCCTCCGGTTTCGGAACGCCAGCTCTGGACGGTTGTGCGCGTGTTCGCTGGTGCTGATCGCGAGTCCGGGTCGGAGCTGATCAATCGAACCCTTGAGTCGCTGCGCTTGGCCGGTGGCGACGAAGCGGAAGCCGAGAGTGAGGAAAAATGGGCGCGTTTTGCACTTGAAGCGTTCGAGAATCGGCGGGACTTGGACGGTCGAGTGCTTGCCGACGAAAAAGCAGTCGTGCTCAGGGCAGCCCTGCTCGCAGTATGGGTGGATGATGTTGAGAGTCTCAGGGCTTTCCTGGGCCAGAATCCACCGGCCGGTTCGAGGGTAGTGACACTCGCATCGTTCCTTTTCGGGATCCGTCGTGGAGCCGGCGTTCTCAGTTGGGCCGTAAAGAAGCCGATAGCCGGTTTCCTGTCGGAGCTGATTGCCTATCTGATAGAAACGGATAGCTCTGACTCTTGGGGGAACGTACTTGGCCTGGGGCTCGATACTTCATCCGAAGACCCCGAGCCTCTTGCCAGACTGAAATGGCATCGTGGAACGATCGCTAGCTTTCCCGTTCAAAAGCCGGCGGCTGATATTCGTCCCCATCGTGCTGCACGGGATGGGAAATTTCCTTCGCGTGCCGCTATCGAAACGCTGGCTGAGCCACGGAATGAGGAGCTGCCGTTCGATGGTCCCCTCACCGGCGACGGGCGCCCAAAAACCGAAAAGGCCGCTGGCGCTCGGCAGGGGGTCGGCCTGTCGGCCGCAGTCCAGTCGATTCTGGATGGCTGGGGCTGGGAACTGGCTGAGACGGGCAAGCCTCTCATTACCGGTGGCGTCAACGTGGCGCTTCCCGGAGGACGTACCTTCTGCGTGAAAGAACCCGTCGATTCCGTGCCCGGAGTGCAGTTTTCCATTTTCAGTGAGGTCCCGGAACTCGACCGTAGCCCCACCGACCTAGCGATCCTTAAGCTCCATGAGAAGCCCGGCGTTTCATGGTGGTTCGCTGTGGTCAATCGCAGGAGAATGCTGGTCGCGAATGTTCCGCAGGAGGCTGGGCCAGAGGTTCGGGATCACCTCCTAGGCGAGCTCGCGCGCACGGAGGAAGCCTATGCAAGTGCCGTGGTGACGCGGAAGCGGCGGTCGTGATCCCCAGAGGTAGCATCCTGAGCGGCAAGTCCGTCTCAGTCAGGCCGCTCCCCAGTGCAACCATCATCGTCGAGTTTGCGGCGCCTCAATTCCTGCTCACCGAGCCTCGGCAGCTCTTCACTGGCGATATCGATGCCGGCAAGCACCTCCAACTGTCGGCCAAGATGGGCTGTCGTGTCCTGCAGGTTGCCTACAACATGGAAGTCCGTGACAGGAAGCGGGTGATAACTGTTCGTTCCGGAGCCATACATGGTGGTCTTGGCCCCTGATTGACGAATTGCTCGGGAGCCGATCTTCCGGAGATGCTCGGGTGTGAGTGCCGTGCCAATGATAAGTGCGCGCTCCCGGGCCTCATGGTCATTCATCAGATAGTCCGGTCCGATCCGATCACTCCACACCGGCTTGACGACAATGGCGTGGAACACTTCGATGTCACAGTCAGCAAGCAGGGCGTATACGGACCTCTGGCCGGAGTTCATGCCGAACTGAAGTCGGTGGCGGCCGAACGGGTATTTGTGTTTGATATCCCATACCAGCACGCGTTCGTGGTCCGGTACGCTCTGTACGAGGTCGACGTCCCACAGGCCGGTGTCGGGTAAGAACGGTGTCAGCACGAAGTTCAGGAAAATCCTCGGCAGGACAACCCGCTCCAGCAGTGTTCCGAAATCCCGCAGGCTGGAGCGGATGTAACCCCAGTACGATTTCTGCTGCCGATTGAGGTCCCGCACTCGCAGACTGACATTCGGTAGGACGGGGTTCCTCCGTCCGAGATTCCTGAGCAGTTCCCCTGCTGGCAAGCCGGGCATTGGGTTCGGTCCGCCCGGCGACCAAGGTCGCGTGCTCATCATGAAGGTCTGCTTGTCGTGGTCGAAGCGAAGTAACCAAACCTCGAAGTGACGGTGCAGCATGCGGACCAGCCGCATTATCTCCCTATCGTGACGGTGAGGCGTTGGATCCGGATGCAGGAGCACGAATACAGCACCGGACTGGTTGCGGTCGATGAGCGCTGAACGTGAGATCCCAATCGTGATCGGCGGAAGTCGTGTGCTGCCCGTGCGCAGCGTGGGCATGGACTTGAAGAACTGCTGTACCCACAGTTCGAAAGTGGTGCCTTCAATGCGCTGGTGCTTGTCCCAGAACATCACCTGTTCAGGGCGTTCCCTCAGGGAGCCGAAGCACTCCGTGAGAGGCCCCCATGGAGTGAGGATGTCCTGGTCTGGATGGATAGGCATAGCCGGATTATGCCACCTGTGGGGGCAAACGGTTTTGGACACTGCGTTAGGGAAACGCTGATCAACGGACCTGCGTCCGGCTCAGTGCCCCGCTGAAGCGTTTTTCGACAGTAACTCCGGCTCAGTGTGTATTCCGGTGAACGTGACCGCTGATTCTGCTGTTCGTGACCGATGCGAAGCGCGGTGTGTGCTGGGCCGTGTTCATTGAGCGTGATCGGTCACGATGGGTCAAGGGGTGGCGGTGGTGGTGGCGTGCCATCGAGGAGCCAGTTGGCGTAGTGAGTGGATAGTTGTGTATCCACCAGGGTGCTGATGATCTCCTGCTGGAGCCACTGACTGACGGCGGTCCGGCCCGGGTCGTTGTGTTCATCCAGACGGTTCTGGAGCCAGCGGCGCACGGCCTGGTGGGCGTCGGGTGTCTCGGGCGGGTAGCCCAGTCGGATCGCGAGGTGGCTGGATAGCAGTGTATCCACGGTGGCGGTCGTGCGCTATCTGTCAACGTAGATGACGCCTGATTGGGTTCAGGGTTCTTTAACAATTCGCCGCCGTCTCCGGGTTCAGGGTCACCGATTCTGGGAGGCCGAAGTCCCGGATGGCACCGGGCCAGCGTTCCGGATGAGCGTCATGGGCTCGCTCGTACGTGGCTCTGCGGTTCGCCAGGATCCGGGTGGCCTCGCCGCTGTGACGCTGGGCGGGTGTGGCGTAGTTCAGCGCGCTGTGGCGGTGCTGCTCGTTGTACGAGTGCACGAAGGCGAGCATCCATTCGCGGGCCTGTTCCAGCGTGGCGAAGCCCTTTGACGGGAACCCGGGGCGGTATTTCAGCGTCCGGAACAGCGCCTCGGAGTAGGCATTGTCGTTGCTCACCCGGGGGCGGCTGCGCGAAGGCGTGATCCCGAGGTCGTAGAGCTTCTGCAGGAACGTCGCCGCCTTCATGGGGCTGCCGTTATCGGAGTGCAGGATCAACGGCTTGTCCTTCGCGGCCAGGTGCTCCCGCCAGTGCGCCTTCTCGATGAGCTCGCTGGCGAGCTCCCCGGTCTCGGCGGCATGGACCTCATGGCCGACGATCTTGCGACTGAACACATCGACGATCAGATACAAATACCACCAGGTCCCGCAGGCCGGCCCTGGCAGCCAGGAGACGTCCCAGGTCCACAACCGGTTCGGTGCATCCGCCACATGGGTGGTCGGCGGACGCTTGCCTTCGGGCGCCTTGTGGCGGCCGCGGTGATGGTTCTGGTCGTAGTCGCGCAGCACGCGGTAGAACGTCGACTCCGAGGCGATATAGCGGCCCTGATCGGCCTGGTCGGCGACGATGTACGCCGGCGGTCGGCTGCGGTAGCGGGGCTCGTTGCACAGATCAACAATCACTGCACGCTCCAGCTCGGAGAGTTTGTTCTGTGGCACCGGACGCTCGGCATCCGGGCGGGCGTCGGCACGCACACCCTGCGGCGTGCTCCAGCGCTGATACGTCCGCACGCTCACGCCGACCACGTCGCAGGCTTTGCCCAGCCGGGCACCGTCGCGCCGGGCCTGTTCGACCAGGGCGACGGTGTGCTGGCGATCCGTGAGGCTGGTCAGTCGTCCTAGTCGTTGCGGCCCCAGATCGCCTCGGCTTTTTTTGACAGCGTCAGCAGCGCCGCCGTCTCCGCCAGGGCCTTGTCCTTGCGCTTGAGCTCGCGCTCAAGCTTCTTCACGCGCTTTTGCTCGGCCTTGCGCTCCTGGCGCGAGCGCTTGTCCTGCTCGGCCGCGTTGGCGTTGGCATTCATGCAGCCCTCCCGCCAGGCCTCGACCTGCTCGGGATAGAGTCCCTTCTCACGGCAATAGGCGCTGAACTCCGCCTCGGTCATCGGCGCGGTCTCGAGCACGACGCGGAACTTCTCCTCGCTGCTCCAGCCCTCCGGGGTGGATCCTCGTGATGGCAAAACCTGTCCTCGCTCACGGGCCTGTTTGCGCCAATTGTACAAGGTTGCCGTGGAAATCCCCTCGGCCTCGGCGACCTCGGGGACAGTGAGGTTCATTGGCGGTGCCAGCTTGCGCAGGACGGCTTCCTTACGCTCGGCAGAGTAGTGCTTCATGGTTGTCACCTGCTGGTTGCGTTGAGGCGACAACTACGTTGACTGATAGGGAAGCCGCGCCACTACTGATGTCGACAGATCGTCGATGGACTGCACGGACTCCGGAGTCCAGCCCTTGGTGTCAAGCAAATGCGATTCGAGGGCGGGCCAGAAAGTGTCGTATTCGCTCGGGCCATGGTACCAGCGCTTTTGCTCCCGGGCGTCAATGGTCGGGACATCGAGCTTGTTGACGTAATACCGCTCGTGAAGGAGCTCTTGTTCGATCTGCTCCGTGACTGCGCTTGCTTCCTGTTCATCAAGGCTCGCAATGTCCTGGAGGTCTTCCATGATCCTGATTCGGGCTTCCTCATACGTGCTCCCCGAATGCAGCTCCCGGCGAAAATTCTCCTTCATGCGTTTCGCCTGTCTTTCGTTCACGACGCCCTCCCTCATATGGCGACTCCTTCCGTCATGCCGGTGACCACACCCGGCGCAGGGTAACAGTTCTCCGAGTGGATCCACTGGACGGCGCTTGGTGCCCCAACCCAAAAAGTCATTGAATGACCGAAGAGGGCCGTGCATCCATTGGGTTGTGGTTCCGATTAAGCTGCCTGGACCTTCTGGATGAATTCTCCGATCTCCATCAGCCACATCTGCTGAGACTTCGAATACGTGGCGTGGATGGGCAGCGGGACTACGAGCTGGAGGCCATGGGCCAGCATTTCGTCGGTGTGGGTCTGGCTGATTCCGGGCTCCAGGGTTGCGAGATGTTTCCGTTTCAGGCGTTCGCCCTCGGCGAGGACCTGTCGCCACCGTTCCTTGCAGGTGGTCTTCGCTCCAAGGAGGAAAAGGCGGGATGCCGGAAACTGCGGATCGTGATATTCGGCGAAGCCGGGGAACAGGAAATCGGGTTTCGATTTGTTCTCGGTGACCCGCCTTGCCCCCCCTTTCTCGAAACGCAGGCCGTGTCGCTGGAACAGTTCGGTCAGGTGATTCTCGAAGGCGTGGCCGACCCGGGATTTCCGCCGGTTGTGGACGCTCAGCGAGAACTGGATGAATTCATCGACATCGCCGGCGAACCCCCGTTCAAGACGCTCATGGACGATTTCGCGCTCATAGGCCCGGAAGAGAGCTTCCTCCCGTTCCATCCATGCCAGGAGGGTCCGATCCGGCTCGCCAACCGGGTCGGCCTGACTGACCTCCCGGGCGAGCGCGGAAAATTCCGCGGTTGTGGGAAAACGGTCGGGGAAACGGCTGAGGACAAGCTCGAGATCGCCGCCGGCATCGTCCGGGGCGATCGTTTCCACGCCGATGTCTTCCAGCAGGAGTTTCAGTGGCAGGGTCAGAGAGGAGGAAAGCATCCCGGCGGCCTGGAAACGCTCTCCCATTTCGCCGAATCCGAACACGTGGCGGACCTGGGCCTCGACATCCGAATCCGCCGGCGCGAAGACGATGAGCAGATCTCCGTCTCGGGCCTTCGCGATCACCATCAGATCCCCGGCCCCGATCCGCAGCGTGACCGAATTGCTCCTGTAATACAGCCGGTACTCCGGGGAACGGTCCGGCTGTTTCCATCGGCAGTCGTACCAGGAGACCGTATCGCGGACGATTTCCGGAGGCTCACCGTCACTCAGATAAGCCATGGTGGCCGGGAAACGTGCGACGTCATTCTTGGAAGGTTCACCCAGATGGCGCCTGAAGCCAGCGCTTGGAAGGCCTCCGATCTCATGCTGGTTCGATTTGTCCGGTTCGGCGTCCACGGCGCTGAGCCATTTCGCCGCCGCCCCTTCGAACAGTTCCGAAATCGAATCGATCACGGCGTTTCCTCCCCCGAAACACTGGCGTCTGTCGCTCCCGCCTTCCTGTCGCCAAGGCCGCGGATCTCGTGACTGGCGGAACGGCCGGTCAGCCATGTCTCCACGTTTTCAAGCATCTGCCCGGGCGGGAGACGTTCCTTCCCTCTCATCGCGCATTCCCAGACCTCCAGGACACGCCATCCACGGTCGAGGAGCTCGGCCCGGTTTTTCCGGTCGCGTTCGCGATTGCGTCCGATCTTGTCCTTCCAGAACTCCTCCCGGGTCGAGGGCATCCGGAAAAGATGGCAGTCATGACCGTGCCAGAAGCATCCGTGCACGAACACCACCGCCGAATACCGAGGGAAAACGAGGTCGGGGCGTCCGGGAAGATCACGGACATGCAGACGGTACCGGAAGCCCCGCGCATGGAGCGCGCGGCGCAGGACGAGCTCAGGCTTCGTGTTTTGCCCGCGTACCCGGCTCATCACCCGGCTGCGGTCTTCCGGGGAGAGCCGGTCGGTCACGCCGTATCCCTGAACTCCATCGGCAGCTCCACCTGACGGTCCTCCTGTTCGGAGCGGATGTCCGCGAGGACGTGGGGCACCATCGCGGAGGCGATCTCGCGGATGACCGGGACCACCACGGAGTTGCCGAACTGGCGATAGGCCTGCGTGTCGCTCACCGGGATACGGAAGCTGTCGTCGAAGCCCATCAGCCGGGCGCACTCGCGTGGCGTCAGCCGACGCGGCCGCTCCGCGGCTCCCCGGTCAACCAGGATCTCGGAACCGTCCTTGTGGTACCGGGCGGACAGTGTCCGTGCGGTGTCTTCCGGGCCGACCTTGCTGTAGCCGAATCCGTTGCCCGCGCGCTCGTGCTTGGCCCGATAGTCCTGCAGGTACTTCCAGAGCTTGTCGCTCAGGATGTACTTGTCGCCCACGGTGCCCATGTCACCCTCGGTGTAAGGGGGTTCGGGCGTTTCCGATCCGTCCTCCCGGTGCAGCACCTCCCGGAGGGTGCGGGCGTCCGGTGGGGGAAAGTCCAGTTGGTTCCAGGTGAAGGGCGTATCCTTCCGGAAGCCGACCATATAGATCCGCTCACGGTGCTGGGGTACGAACCCCTTGCCGTCGATGACCCGGTCATGCACCTGATAGCCGAGTTCTTCCAGCACGCGACGGATCACCTCGTAGGTACGGCCGCCATCATGGCTGCGCAGGTTTTTCACGTTCTCGAGCAGGAATGCCCGTGGACGCTTCACTTCGATGATCCGCGCCACGTCGAAGAACAGGGTTCCCTGTGCTTCGCAGAGGAACCCGTGCTCGCGTCCGAGGCTGTTTTTCTTGGAGACGCCGGCCAGTGAAAAGGGCTGGCAGGGGAACCCGGCCAGCAGGACATCGTGCTCGGGGATGCGTTCATCGATGTAGCGGCTGTTCTCCTCGGCGTCATCCGAAACCGCCGTGACCTGACGGATGTCCGTCTGGATCTCCTCGTCTTCGTTTCCGAAATTGGCGCGATAGGTCTGGAGGGCGAAGCGGTCCCATTCGGATGAGAAGACGCAGTGGCCACCGACGCTTTCGAAGCCCTGTCGGATGCCCCCGACGCCGGCGAACAGGTCGATGAAATTGAACTGCCCGTGAGAATCAGTCCGCAGGGGAGCGCGTTGGCGCAGGAGCTGGCTCAACGCCGGTTCCCAGCGAGACGGCATCGGGATCTCGCCTTTCGCCCAGCGGCGGACTGTGCGTTCATCCACCCCGAGTTCGCGGGCCACGTCCGCCCCGGTGGTCAGCTCCAGGGCGGAGTGGAGCAGGGCGGTGGCGGCATTGGAAGCGTGCATGGCGGATCCTCGGGGAGACGTTCCGGACATCATGCCCGGAATGTTTCCCGCCTGTCCAGCATGGCCAGCTGCCGATTCCCGATCCTGGCGGAGGGGAGGCTTGTGCCCCTGCCTACTGCAGGGTGCCGGGGTGTATCTCCAGGTATTCGGCCTCGGACAGCACAAAAAAATCCTCCGGTTTCCCGTTGAGCGTCACGCCGTCCGACCAGGTAAGTGCGATCATGCCCGGTCCTTCCCCGATGAAATACTGACCGGATCCATCCCTGTGGACCGGATACCGAAGGGTCTTCCAGAAAACCCTGCAACCACGGTCGACGGCGTCCCTGATTTCATGAGCATTCCGGAGGCCACCTCTCCTGACCGTCTGGTGTGGATCCACACCGCACCTCGCTTCGCTGTCAAAGGTCCTGAATTTACCGAATAACGGCATCGCCTGGACCAAAATGGGCTGCAATCTTATTGGGAATAAACGAGGGTGAGCCGACTGGCCGAGGATGTTCCGGTATTAAGGAAAGCGATTGTCTGACGAGCGCCAGACCCTCATTCGCACTCCTGATCCACCAGCGGATCGCCGCCCAAGTGGTCCCGCAGGGCCTCGTACTGGCGTAGTGCCGCGAGCATCTGCACGAACTCGCTTTCGTGCAGGAGGACCACGCGCGAGCCGTCCTTGATGCGAACGAACTCGGGGTGCAGAACCAGTTCTTTGAAGGCGATTTCGTTCGACATGGGCTCACTCGCTTCCGGAGGCGATTCGGACGGGTATGCACATTCGGCCCGTACATCTCAGGCCATGTTCCCTCGGCCGGGCGACAGAAACGGACGTGCGGATGGGCGACCCTGAAGGGGAAATCCATTCGCCGGGGTTGTTATGGACGTTCTGAGAGCCGGTTGTGCCTTCCTGCTCGTTGCGCTGACGGGGTGTGCCGTGCCGTCGCCATCCGAGCGGGACTACCCTTCACCCGGGCAGCCGCTGATCCTGGATGCTGACGGCCGCATCACCGGCTACATCGACGAGCAGCCTCCGGGCCCGACCTACATCCGCGGTGCGGACGGCCGGATCCTGGGCACGGTGGAGGAGGGCCCGGGTTCCGCGCCGACGCGGATTCGCGATACGGACGGGCGCATTCGGTATGAAGTCGATGAGCTACGTTGATGGGGCGTGCCCCTGCTTCGGTGTTCGAGCGTCGAATCTTTGCGCCGGTGATGACCGGCTGGCAGGCTCCACTGTGAGAGGGACAACAGACGGGCAGGGGGTGGACGGGAAATGACCCAGGGCAACGGAATGCGCGCGACGTTGCAGCGGCGGATGCTGCTGCTGGGCATGGTGCCTCGACAGCCCCGCCGGGTGAGTGCACCGGAACTGGTCGAACGCCTGCAGGCGCGGGGACTGGATACGACCCTGCGAACCATCGAACGGGACCTGGAATCGCTTTCGGCGTTTCTGCCGTTGGGACGCGACGAGCGGGACCGTCCGTATGGCTGGTACTGGCTGGCCGACGCCCCGCTGCAGGATGTGCCCGCGCTCGATCCCGAGACAGCACTCACCCTGCAGATCCTGGATGCTAACGCAGCGCGCCTGCTGCCGCCGTCCGCCCGGGAACGGCTGGCGCCGCAGGTTGCGCGGGCGCGGGAGGTGCTGGAAGCCACGGGTCAGTCGTCCGGCCTGAGTCTGTGGCCGGAGCGGGTGCGCATTCTTCCCAACGGTCCGCCACTGGATCCGCCGCCGATCCCGGAAGGCGTGTTCGCGACCGTGCAGCAGGGTCTGCTGGAACGCCGTTGCCTCGACATCACCTACCGCTCGCGCTCGAAGGAGCGGGTGCGAGACCACCGCATTCACCCTCTGGCGCTGGTGTTCCGCGAGCCGGTCACCTACCTCCTGGCTACCATCGAACCGCACCAGGACGTGCTGCATCTCGCCGCACATCGGATCGAGGCCGCGGCGCTGACCGAGGTGCCGGCGCGCGATCCGGACGCCGGCTTTGATCTCGACCAGTTCATCGAGCAGGGCGCATTCGATTACCCCGAAGGCGAAACCATTCGCATCGAACTCCGGGTGAATCCGGCGCTCGCTTACCACCTGCACGAAGCGCGCCTGTCCGAGGATCAGACCATCGAGCCCGAAAGGAACGGCGAGTGCTCCCGGGTTACCGCCACCGTCCGGGACACCGCACGTCTGAAGTGGTGGCTGCTGGGGTTGGGTGCCAGTGTCGAGGTCCTGGAACCGAGGCCATTGCGGGACGCGATGATCCAGGAACTGGAATCTGCGAGGATGGCTTATGGAACCACAAGAGGGGGGAGGGAATAGGGTGAGCATCACGCGAATGGCAGTGGTCCTGTTGGGCGGCTTTCTGGTGGCTGGATGTACCACCACACCGGTCACGCTGGATCCGGCTTCAAGCCCCGAATTGGAATCGGTCGGCGAGGCCAACGTGGAGATGGGGCCCGTCACGGATAGCCGGCAGCACGGGGCGAACTGGTTGGGCGCGATTCGGGGCGGTTTCGGCAATCCATTGCAGACGCTCGAGACCGAAGAGCCGGTATCCGATGTGGTCCGCGACCAGTTCATTACGGGGCTGGAACAGCGCGGCATGCTGGCGGAGGAAGGAGAGGGTGACTTCGTCATGGAGGTCGACATCGAACACCTGGATTCCAACCAGGTGATGCGGCGTGAGGCGCACTCCCGACTGAATGTCACACTGTTGGAGCCCGGTTCCCGGCAGATCGCCCACGAGAATTCGGTTCGTGCGAGCAATGTCGAGGGCGGTGCGGGTGGCGGCGTCTTTGCGTCCATCGAGAAGCTGGAAGAGATCCTGAC
>NZ_KB906184.1:0-19725 GCF_000381205.1 Thioalkalivibrio sp. ALE11 | reverse complement strand
CCGGCCCTGCATCCTTCATCCCTTCCGCGCTAAACTGGTTCATGACCTGCCCCCTCGATATTGGCTCTGTGTTGAAGGTGGTTGTCCCAACCCCGAGAACATAACCCACGCTCTCGAGGTCGGGCAGGTCAATCCATCATGTCTACGGGCGCGGTCGTGCAATGCTGTGGGAGCCTGCTTGCAGGCGAACCGGGCCCGGGCGCCCCGGAATGGAATCCCGGAGCCCGTGCGTCTACATTGCAGGCACCACAACATAAAAAGGAGCATGGAGATGAAATACCCCGCCGCCCGCAACAACGCCCTGGTCCCCGGCTTCGTGCTGGTGCTGCTGGCCCTGTTCGCCGCCAGCCTGGTCCTGGTCCCGCAGCAGGCGCGCGCCTTCGAGCCCGAGGCCAAGGTCGCCTACCACGCCGATTTCGCCGATCCGCGGCGCTTCTCGGCGATGCTCACCAGCATCAACAACATGGTCACCCATTACGAGCGCGAGTTCATCGAGGCGGATGTGCGGATCGTGTTCGTGTCCCACGGCATCCGTTTCATCGCCGATGACGACCTCGAAGGCACCCCGTTCGAGGCCGACGAGGAATTGCTGGAGGAGCGTGAACGGCTGCAGAGCCGCCTGCGCACCCTGGCCAATACCTATGGTGTGCAGCTGGAGCTGTGCGACATCACCCGCGGTGACATCGGCCTTCCGGAAGAGGATCTGATGGATGGCGTGGATATCGAGCTGGTGCCCTCCGGCGTGGTGCGCCTGACCGAGCTGCAGAACGACGAAGGCTTCGCCTACCTGAAGATCGAGTAATCCTCCCTTCCTCCTGACGGCTGCCCGCGGTTCTCCGGGGCAGCCGTCGCCGGGCCTGGCGACGGGCGAGTCGGTTACACTCCGGTCCGCTCATTGTCTGTGTGGTGCCGGCTTCCGCATGAACCGACTGTTCCGATCCACCGCTGTGGTCAGCGGCATGACCATGATCTCGCGGATCATGGGCTATCTGCGCGACATGGTGCTGGCGGTGACCTTCGGGGCCAGCGCGGCCACCGACGCCTTCTTCGTCGCCTTCCGCATCCCCAATTTCCTGCGCCGGCTGTTCGCCGAGGGGGCCTTCAACCAGGCCTTCGTCCCGGTGTTCGCCGAATTCCGCGAGAAGCGCGGGCGCGAGGCCCTGCGCGATCTGCTGGACCATACCGCCGGGGCGCTGCTGGGCGCGGTGGCCATCGTCACGCTGCTGGGCATCCTCGCGGCCCCGGCCCTGATCTGGGTCTTCGCGCCCGGGCTGGCGCAGGCGGAAGGCCGCCAGGACCTGGCGGCGGACATGCTGCGGATCACCTTCCCGTACCTGCTGTTCATCTCCCTGACCGCGATGGCGGCGGGCATCCTCAACAGCATCGGGCGCTTCGCGGTGCCGGCGTTCACTCCGGTGTTTCTCAACCTGGCGCTGATCGGCGCCGCGCTGTGGCTGGCGCCGATGTTCGCCGAACCGGTGGTCGCGCTGGCCTGGGGCGTGTTCATCGCCGGGGGGCTGCAGCTGGCTTTCCAGATCCCGTTTCTGTGGCGGGCCGGGCTGCTGCCACGGCCGCGTTTCCGCCGGGCGCACGAGGGCGTGCGCCGGATCGTCAAACTGATGCTGCCGGCGATCCTCGGGACCTCGGTGGTGCAGATCAACCTGCTGGTGGACACCCTGATCGCGTCGTTCCTGGTGGCCGGGTCGATCTCCTGGCTGTATTTCGGCGATCGCTTCGTCGAGCTGCCGCTGGCGCTGTTCGGCATCGCCATCGGCACGGTGATCCTCCCGCGCCTGGCGAAACAGTTCAACGAGGAGCGGCCCGAGGCCTTCGGCCGTACCCTGGACTGGGCCCTGCGCACGGCGATGCTGGTGGCCCTGCCGGCGATGGCCGGACTGGTGGTGCTGGCGGTGCCGATCCTCGCGACGCTGATCCAGTATCAGGAGTTCACCCCGCACGACACCCACATGACCGCACTGGCGCTGGCCGCCTATTCGCTGGGGCTTCCGGGCTTCATCCTGATCAAGGTGCTCGCGCCGGGCTTCTTCGCCCGCCAGGACACGAAGACCCCGGTGCGCATCGCGATCATCGCCATGCTGTGGAACATGCTGCTCAACGGCCTGTTCGTGCTGCCGTGGTATCTGTCCGGGGTGCCGGGGGCGCACGCCGGGCTGGCGCTGGCGACCTCGGCCTCGGCCTACATCAACGCCGGGCTGCTGTATCGCGGGCTGGTGCGCGAGGGCATCTATCGCCCCGGGCCGGCCCTGCGGCGCCTGCGCTACGGGCTGCCCGTGGCCCTGGCGGTGATGGTGGCGGTCCTGGTGGTGCTGTCGCCGGCGCTGGACGCGTGGACGGACTGGTCGATCCCCGAGCGCGGGACGGCGCTGACCGGGCTGATCGTCGCCGGGGTGGCCAGTCTCGGGGTGACCCTGTGGCTGGCCGGCCTGCGTCCGCGGCATTTCCTGTTGCGCGAGGCCTGATCTCGCGGGGCACGCCGGGTTATACTTGCCGTTTTTCCTGGATACGGGGCAATGCGGCTGATTCGAGGGCTGGGCAGGTCCGACGGTGCGGATTCCGGGCTGGCCGCGGTGCGCGGCGCCGTGGTGACCATCGGCAACTTCGACGGTCTGCACTGCGGGCATCAGGCGGTGGTGGACCGCCTGCTGGCGGCCGCGCGCGAGCACGCCGCCCCGTCGGTGCTGATGACCTTCGAACCGCTGCCGCGCGAATATTTCGCCGAGCACGCCGGAGCGCCCACGCCGCCCGGCCGGCTGCAGCGCCTGCGCGACCGTCTGGTGGCGCTGGACGGCCGCGGACTGGACGCCGCCTGGGTGCTACGCTTCGATGCCCGCCTGGCGGGGTTGCCGGCGCGCGACTTCCTAGAGGAGGTCCTGTACCGGCGGCTGGGCGCGCGCCACGTGCTGGTGGGCGACGACTTCCGCTTCGGCCGCGGGCGCGAGGGCGACAGTGCGCTGATGCGCGCCGAAGGGGAGCGGCTGGGCTTCAGCGTGGAGTCCACGCCCACGGTCAGCGATGCCGACGGGCGCATCAGCAGTACCCGGGTGCGCGCCGCCGCGCGCGAGGGCGGCTTCGACGAGGTCACGCGGCTGCTCGGACGGCCGTACCGGCTGCACGGGCGGGTCGCGCATGGCGACCGCCTGGGACGCACCATCGGCTTCCCCACGGCCAACGTGCGCCTCGGGCGCTGGCCGCTGGCGCTGCGCGGGGTGTATGCCGGCTGGCTGCACGGCGCGGGCGGCGAGCCACTGGCCGCGGTGGCGAACATCGGCTGGCGGCCCACGGTGCAGGGCACCGAACAGCGCCTGGAGATCCATGTGCTGGACGCCGCCCCCGAACTCTACGGCGCGCGCGTGGCGTTCGAACCGCGCGCGCTGGTTCGCGGCGAACAGCGCTTCGACGGGCTGGATGCCCTCAAGGCGCAGATCGCGCGGGACGCCGACACGGCGCGCGAATGCCTGGCGGGCGACGAACCGGGCCGCGTGCCCCGTACCGTCTGCTGACACCGGTCCAGATCGCCGAATTCCTCCAACTCCACAGCAACCGGCCCCGCGGGGCCCATCCGGAAGAGCCATGGCCAAGAAACAGGCACCGCCGAATCCCTACAAGGATACGCTCAACCTGCCGCAGACCGCGTTCCCCATGCGGGCGAACCTGGCAAAGCGCGAGCCGGAATGGCTGGAGCAGTGGCGCGCGGAGGATCGTTACCGCCGCTTGCGCGAGCACTGCGCCGGACGGCCGCGCTTCGTGCTGGCCGACGGCCCGCCGTACGCCAACGGCTCCATCCACGTGGGGCACGCGGTCAACAAGATCCTCAAGGACATCATCGTCAAGAGCCGCACGCTGGCGGGTTTCGATGCCCCGTACGTGCCCGGCTGGGACTGCCACGGCCTGCCGATCGAGCTGCAGGTGGAGCACAACATCGGCAAGCCCGGCCACGAGGTGGACGCCGCCGAGTTCCGCGAGGCCTGCCGTGCCTACGCCGCGGAACAGGTGGCCGGCCAGTCGGCCGACTTCCAGCGCCTGGGCGTGCTGGGTGACTGGGACCACCCGTACCTGACCATGGACTACCAGGTCGAGGCGGACACCGTGCGCGCGCTGGCGCGCATCTACGAGCGCGGCCACGTGCAGATGGGCGAGAAGCCGGTGCACTGGTGCGTGGACTGCGGCTCCGCGCTGGCCGAGGCCGAGGTGGAGTACGAGGACAAGATCTCGCAGGCGATCGACGTGCGCTTCCGCGTGGTGGACGACGTGGATCTGGTGCGGCGTTTCTCCGGTGCGGATGCCGACGGCCCGGTGAGCGTGGTGATCTGGACCACCACGCCGTGGACCCTGCCGGCCAACCAGGCGGTGGCCGTGCATCCGGAGCTGGATTACGCGCTGGTGGAGCTGGAACACGAGCGCCTGCTGCTGGCGGAAGAACTGCTGGAGGACTGCCTGGGTCGCTACGATCTGGGCGAAGGCCGTGTGCTGGCACGGGTGAAGGGTGCCGCGCTGGAAGGCCTGATGTTGCAGCACCCGTTCCTGGAGCGCGAAGTGCCGCTGATCCTCGGCGACCATGTGACCACCGAGGCCGGTACCGGCTGCGTGCATACCGCCCCCGGCCATGGTCAGGACGACTACGCCGTGGGCCTGCAGTACAACCTGCCGGTGGACAACCCGGTGGGCCCCGACGGGGTGTTCGTGGAGGGCACGCCGTATTTCGCCGGGCAGAACGTGCACCAGGCCAACGGCCACGTGATCGACGTGCTGCACGAGAAGGCCGCGCTGATCGTGGCGCGCAAGCTGCACCACAGCTACCCCCACTGCTGGCGGCACAAGACCCCCATCATCTTCCGCGCCACGCCGCAGTGGTTCATCAGCATGGACCGCGCGGAACTGCGTGCCGATGCCCTGCGTGCGATCGGCGCGACGCGCTGGATGCCCGACTGGGGCGAGGCGCGCATTCACGGCATGGTGGCCAACCGGCCCGACTGGTGCATCTCGCGTCAGCGCCACTGGGGCGTGCCCATCCCGTTCTTCCTCAACCGCAAAACCGGGCGCGTGCACCCGCGCACCCCGGAGCTCACCGAGCGGGTCGCCCGGCGCATCGAGGAGCAGGGCATCGAGGCCTGGTTCAGCCTGGACCCCGAAGAATTCCTCGGCGAGGAAGCCGCCGACTACGTCAAGCTCACCGATACCCTGGACGTGTGGTTCGACTCCGGCGTGCTGCACAGCACGGTGGTGGAGAAGCGCCCGGAGCTGGGCGGCCTGCCGGCGGATCTGTTTCTGGAAGGCTCGGACCAGCACCGTGGCTGGTTCCAGTCCAGCCTGCTGACCAGCGTGGCCATGCGCGGCGAGGCGCCCTACCGCGGGGTGCTGACCCACGGCTTCACCGTGGACGAGAACGGCGAGAAGATGTCGAAGTCGCGCGGCAACGTCGTCGCGCCGCAGGAAGTCGTCTCCACCCTGGGGGCGGATATCCTGCGCCTGTGGGTGGCCGCGACCGATTTCGCCGGCGAGATGGCGATCTCCGACAACATCCTCGACCGCACCGCCGATGCCTATCGCCGCATCCGTAACACCATGCGCTTTCTGCTCGGCAACCTCAGCGGCTTCGACCCGCAGCAGCACGCCGTGCCGCTGGACGAGCTGCTGCCGCTGGACCGCTGGATCGTGGCGCGCGCGCTGCAGGTGCAGGAACAGGTCACCCGCTCGTACGACGAGTTCCTGTTCCACCCGATCTACCAGCGGGTGCACAACTTCTGCTCGGTGGAGCTGGGCAGCTTCTACCTCGACGTGATCAAGGACCGCCAGTACACCACGCCGGGGGATTCGCACGCGCGGCGTTCCGCGCAGACCGCGCTGTACCACGTGGCCGAGGCCCTGACCCGGTGGATCGCGCCGATCCTGACCTTCACCGCCGAGGAGATCTGGGAGCTGCTGCCGGGCGAACGCGCCGACTCGGTGCTGTTCGCCACCTGGTACGAGGGCCTGGCCCCGCTGCCGGAGGATGCGACGTTCAGTAACGCCGACTGGGACCGCATCCTCGAGATGCGCACCCACGCCGCGCGCGCGCTGGAGACCGCCCGCAACGAGCAGCGCATCGGTGCCTCGCTGACCGCCGAGATCGACCTGCACGTACCCGCCGATGCCCCGGTGCGCGCCCCGCTGGAACGCCTGGGTGACGAGCTGCGGTTTGTGTTCATCACCTCGGAGGTGCGCCTGAGTACCGAGCCCGCCCCGGCCGAGGCGCATGCAGCGACCCTGGAGGACGGCACCGCGATCGGCGTGGTGGTGCACCGCAGCGAACACGCCAAGTGCGTGCGCTGCTGGCACCTGCGCCCCGACGTGGGCGAGAACCAGGCGCATCCCGAGCTGTGCGGGCGCTGCGTGACCAACGTGGAGGGGCCGGGCGAGACCCGGCGGTTCGCGTGAGGCTGCCGGGGCGTTCCGGGCTGGCCCCCGGTCTGGCGCTGGCCGCGGTGGTGCTGGTCCTCGACCAGATCACCAAGTTCTGGGCCGAGCGCGCGCTCACCCAGTTCGCCTCGGTGGAAGTGGCCCCGTTCTTCAACTTCACCCTGCTGTACAACCCGGGGGCGGCCTTCAGCCTGCTGGCGGACGCCGGCGACTGGGGCCGCTGGCTGCTGTCCGGGATCGCGATCGCCGCCGGGGTGCTGATCACCGTGTGGCTGGCGCGTCTGCCGCGCGATGCCTGGCTGACCATCGCCTCGCTGGGGCTGATCGTGGGCGGGGCCATCGGCAACCTGGTGGACCGCCTGCGCATCGGCAAGGTGGTGGATTTTCTCGACTTCCACTGGGCCGGGCATCACTGGCCCGCATTCAACGTCGCCGACATGGCGATCACCGTGGGCGCGGTGCTGCTGATCGTGGCCGCCTTCACCGAAGGCGAGGCCACCCGCCGCGACTGACCCGCCCCGCGTCTGCAAGCGAACTGGAGCAAAGATGACGACCGTAGTAAAAGAAAAGCGCGTACGCATGCACTACCGGCTGGTGCTGGAAAACGGCCTGGTGGTGGATTCCACCGGCGAGGAACCGACCGAGCTGGAGGTCGGCGCCGGCGAGATCCTGCCCGGGCTGGAAGACCTGCTGATCGGCCTGCAGCCGGGCGATCAGCGGGAATTTGCGATCGAGGCCGGGACCATGTTCCCTTGGCCCGAGAAAGAGGCCTTCCAGTCGGTGCCCCGCAACCAGTTCCCGCCCGAGGCGGAGCTGGCAGAGGGTCAGATCTACGAGTTCACCAGCCCGTCGGCCGAGGCCGTGCCCGGCCGCATCAGCGAATTGAGCGAGGAGACCGTGACCGTGGACTTCAACCACCCGCTGGCAGGCAAGAACTTCACCTTCGAGGTGGAGATCCTGGAAGTGCACCCGGCGGACGAGTGATCCGCGAGGAGAACAGGGCATGAACATGCAGGTCCGGCTCGCCAACCCCCGCGGCTTCTGCGCCGGCGTCGAACGCGCCATCGAGATCGTGGAACGCGCCCTGGAGATCCACGGCGCCCCGCTGTACGTCCGCCACGAGGTGGTGCACAACCGCCACGTGGTCGGGCGGCTGGAAGACGCCGGCGTGGTGTTCGTGGAGGAACTGGACGAGGTCCCGGACGGCAACGTGGTCATCTTCTCCGCGCACGGCGTGCCGCGCCGCGTGCAGGAAGAGGCCGAGCAACGCGGCCTGACCGTGTTCGACGCCACCTGCCCGCTGGTCACCAAGGTCCACCTCGAGGTGTCGAAGCACGCCCGCGAGGGGCGCGAAGTCGTCCTCATCGGGCATGCCGGCCACCCCGAGGTGGAGGGCACCCTGGGCCAGTTCGACACCTCGAACGGCGGGCGCATGATGCTGGTGGAAACCGTGGAAGACGTGGAACGCCTGGAGGTGAGCGAGCCCGACCGGCTGGCGTTCGTCTCCCAGACCACGCTGTCGATGGACGACACCGCCGACATCATCGATGCCCTCACCGCGCGCTTCCCCAACATCGAGGGGCCGCGCAAGATGGACATCTGCTACGCCACGCAGAACCGCCAGGACGCGGTGAAGACCCTCACCGACGACTGCGACCTGCTGCTGGTGGTCGGCTCGAAGAACAGCTCCAACTCCAACCGCCTCGCCGAGATCGGCGCGCGTTCCGGCGTGCCGTCGTACCTGGTGGACGGCGCCGCCGACATCGACCCGGCGTGGCTCGAAGGCCGCGACCGCATCGCCGTGACCGCCGGCGCCTCCGCCCCCGAACTGCTGGTGCAGGAAGTCATCGACTACCTGCGCGAGCGCGGCGTGAACGAGGTGAGCGAAGTCGCCGGCCAGGAAGAGACCATCACCTTCTCCATCCCCCCCGGCCTGCGCGACACCGCCTGACCCCGGTAGGAGCGGCCTTGGCCGCGAACTGGAGTTGTCCTAATCTGGACCCTTTCGGATTCGCTGCCGCGGTGCTCCATGCTTTCTCCCGAACAAACTTCGCAGCTCGAGCGCCTCGCCAGAGAGCATGGCTGGGAGCTGCTGGTCCTGTTCGGCTCCACGGCGCGGGACGGCACCGGCCGGGACATCGACCTTGCCGTTCAGCCGGCGGAGATGCCGGGCCTGATGACCCAGGGTCGCTGGCAACGGCAACTGGAAGAGATCCTGGAGCCTTGCCCGGTTGATCTGCTGGTTCTGAGCCAGGGCACTTCCCCGCTGACCCGGTTCGAGGTCTTCCGGGATGGCGTCTGCCTGTACGAAGCACAGGCCGGGCGCTTCCACGCCGAGCAGGACCGGGCCTTCTTCCTGCACGCCGACTCCGTACTCTTCCAGCAACACCGGATGGAGGGCACGGATGCCCCCTGATACCGCCGAGGTGATCGGGCGCAAGCTCGACATGCTCCATCGTTTCCTGACGGACATGGAGCATTACGCAGCTCTGGACGTGTCCGTGCAGAGGCAGGAGCACTATGCGATTGAACGCCTGCTCCAGCTTTTGTGTGAATCGGCGGCCGATATCGGGCTTCAACTCCTGCGCAGGGATGGCGACCGGCTGGCCTCGGCCTATCGCGAAGTTTTCATCGCTCTGCGCGACCGCCATGGCCTGGATGCCGGGCTGGCCGATCAGCTGGTGGACGCCTGCGCGATGCGCAACGTACTGACGCATCTTTATGACACGATCGATCTGGATCGCGTGATCGGCGCCGTGCCCGACGCCCTGGAGGTGTATTCCGCCTTTGCCAGCTGGGCCGGGGAGCGCGTCCGGTCGAGCCCGTAGTCATTCCTGCCGGGTATCGGTCTCCCGGGCGCCCCGGTGTACCCTGACCGCTTCAATCTCCCCGGAATATCTCGACCATGACCGAAACCGCCCCCGCGCGCCACGACTTCCGCCTCAGCATCGTCTGCCCCGACCAGCACGGAATCGTGGCCCGGGTGGCCGAGGCCATTGCCGGCACCGACGGCTGGATCACCGAAGCCGCCCAGCACACCGACGCCGAGGCCGGATGGTTCTTCATGCGCTGGGTCTTCGCCCTCGACCCCGCGCGCGAAGGCGAACTGCGCGACCGCCTGCTGCATCTGGGCGAAGACATGCGCATGGACTGGGTGCTGGCCGACTCGCGCAGCCGCCAGCGCGTGGTGCTCATGGTCAGCCGCGAAGGCCACTGCCTCAGCGACCTGCTCGCTCGCTGGAACGCCGGCGAGCTGCCCATGGACATCCCCGCCATCCTCTCCAACCACACCGACCACGAACCCCTGGCGCGCTGCTACGGCATCCCGTTCGAGCACATCCCCGTCCCATGCGACGACCGCGCGAGCGCCTTCGCCCGGCTGCAGGAACGCCTCGACGACCTGCAGCCCGACACCGTGGTCCTCGCCCGCTACATGCAGATCCTCCCGCCGTGGATGTGCGAGCGCTACCCGCAGCGCATCATCAACATCCACCACAGCTTCCTGCCCTCGTTCTCCGGCGCGCGCCCCTACCACCAGGCGCACACCCGCGGGGTCAAGCTGATCGGCGCCACCAGCCACTACGTGACCGAAGAACTGGACGCCGGCCCCATCATCGAACAGGACGTCACCCGTGTCCGCCACGACGACAGCGTGCAGGACATGATCCGCAAGGGCCGCGACGTGGAACGCTGGGTCCTCGCCCGCGGCCTGCGCTACCACCTCGAAGGCCGCGTGCTCACCCACGGCAACAAGACCGTCGTCTTTGACTGAGCGCTGAGCGCTGAGCGCTTACAGGACCGTGCGGCGGGCGAGGTGCAGGAGTCGGGCGGGCAGTTCGTAATCCAGTTCCCAGATGATGCTCATCGGCTTGCTGCCTTCATGGCGCTGGTAGCGCACCGGGCCGCAGAAGGTGAACGGCTGGCTCAGGCCGGTGGCGTCGCGCTTGGCCGGGCGGATGAACAGCATGGGGGTGTAGCCGAGCTCTTCGTGGTGGATGTAGCGCTGCCCGGTCTCCGAGGTGGGGGAGGTGCCGGACTGCGACTGCCAGTGGAACCGCCGTTCGTTGAGGGCATAGTCCTCGTACATGGTTGTGGGCGAGAACTCCCGCTCGGATTTCTCCAGGGTGACGAACAGCGCATCCACTCGCCGTTCCGGCACATGCCGCACACCCTCCTGCTGAGTAATCGGCTTCTCCAGGCTCCCGAGCCCCAGCGCCAGCAGGATCTGCTCGCGGGTGTAGGACGCATGCAGCTCCAGCGGCCCGGTCTGCTTCGGGAAGGTGATGCCGCTGGCCGGTACCATGCGCTCGCGCCGCCATTCGGCGACCTCCTGAAGGTCCCGGTAAAGCGGGCGTTGTTCGCGGACGAAGCGGGCCACCGAGGCGAGATCGCCATTCCCCGGGCGCGTCTTGCCCCATAGCGTGCTGTGGATCAGGGCCAGCCGCAGCCGTTCTTGCTCGCTGAGCTCATCCACGTTCGCCGTGGATTCGGCCAGATGGCTTTGCAGGGTTTCCAGCAACTGCTGGTCATCACAGCGGACCAGGCGTTGCAGCCCACGCTTGAGGCCGTTGGCATACGGCTTCAATGCCTCGGTCGACTCCCCTCCGCAGTCCGCGCGCAGCCGTGAGGGCAGGTCCTTGCGCAGCAGGTCTTCTGCCTCGTCCATATGCAGGCAGTCGAGCATCTTGGGCAGGCTGGCGGAGTCGATGTCCTCCTGGAAACAGCGCTTCAGATCGCGCACGATCTCCGGGCGCTGCCGGTTGATCTGCGCGCGGATGTTGTCGAGGACCCGCTGGGTGGCCAACCGGTCGAGGTGGATCAGGCAGCCACTGGGCAGCCAAGGGAAGCCCTCTTGGATCTGGTGATCCACCCGCTTCTCCGGCCGCGCGCTGAGCGCCCGGAACCGAGCGGCGTAGCGAAAGCGCCGGTGCTGCGGCGCCACGAAATCCAGCACCGTGAGGTGCGGCTTGCCTTCATGCAGCCGCAGCCCGCGACCGAGCTGCTGCAGGTAGACCGTCAGGCTCTCGGTCGGACGCAGCAGCAACAGGGTGTCCACCTCCGGCAGATCCACGCCCTCGTTGTAGAGGTCCACCGTAAAGATGAAGCGGATGCGCCCCTCGCGCAGGTCGCGCTGTACCGATTCCCGCTCGTGGTCCGGGCTCTCGCCGGTCAGCACCGCGCTGGGCACCTGCCTGGCCGAAAAATGCTCGGCCATGAACCGCGCGTGGGCGCGGCTGATGCAAAACCCCAGGCCCCGAACCGAGCCCAGGTCGGCCGCGTGTTCATGGGCCTGTCGCAACACCCAGTCGGCCCGCGCCTGGTTGCCAGTAAACACGCCCTCCAGTTCTTCGGCGTCATAGCCCCCGCGCTGCCAGCTCACCCGGCTCAGGTCCACGGATTCGTGGTCGGCCACGCCGAAGTAATGGAACGGCACCAGCAGGCGCCGTTCGATCGCGTCCGGCAGGCGAATCTCGTGGGTGTAACGCTGGCCGAAGTGCCGGCGGATGTCGTCGGCATCCGTGCGCTCCGGGGTCGCCGTCAGGCCCAGCAGGCACTTGGGCCGTACATGCTCGAGGATGCGCTGGTAGCTCCCCGCGGTACTGTGGTGCGCCTCATCCAGCACCACGTAATCGAAATGCGCCGGGTCGAGGCGATCGAGGTCCCGCGCGTTCCAGCTTTGCACGGTGCAGAACAGATGACGGTCCTGGCTCGGGCGCGCCCCGCCCACCAGCACGTCGCCGAACTCGTTGTCCTGCAGCACCTGACGGAAGCTGGCCATCGCCTGCCGCAGGATCTCCTCGCGGTGGGCGATGAACAGCAGCGACGGGCGCCCCTTGTCCGCCTGCTCCCGCGCAAACCGCCGATAGTCGAACGCCGCAATCATGGTCTTGCCGGTCCCGGTGGCGGCGATCACCAGATGGCGGTCGATCCCCGAACGGCGCTCGCGCTGGATATCCTCCAGGATCTCCTGCTGGAAGGCATACGGACGCAGATCGAAGAACGTGGTGGCGTCTTTCTGCGCGGCTGGCCCTGCGTTGGATTCCGATTCCAGCGCCTGTTGCAGGCGAGGGAGGTCATCCGTGGTGAGCGGTTCAAACTCCGCCGGGTCTGCCCAGTGCGCCTCGAACGAGGCCTCGATCTGGCGCCACATGTGCGGCAACTCGTATTCGCTGATCTTGGCCGTCCACTCCAGCCCCTCATCCATCGCCACGCGCGAGACATTCGCCGAGCCGATGTAGGCACTGCCAAACCCCGTATTCCGATGGAACAGGTAGGCCTTGGCGTGCAGGCGCGTGCGGTGCGTGTCGTACGAGACCCGAATCTCGGTGTTCGGCAGGCCCAGCAGAAACTCGATCGCCTTCAGATCCGTGGCCCCAAGGTACGAGGTCGTCGCGATCCGCAGCCTGGGCGAGCCATCGGCCGTCGGCGTCTCGGTAAAGCGCTTCAGTGTCTCGCGCAGGGCGCGAATCCCGCTCCACTTGATGAACGACACCAGCCAATCGGCCCGCTCCGCACTGGCCAGTTCCTTCTCGATCTGCGTGACCAGGCTCGGTGTGCGATCGGATCCGGTAAGCAGGCTGGACAGCGCCAACGGAATTTCCGGCCGCGGTGTCTCCTGCTGCCCCACCTGATCGGCAGCCGGAGCGCGCACCTCCAACAACTGCCGAAACGGCGGCTGCGGCAGGTCCTCCTCGATGCCCGACAGCGGATGCCCGGCCGCCGCCAGCGTATCCGCCAGCCCCTGCACGGCCCGCGTCCAGTCGTCGTGTCCCTTTTCCCGCAGCTCACCCGCGCGCCCCGCGAGCCGTTGGGCCAGCTCGGCGGCCAGGGTCATCGCCAGATCGTCGCCCTCCAGCCCCTGGCTCCAGCGGGCATGGTCCTCCAGCCCCAGGGCTTCCAGCGCCTGCCGCACCCGCGGCGTATCCAGCCGTTCATGCAGGCCGACCCATTCACCCCCGGGCAGGGACTTGGCAGCGTTATCTCGGCTCATCCGGAACGTCCCGCAATAAAGGTTTCGAGCAACGGGATGTCCGCAGGTGCGAGATCGAGTCCGCGCGCCTCCAACGGCGACACCCAGCACCAGCGATCGTGTACCGTCAAAACCGGGCTCTCGTCGTCCGTCCACGCCCGCAGCGCCACCAACTCAAGGCCCCCATTACCCGGAATCGGCGTGCGCCCGATCTCTTCCCCGACCCGCAGCTCCATCGCCAGCTCTTCACGGAATTCGCGGCACAACGCCACCTCCAGGCTCTCGCCCGGCTCCGCCTTGCCGCCGGGGAATTCCCAATACCCCGCCAGCGCCTGATCGGCCCCGCGACGCGCCAGAAAGATCCGGCCCTGCGCCTCCTCCAGAATGCCGCAGACCACCACCGCCCGATTCGCTTCTATGAGCGTTTCCAACACCGGCTCCCGGTTTCGCTCTGACCGGATCGTACCAGGGAACGCCGCCACGGCTCCCGCAGGAAGCCCGATTCTCGCGCCCCGCGTGGTGGCTCCTCCCGTCACCCCACACTGCGCTAACGGTGATATACCGATTCTGTATAGCACCGCGCTCTGTCACGCCCGAACCGCCGCTTTCCACGTCTCGCCCCGAATCCGTTCACCCCCCAAGCCTTCAACGTCGGCCCCTGCATCCCGCCTATGTTGGATCGCCGGGCCGATGTAAGACTTTGACTAAGCTCCAAAGATTCTTCGTCCCAGTGGGCCGGATGCCCTGCCCCTCGACGCGACGCACACTACCATGATAAAAGCATGGTTTAGCTGTGGTGGTGTGCCGCCGAGAGGAGAACGCCGGGATGATATGCAGAATCTGTATATCACCAATATGACAGATTCTGTCTAATCTACTGTTAGATTTTTGGGAGACTCCCTTTGGGCTACGAAATGCCGGAACGACCAAGATTCCTCGAAAACGCGTTGCAAGGCCTTGCGTTTTGGATTGGTCATCGTCATTCGCTATTTCGATCTTATCCTCTGCCAGAAGGAGCGATGGTTGCTGAGGCATGTAATCTCATCCAAGCGAACCTATCAGATTCTCTCGAGCTTAGACCAGAGTGCCAGTACAAGCGTTTAGTTCAGCCGGACGCGCAATTGAACGGCATTGGCGATTTGGCGCGAGCGGATCTCGTAGTTTTCTCTCGCAACATTGGAAATGAGCCAAACGGCGACCCTGATCGTGTTCAATTTGTGATGGAGGTTAAGAGAGGGTCAGCCGCCAACGCCAATATTAATGACGACCTAAAGCGGCTCTACACATTCTTAAGCGGCACCCAGACCAATGCGCGCGCGTTCTTAATTGTCGTGTCTGAATCAAAGGCCCCTGCGAGATTTGTTGCCGGTGGAAAATCGCGTCTAGGCAGCCATCCTATTCCTGATTCGCTAGGCTGCTTTCATGTGCGTCGAACTGTTAAAGCCGCAGCAAGCTTTTCAAACAAGAATTCTGCTCATTATGTTTGCCTAATTGAGGTGTTTCGTGATCGACCTACGCCTTTGCCAAAAATCTAACAATGCAGTCAACCGGACGCCAAAAGCTTGGCGCTTTTGGTTCCCTCCGCTGCGCTCTGGCGCCGGTTACTGCGAGCGTTAGCAGAAAGGAAAAACCCAGATGTCTACACCATCAGCTCAGGAGATCCTTTCCAAGTTCGAGCTCTACTTCCTGGCGCTTACCTTTACGTTGCTGGGCATCTCGATTCAGACGGCTAGCCTGACGGATGTTCCGGAGCTTTCTAAGATTCTGGAGGTTGTCGCCTGGATTCTCTTGGCCGTTTCAGGAATAGTTGGTCTATAAAAACTTCAATGGGTGTCCAGCCTTGTGATGGCGAGAGATAAGAAGGACTACTATAGAGAAATCACGGAAGCATTAAATAAGTCCAAGGCAAGCGGGCAGAGGCAAGCTTTTGATTCAAGTTCTGGAAACCAAGTTCCCGTAGATGAAGTGCTTGAAATGGTGAAAAAGAATGAGACCGACCTAACCAATATTTTGGCGCAAATGGGCCGGAAGCATGAAATAAAACACCATGTTCAATGGTGGACATTCCATTCTGCCATTTTGTTTTTCATTTCTGGGCGGATCATTGCTGCATTCTGCTAACAAAGGGTTCAACCGGACCCCGGTAAGCTCCGCAGCGGCAAAGCCGGGCGAGCTCAGTGGCGGGGCCGGTTAACCCAAACGTTATGTGTCTATATGAGATAGTCCAATATGGAATCTGAAACACTAACCTGGACTTCCCTTCTTTCCGCAATCGCGTCGGGTCTTGTGGCATTCGGAGTTTCAGCCTATCACCAGCATCGGAGAGAGGTCCGGAGAGAGAAAATAGAGGTTCTAGGGGCTCTAATGGGTAACCGCCATGGATTGACTGGAGCTGGTGGCGAGGAAGCAAAAATACGCTTTGTTGAGGCGTTGAATTCAGCGTATGTTGTATTTCATAAATCACCCTCGGTTGTCGAGGCATTAAACAACTTCAAGAAGAATAAGGGGCAAACCGGGGCTAACGTAACTTGTCTCCTTCGAGGGATGTTGGAGGGCCTAAAAATTGATACCAGCGATCTGGATGATAGGTTCTTTGATGAACCCTTCACGCCAGGCTAGCTTCCAAACACATAACCATGCGCAGCACTACGCAGCCTACGGCTGCCGGACGCTCGCGAGGTCGCGCCGGTGTGCGCGGCGTTATGTGCTCAATAGGTAAAGGAGTGAACGGCTCACGATGAAGTTTATACACACCGACCTTGGGCAGAGGAAGCGCGGAGAAACCGTAGAAATCACACTTACCGGGAACGCCGCGAATGTGCGCCTTATGGACAGTTCGAACTTCGCAGCGTACAAACGGGGCGGCCGTCATCGCTACCACGGAGGTCTGGCGAAGCGCTCACCGGTAAAGTTGCAGATCCCGAGCAATGGCCACTGGCATGTCGCAGTGGATATGCAGGGGCTACGAGGCAAAACGAACGCGTCAGTGCGAGTCCTACCGGGTGCCTTGCCAGAGATGAAAGAGCCAGCGCTATCGTCAGTCCCGGGTCTTGTGCATGACGAGCCGCCGCCGGGAGTATCAAGCGGACAGAAAGAGCACGATGTCTTCATCTCTCATGCGTCGGACGACAAAGAGTCGATAGTCCGAGACCTGGCGAATGCCCTTGTCGCCGAAGGCCTAGACGTTTGGTACGACGATTTCTCGCTCCGGATCGGCGATAGTTTGCGGCAGAAGATCGATCAAGGGCTTGCGCGCAGCCGCGTCGGCTTGGTTGTCTTCTCGGAGGCCTTTTTTGGAAAGGGCTGGGCAAACTACGAACTCGACGGCATCGTCTCACGGAGCGTATCGGGAGAACAGGTTCTTCTGCCTATTTGGCACGGCGTAACTAAGAAGCAAGTAATGGAGTACAGCCCATCGCTGGCTGACAAGGTTGCTCGCAGCACGGGTACTCACACAGTCGAAGAAATAGCGACAGAGATCGCGGAACTAATTCGTGAGTCACGCACATAACACGTCGCTCAACCGGACGCTCGTACCTCGCGCCGGTTAGCTATGCGTTATCCGTACAGGTAGGTTCTGGAGAATGACCACGCTAATACCTTCGCTGAACAGCTGCCTGCCGCGCATGACGTCGGGCGAGAAGCGCTTTGCGCGGCGCCTGGAGCAGTTCCTGGAGGATGACTACCTGTGCTGGTACGACGTGCCGGTGGGCGGGCGGTCGGAGCATCCGGATTTCATCGTGCTGCACCCGCAGCGTGGGTTGCTGATCCTGGAGGTGAAGGACTGGCGGCTGGAGACCATCCGGCAGATCGATCGCCAGGAGGCGACGATCCTGACGGACCGGGGCCTGAAGGTGGTGCCCAACCCGCTGGAGCAGGCGCGCCAGTATGCCTATCAGGTCATCAAGCCACTGGAGCGCGATGCGCAGCTGGTGCATCCGCCGGGGTCTTCGCTGCAGGGGCGGTTGATGCTGCCGTTCGGGCACGGGGTGGTGCTGGCCAATATTACCCGCGCGCAGTTCGAGCAGCAGGAGCTGGGCGAGGTGATTCCGGCCAATCGGGTCATCTGTCGCGACGAGATGACGGAGTCCCAGGATCCGGAGGATTTCCAGAAGCGGCTGTGGGACATGTTCACCGTGCAGTTCCCGCACCGGTTGTCGCTGCCGCAGATCGACCGCATCCGCGGCCATCTGTTCCCCGAGATTCGCATCCGCCAGGGCAGCCTGTTCGACGATGCGCCCGACGCGGACGAGACCGAATCCCCGGCCGATGTGCTTCCGGACCTGATGCGGGTGATGGACCTGCAGCAGGAGCAGCTGGCGCGCAGCCTGGGAACCGGGCACCGGGTGATCCATGGCGCGGCCGGCGCGGGCAAGACGCTGATCCTGGTCTACCGCTGTCTGCATCTGGCGCGGGCGCTGCGCAAGCCGATCCTGGTGCTGTGCTACAACCGCACCCTGGCGGTGGCTGTCAAGGAAGTTGGCACATTGGGTCATGCGGCCTCTAATGCCGGCTCCGGGTTGAGGTGGACCGCCTCGACGGGCGTCCAGTCACGGACCGGTCGGCCACCCCAGCGTTCCGGTTTGGCAGCCCTGGCCTGTTCGTAGCGATGCTTGCGGCGTGCCAGGAGATGGCGGTCCCGGCCCCGATGGCGCTCGGCCGGCGTGACATACTGGATGGCGCTGTGCCGGTGCTCGTGGTTGTACCAGTGGACGAAGTCCAGGACCCACTGGCGGGCCGCTTCCAGGTCGTCAAAGCCGTCCGGCGGATAGCTTGGCCGGTACTTCGCCGTCCGGAACAGCGCTTCGGAGTAGGCGTTGTCGTTGGAGACCCGGGGCCGGCTGTGGGAGCGCGTGACCCCCAGTTCCTCCAGACGGGCGCACAGCGTGGCGCCCTTCATGGCGCTGCCATTGTCCGCATGCAGCACCAGAGGCCGGTGGGCCACGCCCTCGCGCAACACGGCGCGTTCGATGACGGTGCGGCTGTTGGCCGCACTCTCGGTCCCGAAGACCTCGAAGCCGGTCACCTTCCGGCTGAACAGGTCGATGATGAGATAGAGGTAGAAGAACTGCCCCCGGATCCGGGTAGGCAGATAGGTGTAAGGGTCGGGCCGCAGCGCCCTGGCCGGCTCTCGCCGGCTGGGTTTCTGCGGTCCGCCTTCCGAACCGGACGTGCGACTCTCGCCGCATCCGGCTCTCCATGTGTTCATGCCGAAGGCGCCCAGGGTGTCGGTATCTTCGCCCCTCGGTATCGATACCGAATGATTGAGACCGCTTGGGGCTTGAACAAGGAAACCCCTCCGTCGGAGAACTGCCAGTCGGGCAGGCAGCGGCGTACGAGTTCCCGAGTACCGATACGGAGGTGCCGTTTCCGGAACCAACGAAACACTCGATGCCACGTAAAGTGGTTGAGATAACTGAAGGTCCGTGCCGACACACCGTATCGAAAATACTCACACCACCCGCGTAACACGCGGTTGACCACGAGTAGCAAGTCTCTGAGCGTACGATGCTTGTTCCGGCGGGTCAGGGAGCGCACTTTGGCCATCACAGAGGCGAGCGCCTTCTTGGATGGGTATGTGTACACCGCCTGCTTGCCGTTGCGACCTTGCCATCGGCGGCGCTGAATATGCCAGCCGAGGAAGTCGAAGCCCTCGTCGATGTGGCAGATCCGGGTCTTCTCGACCGACAGGGACAATCCTATCGGTGCGAGGACTTCCTCGACTTCCTGCCACAGCGCTTCGGCATCCGTCCGCTGCCCGTTGATCATCACCACGAAGTCGTCCGCGTAGCGCACGAGCCGCATGGCGGGAGCCCCGGTGCGGCGGAGCTTGGCGCGTCGCCACGACGGTCCAAGCGCGTCCCACTTCCGAGTGAAGTGTTCGTCAAGGACCGACAGGGCGATATTGGCGAGAAGAGGGGAAAGGATGCCGCCTTGAGGTGTGCCGGTGATCGTTTCCCTGGCCTTTCCGTCCTCAGCGAGGACTCCGGCTCGGAGAAACGCGCGAACCAGCGCAAGCACCCGCTTGTCTTCGATCCGTCGTGCGACGCGGCGCACTAGCGCCTCGTGCTCGATGTTGTCGAAGCATGCCTTGATATCCGCCTCGAACACCCATTGGTAGTTTCGAGTCGGAATGGCAAAGTAGCGGATTTCGCTGATTGCGTCCTGAGCACGACGATGAGGCCGGAAGCCGTAGACATGATGGATTGACCTGCCCGACCTCGAGAGCGTGGGTTATGTTCTCGGGGTTGGGATAACCACCTTCAACACAGAGCCAATATCGAGGGGGCAGGTCATGAACCAGTTTAGCGCGGAAGGGATGAAGGATGCAGGGCCGG
>NZ_KB906183.1:0-21848 GCF_000381205.1 Thioalkalivibrio sp. ALE11 | reverse complement strand
TGTTAATGGCCACGTAAACTGACCCTCTACTGGCCAACAATTTTGACCCACCTACGGGTGGCCACTGGCCACGTCTGACCATACCGTCCGCCGTTCAGAGAGGCGGCCGGGACGGGAACATGAAGGAGTGGGTCATGATTCATCGGATCAAAGCACTGCACGACGAGGGCCAGGGGCTGTCCGTACGGGCGATCAGCCGCGAGCTCGGTATCTCGCGTAACACGGTGCGCAAGTATCTGCGCCAGAGCGCCGAGGCGATCGTCGCCGAGCGTGCGGATTCGGGCCGGTGCAAGCGGCTCGATGCCCATCGCCCCTACCTCGAGTACCTGCTGCGCCGCTACCCGAAGCTCAGTGCCGTGAAGGTGGCTCGCAAGATCCGTGACGAGGTCGGAGACCTGGAGGTCTCGGATCGCAGTCTGCGCCGGTATCTGCAGCGCCTGCGGGAGTCCGTCCCCGTTGCGCAGCCGCGCTACTACGAGCCCGTCCTCGACGACGTGCCCGGCGTGCAGTGCCAGGTGGATCCCGGCGAGCTGCGGGGTGTGGAGATCGCAGGCGAGTCGCGTACGGTGTACTTCGTCGTCTTTGTTCTCTCGTACTCCCGGCTGATGCACGTGTGCGTGTCGTTCCGCCCGATCGACACCGAGACGTTCATCGCCATGCACGACGAGGCCCTGCGCGCCTTCGGCGGCGTGCCCGAGGAGTGCGTCTACGACCAGACGAAGATGGTGGTCATCGCTGAGCGCTTCCGGGAGCTGACGGTCAATGAGCGCTTCCACCAGTACGCCACGGCGGCGGGATTCCGCATCCACGCCTGCCGGGGCTACGACCCGGAGAGCAAGGGCAAGGTCGAGGCCGGCGTAAAGTACGTCAAGCGCGACTGCCTGTACGGCGAGCGTTTCTCCAGCGAGGAGGCGGTCAAGGCTCATGTCCGGGACTGGCTCGAGGAAGTGGCCAATGTCCGCTGCCACGGCACGACCCGATGTCAGCCACGGGAGCGCTTCGAGGCGCAGGAACGCTCGCACCTGCGAGCGTATCTCACGCCGCCGTGCGTGAGCCATGCAGGCCCGGAGGTGGCCGTGCGCAAGGTGGACAAGACGGGTCTGATTTCGTGGTCGGCCAACAAGTACACCGTGCCGATGGCCTACCAGCGCGGCCGGGTCGGGGTCCAGGAGAGCGCCGGATCGCTCGAGATCGTCGACCTGGATTCCGGGGAAGTGGTGGCCACGCATCCACTGGCCACCGGCAAGGGGGAGCGGGTGCGGAACACCCACCACTACCGCGATCGTGCACAGCACGTCGAGGACATCGAGCGGGCCATTGCCGAGCGCCTCGGTGCCGATCTCGGCGGGCGGCTGTGCGCGCAGCTGCGCGCCAGTGATCCAAAGATCTACCGCGATCAGGTCGCGGCCGTACGCCGGATCCTCGAGGACACGGCCTCGCTGGACACGGAGCTGCTCGAGCGCCTTGCCGGGCGTGAGGGGCTGACGGCCACGCGCATCCGGGACTTCCTCGAGGCCAACCAGCGTGCGCAGTGGCGCGGCCGGGACATGGAGGCCGACGCAGACACCTCCGGCGAGGCATCGGGGCCGGTCTCGCTGTCGGCCTACGCCCACCTTGGCCAGCCGGCTGGCCATCGGGAGGTGACCCATGAGCCGTCTTGATCAGGCCGTGGGCCGGTTCCGGAATCTGCGCTGCACGGCGATCGCCGACGAGCTGCCGCAGCTGCTCTCGGAGGCGGAGGACAACGCCGTCTCCTACCTGGCTTTTGCCGAGCGCCTCGCCGAACACGAGCAACGGGTCCGCGAGAGCAAGCGCCTGGACGGCAACCGCCGGCGGGCCCGCCTGCCCTCGGACAAACGCCTGGAGGCCTTCGATTACCGCCACCAGACGACCATCACCAAGCGCCAGATCAACGCCCTGCTGGACTTCGGCTTTATCGACAACCGGCAGAACCTGGTCTTCATCGGCCCGCCGGGGGTCGGCAAGACCCATCTTGCCATCGGGATCGCCCGCAAGGCACTCGATGCCGGCTACAAGGTGCTCTTCCGAAACGCCCTGGAGCTGGTCGAGGAGCTGGAAATGGCGGAGATGAAGGGCGAGCTCAAGAAGAAGATCGCGCAGCTGACACGCTTCGACCTGCTGGTCATCGACGAGCTTGGCTACCTGCCGATGAGCCGCCAGGCGCGTTACAACCTCTTCCAGCTGGTTCACGCGTTCTACGAGTACCGCTCGCTGATCCTGACGACCAACAAGGACTTCACGGACTGGGGCGAGTTCTTCCACCACGACAACGTGGCCGTCCCGATCATCGACCGGGTCATCCACCACTCATCGATCTACGTACTGGGAGGAGACAGCTACCGACTACGTGAGAAAACCGCCGGCTGAACGCCGGCTCCCTGGGTCAATTTTGTTGGCCAGAGGTGGGTCAAAAGCGATGGCCATTGACACCAGGCTCCACGACAGCCTCGCTCGAGTCTCCGTCCAGTTGCTGAACCAGGCGAGTGCCGCCCAGTGGCATGAGCAGGGCGTAAGCAAAAGAATTGTCGGTGCTGGCGCGCCGGCTCTGCCCGACCCAATGTGAGTCGGCCAGGCCATGACTGACCTCCAGGCCGTCGAGTGCGCCGCTACAGAAACGCGCCCGAAATCCGGGGTTTGCGTTCTTCCCACGCCGGACCGTAAAAGGAGCCACCCGCTCGGCCAGCACCCTGGCGTAGTGATCGAACTGGTATCCGGCTTCCAGTTGCGTTGTATCGAAAATCACTTCCATGGCGACTGCTTGTTGCTCATCAGGTATCCATCCATGACCCGGGCTGGGACGTCCAGGGCACTCTCACCGCCCCAACTATGCCTCCAGGGGAGTGTCCGGACCAAACCGGGTTCGCAAGGAAGTTTTGCCGACTGGCAACCGAATTTACCCGCGATGCACACCGGCTCATCCGCGACGCGCAGGACCAAGACGCGCTGGAAGCCGTCTGCGCGACCAACTCTCCGACGGCGTGTTCGACAGCGCCAACAGATTGCGCCAAACTTTGTTGAACCGGGACCAAGAGAATTCGCCGTGATCCGTTTTTTTTTGCTCTTCCTGCTGATTCAGGGTGTCCTGTTCACGGCTGAACTGACACCGCCCGCTCAGGCGTATCTCGTGCAGCCATTTACGAGCGGTCTAGCCTGGATCTCGGGACACCTGATCGAGCTAACCGGTCGCGAAATCATTGCCACCGGCGTGATCATCCGCGATGTCTCCACCCAGTTCGCTGTCGAGATTGCAGCCGGCTGCAACGGGGTGGAAGCAATGATCCTGCTGGTCGCGGCGATGCTCGCCTTCCCCTCCCCCTGGCGCTACAAACTGTGGGGCATCCTGATCGGGATCATCGCCATCCAGGGCCTGAATCTGGTGCGAATCGTCTCACTGTTCTTCCTCGGGATGTGGAACGAAACAGCATTCGAATGGGCGCATCTGTATGTCTGGCAAGCCCTGATCATGCTCGATGCGCTGGCAGTCTGGCTGCTGTGGCTGCGCGCACTGCCACGTACCAAGGCCGACCGAGGCTCGGATGGAAGTGATGAAGACCATGCTGCACCTGCGACCCCGTAGTTTCCTGGGCCGGTTTTTCCTGCAGGCGCTCATCTGGCTGCCGATAACGTTCTTCCTCTGGTACCAGGCGGCGTGGCTGTTCACCCTGCCCAGCGCCTGGCTGACCGAACTGCTCCTCAATCTGGTGCACCCAGGCACGGTGGAACAGATCGAGGGCCTGGGCCGCGACACGGTCATCGTGACCGGGTTCGAGACAGCGGCTCAGGACGCCCGGGGCAACAAGGTCATGGGCCAGGTGGTGCTGCCAATCAACCCCCTGATCTACAGCTGGAACCTCCCCGTGCTGCTGGCCCTGCTGTTTGCAGCCGACGAGCGTTTCTTTTCCACCAGTAAATTGATTCTGGGGTATTTTCTGCTCATACCCGCACATGTCTGGGGACTGACCTTCGACGCCCTGCGTTCGCTTGCCCTGCGGGGCGGAGCCGACATCCCGGAAGAGCTGGGCTTCTCGGACTGGACGCTGGAACTGATCGCACTGGGTTACCAGTTCGGTTACCTGATGCTGCCGTTCATCGCGGTGGTCACCATCTGGATCATGCTCAACCTGCGCCTCGTGGAGAGCCTCCTAGAGCGCGACAGCATCACCGCCAATGGTGCACGGTAGAACGGGCATAAGGACAGCTCTCTGGCGCTCGGCCAGGTCGTTCTTCCTGCCCCACTGCCAGACTACCTGCAATCTCACCCGGCAGCGGGCCTCCGGTTGGCTCACCGTGACGCGGCCTCAGCGGTCAGGCGGACACGAGAATCGGGGCACCCCGGCATAGGAGGTCCGTCGGTTTCGCACCATCCGGCTCCTTACAGGCCGGCCAAGTCCGGATCTTGGCTCGGCCGACAGGACCCCACAGCTGTTCTCTTGCAGCATCAGGAATGCAGCGGAACAAGTCGCGCATTCAGTCTCAACACCACCAGGAACAGGACCCCCAACAGCAGGAGACCCACAGGGGACAACACGGGGACCGGCCTTGCCTCCGGCTCCCACTGGGCAGTGCTGGAAGTCACCGGAACCTGGTTCGGATCCACGCTACCACTGCCGTCTTCGTCCCATTGCGCGGTCGCCTGGTTGCTTACCGACCGGTTCAGACTCTCGATCTCCACGCGGAACACGATGATGACCGCGTTATCGGAGTCGGTCTCGTCCACTGCTCCGGGATCGGGTCCGATGAACCCTTCGAAGACGACCTCGCCGGCGACGGGGTCGAACTCGCAAGAGGTTGTTTCCGACACGCCGTTAGCGATGCACTCGAGGCTATCCTCGACAAACGAGCTGTTGGCCGGAATGGGATCAACCACGCGCAGAGGGCTGACATAGGTATCGTTCGGATTGAGCCAGACCATGGTCCACTCCAGCTCCGGCACACCCTCGTCGTTGACCAGCTTGAGTCCGCTCGGCGGGTCGAAGGGTTCGAACACCACCACCGGTATGGATGCAGAATCCTCGGTAATATTACCATCGGCGTCGCGGACCTCCGCCTGATTGCGCAGATCACCGGGCTCATCGGCAACGACCAGGAAGCTCACGGTGGCGCTGGCGCCCGGATCGAGGGCACCGACATTGACCTCCAGCTCCGGGTTCAGTGTGACAACACTACCCTGGCTGACCTGAACACTCCCGGGCAACAGCGTGCCGATCAGGTCGGTCAAGTCATCGGTCAACCGTACATCCTCCGCAACCGCGGATCCAGTGTTGCGAATCCGAAGGGTAAAGCGCACCGTTTCGCCCGGGTTGACCCGACCGTCCGAGTTGGCATCGTCGATTAGTTGAACTTGCTTATCCAGCGCCAACGCCGGCTCGCCAGTCTCCCCTGCAGGTTCCACCGGAAACACTGTCGGGTTCGGGTCGGTATCAGGGGTGCCATCCCCGTCGCTCAAGGTGTCTTCAACCTGATCGCTGGAGACCGTTGCCTGGTTCAGGACATCACCATCCCCGTTCGCGGTCCCGATGATCGAGATCACGACACTGTCCCCGGGTGCGATGGTGCCAATATCGTCGATTACGACGTTGTTGCTCGCAGCGGGGGCCGTACCCTGTGTGGTTGTGATCCCGGTCACGTCCATCCCTGGCGGGCCGACTGGAACCGTGTCGGTGAAGACCACGTTGGTCAGGGCCTCCTGACCCGTGTTGGAAATCACAAACGTGTAAGTAACCTCATCGCCTTCATTGATTGTGCCGGTGGGTGCAACGACATCGTCGGTGAGGGCGTAGTTCTTGGTGAATTGCAGACTTGCACCAGGTGTGTCACCCGAGGCCCCGCCGACCGGAACATCGGTGGGCTGGAAGCCGTTTTCGGGAATGCCATCGGCATCCGTCGGCGTGGGCACGGTCTGGTCGGAGTCGACCGAGCCCTGGTTGGAAATGATCACGCCCGACGGGAGCGGGGCGTCCACCACCACCTGGAAGGTAATGGTGACCGAACCACCGCCATCCAGATCCCCGACATCCACCACAAGCGGATCGTTACTGTCGTCCGGAGTACCCTGCGTGGTGGTCAATGACCCATGCACATACTCCGTATTCGCGGGAAGGGGATCGGTGAATACCACGCCACTGGCATCCGGGCCCTGGTTCTCCAGTACGACGGTGTACTCGAGGGTGTCACCGGGATCCACCTGACCATTGCCGGCCACATCATCAAAGAGTGCCACCGTCTTGACCGGATACAGAAATGCATCGGCGGTGACCGTCACAGTTGCATCGTCATCCCGCGCGTAATTGTTAGGCTCCCCGTCGGGGCCATCAGCACCAGTGCGGCCGCTGTCCGCCTCGCCAGTGCTGTCCGGGAGGCTCGACCAGGTCATCCCCAGTGCATTGGTCTGCTCGGAACCCACCACCGCAGCGGAGGAGACGGCCGCCCGATAGACAAACTCCCGGTCCTCACCGAGTTCCAGAGTGGAGAAAGCGAACTCGAGATCCTGACCGTCAACGTTCACCGCGTCGGCCGGCAGGCTAGCGGAGCCCTCCACGTAGGTCAGTCCGGGCGGAAGCTGGTCCACGATCGAAAGATCGAACCCGTCCGCACTGCTGCCACTGGCGTGCTCCAGATTAACCGTGAATACCACCTCATTGCCCAAAGCCTGCTCCCCCGGAGCCACAGTCTTTGAGACATCAAGAACCGGCTCGACGATGTCCACCGGAATGCCCGAAATCGTGTCCTCGTCCGCCGGGTCGGCGTCGAACTCGAGGCGGACCGGGTTGGCCGAGTCGTCACCGTACTCCACCCACACCGTCCCATCCTCGCCATTGCTGAGCACGTCGCCGTTCTGATTGTCCTCAGTGTTCTCAACGCGAGCCGTGACCTCGATATCCACGAAGTTGTCGTTATTGCCATTCGACGGCGGATTGCTGATATTGCCGAGATCGAAGTCAACCTCCTGCCCGCTCCCGAGCCGATCAGCGTAGTCCGGGTTGCCGAAGGCGATACCCATGTGCCCGACGCTGATGTTGTGCGAGACGTACGCAAGGCCATCCGGCAACGTATCGGAGACGAACACGTTTTCCGTCACCCCGGTGATGAGCGACAGCCGTATGGTGAACGTCACCTCTTCACCGATGGTGGCCTCGTTTCGGTCGACGGTCTTGTCGATCTCGAGGTCCGAGGCGATCGTAAGGCTTGTGCTCCCCGAAGCCTGGTAGTCATTCAGACCATCCGGGGCATCCGCGGCGTCCCGGACCCTGTCGTCTTCGCTGTTGCCATCGGGCTGGCTGGCGAAGGTCGCGATAGCCTCGTTGATTAACGTATCACCGAAGATCACGTCGTCCGCGAGCCGGGTCGTGAAATCGACTCGCAGTACCGCACCGGCGGGGACCTCCAGACCCTCGAGAACGAACGTGTCGTCATCGACATTCGTCGCCTGAATCTGGACATCGTCATCCGAGACCAAGTCGCCATCGGCGTTCCGGATGTCCCCTGCCTGGATCGACACAGTGATTGCGCCGGGGTCCAGCGTCCCGGCGCCGTCCGGCAAGATATCGACAAGCTCGGTCTGCCAGGCGGTGGTGTTGCCCGTATTCTCGAACTCAATCCGCCAGTCCACTTCATCACCGGCCTGGAGATTGACGCCGCCGGACGGTATGGATTTGGTCACGTTCAACTCGGGTTCGCCGACGGTGATCGAAACGGATTCCGGACCCAGGTTGACCGTCTGCGACGGGTCCTCCGGATCCTCGAAACTCGCAACCGCTTCGTTCGCGAGTACCACGTCGTTCTGATTGCCCGCGACGTTGTCGACCTGCATGTAATAGTCGACGGTCACCGTGCTCGCCTCGGCAGCAGTCACTTCGCCGAGGTCGACCTCCAGCCTGTTATCACCCTCATTGAACGACAGCCCGGTGCCGTCCGAGCTGACCCCGTCGAGGTCCAGGCTCGCCTCGTTCGGCTCCTGATCGAGGAAGGTCAGCCCTTCCGGAAGGTCATCGACGATCACGAACTCATCGGTTGTCCCGACCGGCACCCCCATCTCAATCCGATAATGGACGATGTCCCCGATCGAATAGCGGTCCTGACCGTCGATCAGAGTTTTGCTCAGGGTGGGACTGGATGTCGTCAGCGACGCGGTGTCGTTACCGAACAGGTTGTTCACGCCCCCATCGCCGGTACGCTGATCATCCTCGTTGTCGGAGCCGGACGGCAGGGAGGTGGTGGTGGCCCCTGCGTCGTTGGTAATCGCGGTCAGGAACGGAGTGTCCTGGGCGATGGTCGCCTGGTAGGTGATCTCGATTACCGCATCAGGGGCCAGTTCGTCGATGGCACCACTGAGCGTATTGTCCGTAAAGGCCGCATCGGTGCCCCCGTCATCCGTGATCGTCGGGTTCTCCAGCAGATCCGGCAGCTCGTCCTCGAAGGTCCAGTCGAAGCCGGTGGCATTGCCGAGGTTGGCGATGATCAGGGTGTAGGTAACCGTATCCCCGGCGGCTGGCGACGACGGCGACACTGACTTGTCAACATCGACCGCGGGCAGAACGACGTTGACCGTGAGCTCGCCAGACTGCACGTTGCGTTCCGTGCCTTCCACATCCTCGAAGTAAATGCGCCCGCGATCGCGCAGTCCACGATCCTGGGTGTTGGCGGCCACGTTATCGACCCGCAGGGTGACTGACAGCGTGTAGGTCTCGTCTTCCAGCGAACCGTTGGTCACGTCGCCCAGATCGAGGACCAAGGCGTTGCCATCCTCGACAAGAACCACTGCAACCGCGTCGTCGTTAGGGTCCTGGCCGTTGATGCCCGAGGGATTCACATCGGAATCGAGATCCTCTGAGCTGCGGGCCAAAGTGGCTCCCACCAGGCTCACGCCGTCAAAGCCATTGGTGATCACGTCGGCAATCGTGACTGCTTGAGTGACACCTGGCGGCAAATCGAATTGGATGTCGTAGGTAAACGTTTCGCCGATCGCGACGTCGGTGCCAGTCGTAAACGTCTCGGAGGTGTCTACCAACGTTTTGGCCACGGTGGCGTCAGCGACGTTGACGGTGGCGGTGTCCTCAGCCTCCGTCCGGCGGCGTTCGTCAATAGCGGCATCCGGCTGACTGAAGCCTTCCGCCGTGACCGTGTTGCTGTACTCCGATCCGGTCACGACGTCATCGAGCACCGTGGCGGTGAAGGTAAACTCCAGCGAATCACCGGGCGCAAGGCTCGTGGCCGGGTCCGCAGTGGTGTAGTTCAAAACCCCAGTACCGGAGTTATAACCGAAATCGAACCCCGCAGGCGTGGTGTCTTCGATTACGGTACCCAGATCGAGCAAGTCATTGATGACGCCGCCAGCACCGTTATTCAGGACATCCTCGATGAACAGGTCGAAAGCGGGCGCGGTACCAGTATTTTCCAGCTCCAGCGTGATGGTGACCTGCTGCCCCGCAACCAGGTCTTCGTCAGGGTCGAAGCTCTTGGTGATGGCAAGCACCGGTTCGCGGAACTGAACGGTGTGGTTATCGGACACCGAACCGGCACCCTCTCCTCCGAAGCTCAGCGTGGCGGTGTTCTGGCGCGCCTGCTCCGAATCCGGGGCCGCATTGGCAGGATCATCCAGAACCGTCGCGTCGTAGGTGACCACGAACGTATTGTTCGCGGTTCCCTGAGTGGCGGTCACACTCGCCGCCCCAAAATCAAACGCTGGATTCTGCGGAATGGTGTCGTCCACTAGCGGCGGATCATTATCCAGTGTCACACCGGATCCGACGTTCTCAACCGCAACGCTGTCCGGGACATAAGCAAATCCGGCCGGCAGCTCGTCCTCGATCACGAGGTCAGGTATTTCCCCTTCCGGAAGGTCGACGGTGAGCTGGTACGTGACAACGTCACCGGGCACCACACCATCGGCACTTGGCTGCGGATCCACAGCGATGCTCGTCTTGGCCAGACCGGGGCTGGCAACGGTGACGTTTGCATCGTCGCGGATCGCCGGGAACGGGGGCGCGCCTTCCTGCGAGGCCCAGGTAGCCTCCGCTTCATTGTCCAGCTCCTGGCGGGGGGTGACGTCATCCGCAAGCGTGCAAGTGTAGGTGATGGCGGCGGATTGACCGGCATCCACCTCTCCGTCAATTAGAAGCCCACCCCCAGTGTCCAGGCTGCCAGTGAAACTACGGGTGGAGCCGTCGACCTCCACGCTCGCGTCAGAGCAGGATTCCAGGCCGGAGGGTGGCGGGTCAGTCACGGTGACATCGAATGCCGGAGCGCCGCCGGTATTGGTCAGAGTAATCGTGTACTCCACCGTATCGCCGGCATCGGCGCCGGCCAGGTTGCCGTCGCCGCTGATGCTGCCCTCGCCACCAGTTGTGGTGATCGCCTTGTCGATGTCCAGCACGGGCGCGCGCACGTCGAAGGCGACAGGCCCGGTCTCCGTGGTGGTCTCTCCGGGGGTGTTGGCCGTCTCGACCTGGAGGATGTTGGTCAGGAACAGTCCATCGGCGAAGGGATCATCAGTAACGGTGGTATACAGGTCGACCGCCAGCGTCTGCTGTGCTTCCGTATCGACGTCCGGGAAACGGATCTCGATGGCATTCTGCCCGGGCAGGGTTGTCACCTCGACCTCGCCCGTCTCTCCGAGCAATGTCTCGTAATCCGAATCAAGTTCCGCCGTTGGGGCGAGACATACGCCCGCCGAGGGGCTGCTGGCGCCGTCGCAATCGGCCGGGTCCGTGCTAAAGACCTCGATGACGTCATCGGCCTTGAGCACCGGCAGCGGCAGAAAGTCGGTGAAGACGATATCCCGGGTATCTCCGGAGGGCACTTCCATGGTCAAGCGATAGACCAGGGTGTCCCCCGGCGCGTAGGCATCCTGCTCGTTCACGATCTTTTTGTTGGTATCGATCGGCAGAATGCTCACCGACGCGGCGCTTCCCTCATTGCAGGACGTGGCACCCGCAACGAGGTCGTGCTCCATGGAAACGCTGTTCAAGATCGAATCCGAGGCCCGCACAGGTTCGCCGGTCTCGCGGTAGGTCTGGCGGACCGTGCCCGTGTAGGTCACCGTGACTCCGCTGCTTTCAGCGATTTCGGACAACCCCGTGCCATCGAACAGGTCCATCACGATGGTTGTGCCGTCCTCGGCGTTCGGGACAGTGACGTCCGGTGTGACCGAGATTGGCGAACCGCCATCGACCGTGAAGCTGACACTGTCGGCCTCGAAGTCGATACCGTCGGCGATTTCATCGGTTATGACCAGCGCATTCACGGCACCATCAAAATCCGTCACCTGCAGGTTCAGGGTGTAGGTCACCTCCTCACCCGGCACCTGTGCGCCGGAGGCACTCTTCTGGATGGCGACATGCTCGGCGCGCACGTTCGAGCTGTCGACAATCTGCGGCAAGGGATTGTCTTCGCCCAGTTGGTCGACATAGGTCGCCTCTACGCTGGCGGTGTTCTCCAGATTCTCGATCTGGCACTGTTGCGCATCGAGGATATCGGTGATGTACGCCTCGTACGTCACCACGATGTCGTCAGCGGCGGGGGTCCCGACCGTATCGCCATCACACTGGATCTCGAATTCGCCGCCCGGTGTGGATCCAGACGGCTCCTGCGTGATCGTGCAGTCCTCGCCCCCGGTAATCTGCGCCGTGTTCTCGATGTACTGCAGGTCAGCAGGCAGTTCGTCGGAAATGGTGACGGGGTTCATCGTCGCCGTGTTGGCGATGTCGACGTTCAGCGTGTAGGTGATCGGCCAGCTCGGGCCGGGCGGGCGTTCGCTCTCGGGCGCATCCTGGGTCTTGTCAAACAGGATGACGGTCGGGGTGACGGTCTGCTCGACGACATCCCCATCGATGGGCCCGTTGTCCCCCGTCGGGGTATCACCGAATTCGTAGATGGGAGTCAGGTCAACGGGGAGCGGCTCGCCAACAATGGCCTCCTCGCCGATCGTTGCACAGATGGTGGCCTCCAGGTCCGGCCCGCCATCCACCACCGAACCCACCGGCAGAACGATATTTCGGTAGCTAAACCCCTCCTCGCCAGTGACCGTCTCGTCGATCCGGGTATCGGTTAGTTCTCCACTTGCGGGGAAGGTGCCCAGGTCTTCAACACCGCCACCAATACTGGAGCCGAAGATCTCGGCCGACTGAAACTCGAGCTCCGGGGGCAGAATGAGGCGGAAGTAGGGCCCATAACCCTCGTCGCCCTGATTACTGAAATTGGTATCGAAGCAGAACTCCTCGCCAAGGAATGCCTCCTCGGGCACTCCCTCCGACAACTCCGGGGTCTGACCGGTTGCGACTGCGGGTATCAGCAGCCCGAAAACGGCGGAACTGAGGGATGCCCAGAAACTCCAGCGGGACAATTGCATTCGAACTCCCTTTCTCTGTTTTTATGCTCGGCGTGGAGTTTCCCGTGCCGGGGCACCCTTACCGACTATGGGAGGTTAATGAAACCCACCTTATTTTTCCACTTCGGAAGCCACTAGCAAAGACGATGCCACCCGGTGTCCGCAGGTAGCCGCCGGCCGCGGTCCCAGGCCTTGCGCAGGTCGCGCAGGGCGCGGGCGGCGTAGCCACCACGGGCCGCCAGTGACAGGCTGCGCATGGTGGCGGAGATCCACTGGTAGGACTCGGAGTGCTGGCCGGTGGGCAGGAAGAACTCGATCGGGCGCTCGATGGTCACCGTCTCGCCGCCCACCGTGCCGGACACGGCCACGAAGCTGACCACCAGGTAGACCGTCTGCGGCCCTTCCTGGGTCCAGTAGCGGACCTTCTCGGTGACCGACTCGAGCTCGCCCTCGGGGCGCGACGGGATGCGCTTGCCGACCGGGTCGTCGTCGCCAGCCGGCGCCGACTCGCCCTGCGGAATATCCGAGCGGCGAAACGCGATGATGGGCTGATCGATCCGGTGCATGGTTTTCTCCGCGACGCCGTTACAGGTCGTCGTAGTAGCCCTCGTCCAGCGCGGCATAGAGGTTGGCGGCAGTGTGCACCTGGCCTTGGTATTCCACCTCTTCGTCGCCCCGCAGGGTCACCTCCTGCCCGTCTGCGAGCGTGAAGGTGTACCAGGTGCTGCGCAGGCGTTCGGGGTCCATCAGCACGCCCATCTGCGCCCGCGGATTGGGCCGGTAGGTGGTGCACCCCTTGAGCCCCGCACGCCACGCCTGCAGGTAGACTTCCTGAAAACCCTCGAACGGGATATCGCTCGGGACATTGAGCGTCCTGGAGATGGCCGAATCCACCCACGGCTGCGCGGCCGCCTGCATACGGATGTTGGCGTCCACATTGATCCGGTCGGCGGTGATCGCGCTGGCCGGGAGATCCCCCGGGCCCGCCTCGGCATCGACCAGGGCGCGATAGGTGAGCAGCTCGTACGAGTAGCAGTCGACGGCTTCGCGGGTACGCCGTCCGGGGCGGCGGATGTTGCGCGTGGTGTGGTGGAGGAAGGTCGGTTCGATCCCGTTGCTGGCGTTGTTGGCCACCGAGAAACTGATGGTCCCGGTGGGTGCGATGGAGGTGGCGTGGGTAAAGCGCGCGCCCTCCTTCGCCAGCGCGTCGACCAGCTCCGGATCCTCCCCGGCGATGCGCTGCATGTATTCGCTGAAGCGGGCGTGCAGTTCGCGTCCCTTCAGCACGTCCCCGACCCGGTAGCCGGCCTCGGCCAGCGCCGGCTGACGCCGGAGCATGTCCGCGGTCAGCGTGAAGTCCTCGTCCATGACCGGCGCCGGCCCCTTCTCCCGCGCCAGCGCCAGCCCGGCGCGCCAGCTCTCAAGCGCGAGCCGTCGACAGACTTCCGAGGTGAAGGCGGCGGCCGACTCGGAGCCGTAGGTCTCACCCAGCATCGCCAGGGCCGAGCCGAGCCCGAGGATGCCCATGCCGTGGCGTCGCTTGCGCAGCATCTCCGCGCGCTGCGCCTCGAGCGGCAGTCCGGAGATGTCCGCGACGTTGTCGAGCATGCGCGTGAACACGCCCACCACGCGCTCGAAGCGTTCCCAGTCGAATGCCGCTTCTTCGGTAAACGGCGCGGAGACGAACCGCGTCAGGTTCACCGACCCCAGCAGACAGGCCCCGTCCGGCGGCAGCGGCTGCTCGCCACAGTTGTGCGCATACAAACCGTTAGCATCAAACGCGTGAACCCCTGGAACCGATACATCAAAAACCTCTTCAATACCGTCGGATTCGACCTTTTTTACCCGCGCGACGAAACGCTCACGGTTCAGACCGCGCTTGTATCGGGCGAGAGCTTGTTCCAGACGTCGTTTCTTGTCCGTGTCCGCGAAGCCGACTTGCTGTAGGAACCGCCTGAGGTTCTCGCCCCTGACGATCAGTTCGTGCTGCGCCTTGATCCCATACTCCTTTACGCCGCCGTTGCCGTCTGGCAAGTGGCGCAATCCGGCCGAACGGCGGTTTCTGTAGATTGATGACGCAATCCCCAGCCTCAGAAGCATCCGCTGCACGGCTTCCAGACACGAAATATCAGACTGTGAGAGGCGAACACTGATGCCTTTCTGCTGACTGCCCTGAACGGAACCATCAGCGTCGAACACCGCCCGAAGAAACCCTCGACAACATTCACTTGAAGCCTGCTCCAGAACCGGAGTAACCGACTTCGCGCCCGGCGCCATGCCGACTTCTTCTGCCAGAGACTTTAGGGCAGCCAGGCTAAGCCTGAACTCGTTCCGACCGGCGACCTCCTGCCACCCCGAAAAATCTCCGCGATGGGGTAAGCTATGGACAGATCTCATTACCTCTGCCATCACCCCGTCCACCCCGACCGGGGAGCCCGCGTCGAAGCTGTTGCCAACAACAGCGGCCGGCTTCCAAACCGATAACACCGCCTTGTCCTTCTTGAGGGTGCCGTCACCAACCAACATTCCCAGTAAGTAGCCTTGCTCATAGGTGTATTCACCAGGCCACTCAGCGTGGGCACGATGGTCGTTGAGCAACACCCGATCGCCTTCGCGCAGCCGCCCCGCCTCACACCATTCAGTTTCAGTGACATACCGCGTATAGCGGGTAACGCGACGCAACCGGTGATCGGCCGTCAGTTTCAACTGATAGCCCTCAGCGGTAGCCAACCGAACGACCTGCTTTGCCCCAGTCGCGACAAAACCTTGTTCGCCCGTTGGATAATCTTGGCCATCAACCCTCACGCGGAATTTCTGTCCCAACAGATCCCGCACCTGACGCGGCCCAATAGACGTGTGGATCCATGAGTCTGCCGTAATGCAGGGGTTGGTCGCGCGGATCACCTCGTCGAACCAGGCGTTGTTCTGGCGGTTCACCTGATCGATCAGGATGACGCCGGGCTCACCGACGTCGTAGGTGCTGCGCATCAGGGTCTGCCACAGATCGCGGGCGCGCACGCGGTGGTAGATGCGGCAGGCGACCCGACCCCGTTCGTCGATGCGGTAATCATCCTCGATCACCGGCCAGTCGCGGTAGACGATATCGGATGCGGCCACCCGCTCCTGCTCCACGGGCAGCAGCGGGAAGGCCAGGATCCATTCGGCGTCGTTCTCGACCGCCTCGAGGAAGGCGTCGCGCACCAGCACCGAGAGATTGAACTGGGTCAGCCGTCCCTTGCGGCGCTTGGCCAGGATGAAGCGCTCGATGTCCGGGTGTCCGATGTCCAGCGTCGCCATCTGCGCCCCGCGGCGCCCGCCGGCCGCCCCGATGGTCTTGCAGGTCTGGTCGAAGATCTGCATGAACGCCACCGGCCCGTTGGTCGGAGCCCCCAGCCCGGCCACCGGCGCCCCCTTCGGCCGCAGGGTACTGAAGTCATAACCGATGCCCGCTCCTGCCTTCAGTGTCAGGCCGGCGGCAGTATTGGCATCGAGGATGGCCTGCAGGGAGTCGTGGATCGTGCGCGAGACGGTGCAGTTGATCAGCGTGGTGCGCGACTGGCGATCTTCAGCGCCGGCATTGGCGAGGATGCGCCCGGCCGGCACGGCGCCATGCGCCAGCGCCCAGCGGAACTCGCGCTCGACCTCGGCGCGTTTCTCCGGCGCCTCCACCCCGGCCAGGGCACGGGCCACGCGCTCGAACATCGCCTCCACCGAGGCGTCCACCGGCTCGCCATCCGCATTGTGCAGCTGGTAACGCTCGGCCCAGATCGAAGCCGACGAGGGCTGCAGCGGCACGTCGGGCGACGTGCCTCCCGGGAACCGGACACTGCCTTGCGATTGTCGGCCCTTGCCCATGCTGAGCTGCCACAGTGCATCCATTCCGGCTCGGCGCTCACCGAACCGACCCGAATGGTAGCGATTATTCCGGAGCACCAACTCCGGACGGCGGGCCCGCGTGGTCCGGCGGACCGCCCCCTTCGGGAGGACCGGCATGACCCGGTCGCCCGTTGCTGGAGGCATCGTCGTCGCGATTCAGTGGAAGGGCGACGATCTGCTCGGCCTCGAAGTAGCTGTCGCCATGAGTCCCCCGGGCGTTGATCCGCACCCGCTCGTACTCATCGAGGTCCGCCACCGCGCCGGAGGCAACCTGTCCTTGACCGGCTATCACCAGGCGGCCTTCCTCAATGAGGCGAAGGTGTTCGGTGCTCCCGTTGGCTTCCACCTGCAGGGTATTGTCGCTGTCCACCGCAACCAGCTCGCCACGCAGCATGGACGGGCGATCACCTTCTTCGCCGTCACCGCCTTCCCCCGACACGTCACCGCCCAGGACCACCAGGGTGGCCAGCATCGGCTCGCCGGAAACAATGCCGAAGCTGGTCAGCGGCTGACCGGGGACGATTGCATCGGTGTCCAGCCGCTCGCCCTGGCGGTTTACTACGGGGGCCGAATCGAGAAGCCGGATTTCGCGGCCACTCCGGGTGACGAACTCGCGATCCGCATCCATTTCGGAATCGGCGGTACCACCCCGTGTGCCCAGCATTGGCCGGGTACCCAGGGCAATGCTGAATGGCTCGAGGGTACGGCGGCCGCCATCATCTCGCTGCAACAAGCCCTTCGCGATCAGCGAATCACCCGCAACGATCCGGTCAACGGGCTCGCCATGACCATCAAAGACCGGAACCTCGCCCTCCAGCGAGGTGCGCACGCAGGCACTGGCAGAAGCGGCCTCCGAAGGGCAGATCAGCATCGCATCATCCCCGGCATCGCGCACCTGCCCCCTGACACTGATGAGCGGCTCGTCATCAGTAGCCGCGCCGTCTTCCGCCAGGCCGTCGTCCACGCCACCGTCCTCGCTGCCGCTGCCGCCTTCCTCGTAGGCAGACACGAATGCCACGGGACGGAACACCATGTCGCCGCCGGCTTCGACCACCAGCAGCGACTCCTCGGCATCAATATCGAGTTCGAGATACAGGACGTTGTCCTCGGAAACCTCGAGCGGAGCGCGTGGCACGAGATCGAGGTGATCACCAGGCAGGCGAGCGTTGACGCGGGTCTCCGAACCGGTGTCCAGATCCACCAGCTCCACGCCGGAGACCTCCATGCGCACCTTCTCGTAGTCCCCCACCGGCACATCTTCCTGCACCGTGAACAGCTCGGCATGGTCGCGCAGTTGCAACAGGTCGAGAGCCTCACCGTCGACATCGTCGAACAGCACGACGGGCTCGGCCTCTTCGGAATCATCCTGCGAGAGCAGGCTGATGCGGGTGAAGTTCACCCAGATCTCATCGTACACTTCGGTGGGCGCGTCGGTAATCAACACCGCCACCGAACCGCTGTCGTCGGAGGCCTGCCCATTGTCGTTCCCACTACTGCTGCCACCCCCGCAGGCCGCAAGCAGCACCCCGGCTGCACACAGCCCCCCTACCCCGCTCGTGATTCCGGTCCAGGACTTCATCATGCTGCCTCCCTCGCTCCGGCGAGAATCGTTCAAGCTGAACAGAGGAAATCACGCGCGCGGCGCGGGCTCAACAGAGGACAGGTGGGCTACGTCACATTCCGCACGAAAACCCCGGATTCCGACCGCGCGGGCCGCTGCACTCAGGCCGCCTCGGCCTCGATGACGCCCCGCTGGAGGTCGATGGTGATCCGCTTGCCCTCGATGACCGTGGCGCAGGCCAGCAGGAAGATCTCCACGAACTCATTGCGCTCTTCCTCCGGCATCTCGGTGGAGCCATTGAAGGTGCCGAACATGGTGTCGTGGGCACCGGCCGAGTAGAGGATCAGCCGCTGCATGGCGTCCTGGTCGTCCGGCGATGGCGCGGCGGTGTCCAGGGTCGGCTCGCCCACCTTCTCCTTGATGGTGGAGTAGAGGTGGAACAGGTACTCCGCCGCGCTCTGGCGCCCCCGCCGGTCCTGCAGGGTGAAGTTGGCGGAGACCTCCTGGCCACTGCGGGCGCGCAGAACGATGTATTTCGACTCGGGCTGATCGTCGGCGTACTGATTCAGGATATCGGCCACGGTGTCTCCGGATCGGGATGGGCGAACGAGCCCGGAGGGTACGAGACACCCCGGGAGATTTCCACGGCGGCCGCGCCCGCCGAGGGGTTATCCACCCCGATGCCCGAGCGATGTGCGGACAGCTTCACCCGGCGGGGATGTCCGAAGGGCACAGCTCCACCGCCACTCGACGGATGTGCCCGCGCAGGTCTTCTTCCTCGATCTGATGCCAGAGCGACAGATCCACCTTCCACGGCAACAGCAGATCATCGATCTCGCCCTCGATCCGGAGGAGGTCGCGCACACCGAGACTATCCGCCTGCAAACACAGATCGATATCCGAGGCCTTGCGCCAGGTCCCCTTCGCGCGCGAGCCGTACAACCACACGCCGCTAATCTCCGGCCAGCCGGCGAACACCGCGCACAGGCGCGTGACGACATCGGCCGGCAACCCGAACTTCGTGGCACTGGCCGCTCCCGTCATGCCTGCCCTTCCAGCTCGCCCATGCGCCTCGCGAACGCATCGAACAGCGCGTGATAGCGCCACACCACCTGCTCGGCGATCTCGCGGGCCACCTGCTCGTTGTAGGCATGGGCCGTCAGATTCCGGCTGCGGATCATCTCCATCCAGCCTTCACCATCTTCGACAAGCCCCTTCGCAAAGGCCTCCCGGATCGCGTCGCGCGAGCCCGTGATCGCGGTATTGCCCTGCCAGGCGAAATAATCCTTCATCACGTTCCAGGCCAGCTCGTGATTGAACTCGAAGGCCTGGATCAACCCCTGGCGTTCCAGATCCGACAGCTCGCGCTGCTGCGCCAGACGCACGGCACTCTCCAGCTGTGCCAGGGCCCGCCGGAAATTCGCCAGGCGCTGTTTCCAGCGCACATCCAGATCCGCCATCAGTCCCTCCTTCACCCGGTCACCGACTGCCACACCCGGTAGTACACCTCCTTCAGCGGGATGCCGGCACCGCCCCCTTCACCCTCGGCCGCCCCCGTATCCATGCAGTATCCCGTCGCATCGTGATGGCCGTTCTTGATGGCCACCAGGGCCACGTGTTCCTGCAGGTCCAGCACCATCTCGCCGCCGGGCGGACACACGCGCGTGGAACGGTCGATCTCGTGCGGATAGGTCAGCGTAACGAACAGCTCGTGCCCCCGTGGCTCAACCTCCTCGAACAACTTCCGACCCTGCTCGTCCGCCAGCTCCCTCAGGATTGACTCCGCCTCGGCTGCCGTTTCGGAGCTCGTGAAGCGCACCAGGAAATCACGCGACATCCGCGGTTCCACCTCGACCACATCGCGGACCCCCACGCGCTGGAGAAAATCCGCATGGTCCACCAGGCGGTAATAGTGCGGCCCCGGGGGATACGGGACCTGGCGCAACCCCGTCACCAGGATGATTCGGGTCTCCGGAAACCGCTCACGCCATTCCAGCACCATGCGCTCGTAAAGCTGGTACACCTCCAGAACTGGATCGACCTCCGGAGGCACGTACCACTCCGGATTCCGGCGCCCGGCTTCACACACCTGCGAGCTGAACAGGTAATGGTGCTGGATATGCGCACCGCCGTTCAGGAACAGCACCGACAGATCCGGCTGGTGCCGCCGATAGAGCGCCGCGTGCATGTCGAACAGCAGCCGATCCAGCAACATGGCCCGTGGCCAGTGCCGGCGCAGGCCGCGACCCAGCAACCGCGCATATTCCGGGTAATGACGCGGGCGGGCAAAACGCACCAGCCCCGCAAGCACGGTCAACCAGGTCGTCGCCCCCGCGCCACCCGTCGCATTGGTATTGACCGCGCGCGACACCGCGCGCGCCAGGAACCGCACAAAGAGCGGGCCCGCTGCCGGGGTCCCGGTCCAGGGGTCGGGGACGAAATAAGGCGAATTCCGCAACCGGTTGGCCCCGTTCATCGGGGACACCGCCCCCACGCTCAGCCCCCGCGCCTCCAGCTGTTCGAACAACTGCGGCACCTCGGACTCGACAATGTCCCCCAGCCGGAACACCCCGTGTTCCTCGTACGACCGTCCGGTGTGCACCGTCACCCACTGGATCCAGGGCTCCAGCCACTCGTAGCGATCCTCGGCATGCGTGTGCAGCAGACCGTGCTCGCGCAACAACCGCGCGAACCCCGGCAGATAACCCCGCTCCACGTATCGCCGGACGTAATCAAAATTGATCTCGTTGAGCCCCAGCAGAAGTGTCCGGCCCATGCCGCGCCCCCGTCCTTGTGCAGCCCCGCAGCCTACCAAGCCCCGGGCAGGCCGTACACGGCATCACGCGTTCCGTGCAAGGCTCCGGTGCCAGTGCACCGTACGGCGCAGGGCATCGTGGCTGCCATACCGCGGCACGAACCCGGCCTCGCGGATGCGGCTTGCATCGAAGTTCGTCGGCGTACAAAACTTGCGGATACGCGCTGCCGTGACGGGCAGATCCCGGTGCAGCCGCTCGGCCAGCCAGTCGAGCGCCAGGGCCGGCTTCTCGGCCACCCCCAGCGGACAACGGACCAACGGCAGGCGCGACCCCAGCTCCTCCCGAATCACGTCCACCATTTCGCGAGTCGTCAGCTTCGGCTCATCGACATAGTTGTACGCCTCGACACCGCCCTTGCCGAGATCGTCGTACAACCACAGCGTCGCATCCACCACATTGTGCAGATACGAAGTGGTCTTGATTTCGCTCCCGTCCCCGACAAGCACGAACCGGTTGCGCCGGATCGCCTCGATCAGCCGGTACAGGTTCGTGTTCGCGGGCTGCTCCTCCGAGAAGACCGCCGATGGCCGCAGGATGCGCACCACCCAGCCCGCCGATGCGGCGCGCTCCAGCAGGAGCTGCTCGGCCAGCGCCTTGGTGGTCGCGTAATCGGTGGCGGGGGCGAACGGCGCGGTTTCATCCAGCGCGTGTGCGCCGGAACCATACACACCGACCGTCCCGAGATAGACCCACCGGTCCACCCCGGCGAGCGCGGCGGCTTCCACCACCTCACGCGTCACCTCGAGGTTGTCGCGCGCGTAACCGGCGTAATCCAGCCCCCAGTCCACGCGCGCCGCGGCCAGATGGAACACCGCATCCACATCGGCCATCAGTGCAGCGAGCCGCCCGCTGGAACCGGCTTCCGCCAAATCCATCCGCTCACCCAGCCCGGCTACCTCCGGCCCCCAGGGATCCCGGTCCACCCCAACCACCACGACACCCCGCTCCCGCAGGCGTCGGGCCAGGGCGCGGCCGATGTAGCCCGCGCACCCGGTCAAAAGCACCCGCATCCCTTCAGCCACCTGACGCCCCCGGCAATTCCGCCATCGTTTATTTCACTACGATGAAACCCCAACCAAGGCCCTCCCTGGAACCCAGTCAGGCCACTAATGAGATCCAGCTATTTGTCGGGTCCCGGCTGATTGTATACACATTTACGAAATAAATCGGGGCGTTCCTGTTGCCAGGCCTTGAGTGTCTCAACCGGCGTTCGGTGCCCCAGCGCCTTCTGCCCGATCTGATGGTTGTA